>JBAWYQ010000071.1:0-18365 GCA_037143475.1 Burkholderiales bacterium | reverse complement strand
CCGACATCAGCATTATGAATGCTGCGCTCTAACCAACTGAGCTATATCACCGAAGCGCATGATTATAGCCAAAAATCACTGGTGGGTGAACTCGGCCTTGCGTTTGTTGATGAAGGCGTCCATGCCTTCTTTTTGGTCATTGGTGGAGAAGAGTGCGTGGAAAAGGCGGCGCTCGTACATCAGGCCGTCCGACAGACTGCCTTCAAAGGCGCGGTTGACGGTTTCCTTGGCGGCCATGGTGGCGAGCTGGGAAAAACTGCAAATCAGCAGTGCGGCGCCCAGCACCTCGTCCATCAGCTTGTCCTGCGGTACCACGCGGCTCACCAGCCCGGCGCGCTCTGCTTCGGTGGCGTCCATCATGCGGCCGGTCAGGGCCATGTCCATGGCTTTGGACTTGCCCACAGCGCGAGGCAGGCGTTGGGTGCCACCGGCACCGGGGATGATCCCGATTTTGATCTCGGGCTGTCCAAACCGGGCGGTGTCGGAGGCGATGATGAAATCGCACATCATCGCCAGTTCGCAACCGCCACCCAGCGCAAAGCCGCTGACCGCCGCGATGACCGGCTTGCGCACCGAGCGGATGGTTTCCCAGTTGCGGGTTATGAAATCGTTTTTGTAGGTGTCAACGAAACTGAACTTGGCCATGGCCGCGATGTCGGCACCGGCGGCAAAGGCTTTCTCGCTACCGGTGATGACCATGCAGCCAATGGCCGGGTCGGCATCAAAGCCCTTGAGCGCGTCGCCCAGTTCGTCCATCAGTTGGTCGTTCAAGGCGTTGAGCTGTTTGGGGCGGTTCAGGGTGATGATGGCAACTTTGTCGCCTTCAATATGGGTGGTGATGCATTCGTAGGTCATGGTGCAGGCATTCAGGTTGTGTCAGTTGAAAGGGACGGAAACTCAATGGGGCGCTGGCGTCTGGCTCAACCAGGCGTTGGCAAGCGCGTCATCACGCACGGTCAGTCGCACAGCCTGACTGGGTTTGGGCAACGTGAGCGTCAATGGCAGCAGGCGCTTGTCGCGGGAAACGAGGGCAGTGACCTTTGTGGCATTGCCGGCATAGAGGGTGAAGTCGTCCAGCGTCTGCAGGCGCCAGGCGCCACCGGTTTTTTGACCAGCTGGCTGAACAGCTATCCATTCATCGCCACTGGCGAAACCGGCTTTTTCAGCAGCGCCGCCACGCAACACGGTCTGGATAAAAAGACCATTGCCTTCCTTGACCCGCAGGCCCAGTTGCTGGGCAACCTGGTCAGGCTCGAGGTGGACCTGAAGGCCGTGTTTTTCCAGCAATGCGGTGACGGGCAACTCCTTGGTGCTGTGCACCCACTGCGCAACTTCAGGCGCAAACGAGCGGCCACACACCTGGCTCAGCACCGCCAGCAAATCCTGTTCGGTCATGGGGCCGCCACTGCAGCGCGTCCATAATCCGCGCATCACGGCGTCCAGCGTGGTTTTGCCCTCGGCGCGCAGGGTCAGGTCCAGGCACAGCGCCACCAGTGAGCCCTTGGTGTAGTAGCTCACCGTGGCATTGGGCGTGTTTTCGTCCTGGCGGTAGTACTTGATCCAGGCATCAAAGCTGGCCTGGGCGACGGACTGCACCTTGCGCCCAGGTGTTTGCATCACGCCGTTGATGGTTTTGGCCAGCAGTTTCAGGTAGGTGGCGTTGTCGATCAGGCCAGCGCGGCGTAGCAGCAGGTCGTCGTAATAGCTGGTAAAACCTTCAAAGAACCAGAGCAGCTCGGTGTAGTTCTCTTGGGTGTAGTCATAGTTTGCCAGTTCTGCGGGGCGCAGGCGCTTGACATTCCAGGTGTGGAAATACTCATGGCTGATCAGCCCCAACAAGGTGGTATAGCCCTCAGGTTGCTTGTGGGTGGTGGGCGCCAGCGTGGTGCGTGGCAGACGCGGCAGGTCCTGACGCTTGCAAATGAGTGCTGTGGAGTTGCAGTGCTCCAGCCCGCCGTAGCCGTCGGCTACGGCGTTGAGCATAAATACATAGTTTGTATGCGGAATAGGGCTATGGCCCCCGTCCTTCTTGCGTGAGGCGCTATGCTTCTTGATGCATTCTTCATGCCAGAAGTGGATTTCTGCCTCGCAAATGGCTTGTGTGTCGGCCAGGAGTTTTGTGCCGTCAAAGCTGGGCGGCGCACCGGCCACCACAAAGCGGTGCGGAATACCGCAGGCGTTGAAGGTGCCACTCCAGAATGGGCCCATTTCAAAGGGGCAATCGACCAGCGTGTCATAGTTGTCTGCGCGGTAGGTCCCAAACCCGCTCTTGTTAACTTTCAGGGCGCTAGCCCCCGTCGCTACGGCCCAGTGCGCTATAGATTTAGTAGCGACAAGTTCCAGGGTGTGGCACTGGTCTTGCTGGCCCTCAACCAGCAGGCACAGGCTGGTTCCGTTGAAAAAGCCTCGCGTGGCATCCAGCCATGCGGTGCGCACGGACGGGTCGTTGGCATAGAGTTCATACTGGATCACCAGTGGCTTGCCGGCTACGCAGTCCACGACCCAACTTGCCTTGTCCAACTGCTTGACAGCGACCACGCGGCTGCCTTGGCGGCATTGCAGATTCTGCAGGTTCTTGGCGAACTCACGCACCAGGTAGCTGCCCGGTATCCAAACCGGTAACCGCAGGGCCTGAGCAACTGATGGCGCCGCTACCGTGAGTGTCACGCCAAACAGGTGGGCGTGCAGGTCGGCTACCTCCACCCGGTAGTGGATTGCATCCATGCAATCAGCCTTTGGCATCGGACAGCATTTTTTCAACTTGTTTGGTGTCCACCGCACCTGGTACACGGCTACCGTCGATAAAGATCAAGGTCGGTGTGCCAGTGATCTTGTAGCCGCGGCCCAGTTCAACATTGCGGGCCAGCGCGGTGGTGTCGCACCCAGCTTGTACGGCGGGAACGGGTTGATCGCGCACCATCCAGTCCTGCCAGGCTTTGCCCTGGTCTTTTGCGCACCAGATGGCCTTGGATTTATCACCAGAGTCCGCTCCCAGAATGGGGTACAAAAACATGTAGATGGTGACGTTGTCCACCTTTTGCAGGTCGCGCTCAAAACGCTTGCAGTAACCGCAGTTGGGGTCTTCAAAAACGGCCATGCGGCGCTTGCCGTTGCCACGTACTATGGTGAATGCGTCCTTGAAGGGGAGGTCTTCAAACTTGACTGCGGTGAGCTTGGTTACGCGCTCTTCGGTCAGGTTGCGCTTGGAGCGCAGATCGATAATGTTGCCTTCGATCAGGTAGTTGCCCTGGGCATCGGTGTAGTAAATGTCTGTACCATTGACCCGCAGCTCGTACACACCGGGGATGGGCGTTTTGCTGACTTCGTCAATGCCCTTGAGTTGGGGCAGGCGCTCGGTCAAGTTTTTCCGAATGGCCGCCTCTTGCGCCAGTACGCCACTGCACAGAATAACCAGAGCGCTGGTCAGCAGGGATTTGAAGATGTTGTTCATGTAATATTTTTGCCTTGTGTTGCCGGTTTGCGTAACGCGCCTATCGCGCGCCGTGCAACCCATTGTTTAATTGGTCCGCTACTTTCAAATCGGTTCATGCCCCAGTTGCGCAGCGCCTGCAATGCAGGGTGGGGACTGGCAAACAACTGGTGCAACGCATCGTTGGCCTGCCCCATCAGTGCAAAATCAGCTTTGCGTGCACGCTCATACTGGCGCAGCAATTTGGGGTCTCCGACGCTGCGCCAATACGGCCGATCGGTCAGCACCCGTACCAACTCGGCCACATCGGCCAGGCCCATATTGAGCCCCTGGCCCGCCAGCGGATGCATATTATGTGCGGCGTCGCCCGCCAGTACCCATGCTCCCTGAGTCCCCACACCGGTCCAGCGGCGCGCCTGTGCCTGTTGCAACGGCCAGACCTTTCGGTCGCTGGTCAGCGAAACGGACCCCATCACGCCATGACTGGCAATTTCCAATGCCTCGCAAAAATCCTCAGGCCCAGCGCCCTGCAGTATTTTTGCGCGCTCAGGACTGACAGACCACACAATGGCGCATAAGTTCCCGTGCGGGCCATCCATCGGCAAAAAAGCCAGTATTTCGCCTTCATGAAACCATTGGCGCGCGACCTGAGCGTGCGCGATGGTGCACTGCACGCGCGCGGCAAGGGCCCATTGGCCGTAGGGGGTTACGTCCCATTGCACCCCCCATTCCTCGCGTGTGCTGCTGCCACGGCCTTCACATACCACGGTGAGCGTAGCGGGTTGCGGCGTCTTGCGCACTTCAATTAGAGGCTGGTAACGTACGGCTTCCGACAAGCGTGCCTCCAGAACGGGTACATCGACAATCCAGTTCAGCGCTTCAGCGGGGGTGTCGACAGCATTGAATGCAACCTGCCCACCGCTGTCGCCGTGCACTTGCATGGCGAGCACGGGTGTGGCGTGCTGAACGTCGGGCCAGCACCGGACCGACTCCAGTAATTGGCGCGACGGCTGGCTTAGCGCATACGCGCGTACGTCGGAAGCTCGCGGTGCCTGAGCGTTCGCATCGGGATCAATCAGCGCCACCCGCAATTGCTTGCCTGCCAGATGCAACGCCAGCGTGCGTCCCACGATGCCAGCGCCTCGGATACAGATGTCAAACGGTCTTGTCATGGGTGGATTGTAAAAGCCGGAACGGCATCATCCCGGTTCGTTCGGGCTGTCAGTCGTTGAGGCCTCAGTGGGCAATGCGTCCAGGAACCGGATGGGTCGGCGTGAATGCGATGACATACCCGCCATCAGTTCACGCAGGTCGCCCATCACCCGCACGGCGGGAACGGGGTTGTTGTGCAGTAAAACGCAGGCTGCCTGGAAATGCAGGGTGACTTCTGGTACCAAGCCAGGCAGCGGGATCAGACCGGATGCGATTAGCTTCACCATGCGTTCGGTCACGGCCTGGCGGGTGGCGACCCCTTCCATTAGCAGCCCAAATTGTGCCGTTCCCACGCGACCCGCTGGGTCCACATCGCGCAGAATGCGCTGCAATTTGACTACTGCCCGCAGCAAGCACTGTTCGGCCGTGGTGTCGCCATACGCTTGGCGGATGTGGCCGTGGTTGATGACGCGCACCAGAACAAGGGCGATGGGCTCGCGTGCTTCGATGGCGCGGGCTACGGACTCTTCCAGGTGGGTCTGAAACACTTCTTTGGTCAGTAGACCGGTTAACGCGTCTTGCGTGGGTAAATGGTTTGCACGAACCACCAGTTCCTTGCGGTCGTGCGTGAGTTGACTTAACGCATACAACAACACGGGAACGGCCACCGCAATGGCCATCGTTGTCATATAGATCATTTCCCAAACGAAGGGAACCAGATCCAAGCTGGAGGCAAATAGATACATCTCCGCGACAAATTGCGGCGTCAGCGCAAACATGAGCCAGCGCGCCACCGGTGATCCGTTTCGCCAGCCTACAAAGGTTGACAGCATGGCCAGGGGCGTGGCGATCAGCATGGCGGCACCACAAATGCGGTCGGCAACTTGGCGATCCACTACGACGAAAACAAGAATCGAAGCCAGCGTTGCAAAGCCGGTCCAAGTCATGATCCGGTAAAACCCGCGCCAGTGCAAATGCTGCGCGAAGATGCTGCGTATAAATAGCAGAGTGCAGCCTATCGTGATGACGGGCAGGACGCTGGCGGCGGTGTCGCCCAATTTTGGCGAGTTCAACCACACAAACGCACTCATGACGCCGTTGAACTCGGCTAGCGTGATGACGATCAGTAGCCCAAACAGCGCCGCCCAACCATCAATTCCATTTTGGTGTTCGGCGAATCGAAGTGCCGACAATGCCACCATGCAGAGCAATCCGCCCAGCACCAATGCAATACCCAGAAGCTCGCGCTGCCGCTGGAATTCGCGTGCTGACTGGGGTGCCAGCCGCAGTGGAACTCCAACCAGTTTGTAGTTGCGAACTGCGATGTAAATGTCGCTTGGCGTTTGTCCATCCAGGGCTAGGTCAAAGTCTGCGTACAGACCTGCCTTGCTCCAGCTAGACCGTGCTAGTGAGTCGCCCGCATGCTGCATCGACCATTCACCCGCCCCGCGGGGTTGGTACAGTGTTACCAGATCCAGCGCCGGCGCTGGCACGTTTAATGTCCACTGTGCGACCGAGCCCGGAGCGCGCGCCAGGCGCAACCGGATCCACAAGGTGTCGTTCCTGGTTAGCGCGTAGCGGCTCAGGGCGGGAGTCGATTGAAAATTTGCCGCGCCACCCGCGACTTGGCCAATGCTGGCGCGCGAGCCTTCATCGATCCATGTTTTGACGCTCGTGCTGATTAGGGTTGAATGTGCAGAGTCTGCTAACTCGATAGTGTCGTCGGCGTTTGTGTTGGCAGCCCAGCCAAGACCGGCGCACCAGCACAAAGCAGTTAATAAAAGGCGCACGAGCAGTGATGACATACACTTGGCCCCCTTGCTTTTTCGAGGTTTTTTATAGGTCTGAAGTGTGGCATTGTAGGCTTGGCCAACGTGGCGGCCAAAGTTCGAATAGCGGCGCTCCACAGATACTTCGATCGCTCAGTCTAATAAGGAACTTGATGGATTTTCTCGACTTTCTTCAAAAGTATTGGCCTCTCATGGCTTTGGTTCTTTGGGTGACGTACAAGTGGTGGAATTCAAAAAAAGTGATCGCCATGCTGCCCGAACTGAGGCGAAACGTCGCGACATTCGTCGACGTGCGATCGGTTGCAGAATTCGCAAGTGGGAACGCCCCTGGAACAATTAACATTCCGCTTCAAGAGTTGGGAAGCAGACTCGGCGAGATACCCAAGTCTTCTGCGGTTGTACTTTGCTGCGCAAGCGGAACACGAAGTGGAATGGCGAAGCTCCTACTGTTAAAGAGTGGCTACCCGCAGGTTTACAACATTGGAACTTGGAGCAAGTTTTTAAACTGATTTTCGCAGGGCAGGGGAGAACTATCCGCATCTCCCAAGTCCGGTTTTTCACCTGCGGGCGTCACCAACTATTGCGCAAATAGCGGGGTCAATCAAAAAAATTGTCCAGATCACTCTGGGAGAGTTTCGCGCCATCGACCGGGGTTGCGGGCTGAACAACATCAGTGCCGTTTGCGAGGTTGGTGTGATTTGTTTCACTGTTGAGACTGGGAATGCTCACGGGGTCGGGTGGACTTTCAACCAGTTCAAGGTGGCGCGGGTCTACACGAAACAGGCGCAACTCCGGTTTGTCGCCGTTGGCTGGAAAATAGACCGTAGGTTTGGCAACTAAATTGCTGTCCGTTTGAATCACACCGAT
Organism: Burkholderiales bacterium; assembly: GCA_037143475.1. GTDB lineage: Bacteria > Pseudomonadota > Gammaproteobacteria > Burkholderiales > Burkholderiaceae_C > Allorhodoferax. Next base: position 11,126 of record JBAWYQ010000071.1, on the reverse strand, counting down.
GCGTCCGGCAAGACCTTGCCTATCACGTGGCGTCAGGATGGACAAGCGTTCAGTCGTGAAACGAACCTTGGCGTCAGTTGGCAATTCAATGCTCATAGGGCGTTCTTACGGGATATCAACAGGCTTCTCAATCACATGGAGCCCAGTATCGCATCTTGATTGGACGATGGCCACTCTGCGGCGCAATATTCGGTACGGGGGTCATGACACCAATGTCTGTGGTGATCGGGACAAAGAAATGTGGTGGATCCGTGGTTGTGACGTGAAGCGGCGTTTCTGCTACCCTGCAATAAATCGACATGATGTGCGATGTGGAAAAAAATGATAACAACAAGCTTCTCAGGGGAGGTCGCGCAATTTGCGCTCGACGCAATTTCGTCGAGTGTGGCGCTATTGGACGAACGCGGAAACATTCTGACCACCAATATGCCTTGGCGGGAATTTGGCCGTGCAAATGGCGGGTCGGTCGTTGAGCAAGGTGAGGTTACTAATTACCTGACCGTTTGCGATGAGGCTACAGAGGCAGGGTGTGACGGTGGTCGTGCCATGGCTGAAGGGATACGCTCCGTAATGCAAGGTAGCGAGGCCAAGTTCGAACTCGAATATCGTTGCGACTCACCCACCGAAAGACGCCTATTCATTGCGAGGGTCACGCGGTTTGATTTCAAAGGACAGATACGCATTGTCATAAGTCACGAGGACATTTCTCCACGCAGAAACTTGGAAGGTGACCGCACAGACAGCGAGCCGCGTTTGCGTGCTCTCGTTCATGCAATCCCCGACCTGGTCTGGCTCAAGGATGTAGACGGCGTTTACCTTTCCTGTAATCAAAGATTTGAGCAATTCTTTGGCGCATCGGAGGGCGCGATCATCGGCAAAACCGATTACGATTTTGTTGACAAAGAACTTGCTGACTTTTTTCGCAAGAACGATCAAGTTGCGATGGACAAGGGTGGCTCCAGTAGCAACGAAGAATGGGTAACTTTTGCATCCGACGGCCACCGGGAATTGCTGGAGACCACGAAGACGCCAGTTCGCGACGCGGGCGGACAGGTCATCGGCGTTCTCGGAATTGGTCATGACATTACCGAACGAAACCGCAATCAACTTGCCCTGGTGGAGTCCGAAGGCCGCTTTCGCACCGCGTTTGAGATGTCCCTGGATGCGATTGTTTTACACCGAAACGGGAAACTGCTGTTTGTCAACCCTGCTGCGGTGCAGATGTTTGGTGCGCAAACCGCGCAGCAACTGCTGGACAAACCCATTCGGGAGCTGATCCATCCGGACTCCTACAAACTCGTGCTGGAACGGGTAAAGGCTGCGACTGAACATGGCATCGCTGCGAACAGGATTGAAGAAAAATACATCAAGCTTGACGGGACGGTGTTTGACGTGGAAGCCCAAGGTCAACCAATCGTTCTGTCGGGACAGCCTGTCGTACTTGCCACATTGCGCGACATCACTGAGCGTAAACGGTCCGAGGCAAAGCTACAAATTGCTGCGAACGTCTTTAGCCATGCACGCGAGGGCATTGCGATTACTGATACCAGTGGCATCATCATCGACGTCAACGATTCATTTTCCCGCATCACGGGCTATGACCGCGCAGAGGTGCTGGGTCAAAGTCCAAGTATTCTGCGGTCGCAGCGGCAGGATGCGAGCTTCTATGCGGCAATGTGGAGCGATTTGCTTGACAAAGGTTTTTGGAGTGGCGAAATCTGGAACCGGCGCAAAGATGGCGAGGTCTATCCCGAGCAGCTCGCCATTCAGACCATGCGTGATGCACTGGGCAACAGCATGGGCTACATCGGTATGTTTACAGACATCACCGAGCGCAAGGCCATGGAAGCAAAAATGCACCAAATGGCATTCTTTGATGCCCTCACCGGCTTACCCAACCGGCGTATGCTGGGCGACCGTCTGAGCAAAGCCATTGCGGTCAGCAGACGCAGTGGACTGTACTGTGCCTTGATGTTCCTGGATATGGACAACTTCAAGCCGCTTAACGACTTGTATGGGCATGAAATGGGTGACTTACTGCTGATCGAGGTGGCACGACGGTTAACGGAATGTCTGCGGGAAGTGGACACGGTGGCGCGTTTTGGCGGTGATGAATTTGTTGTGATTCTCAGCGAACTGGCTACCGACAAAGCCCTTTCAACCCAACAGGCATCCGGGGTCGCAGAGAAAATTCGCGTCAGTCTGGCCGCCCCCTACAGCTTGACAGTGGCGCGACCCGGGAGCCCGGTCATTACCGTCGAGTACCTGTGCAGCACCAGCATTGGCGCGGTGGTCTTTGTTAACCACGAAGCCAGCCAGGCCGATCTCATAAAGTGGGCTGATGCCGCGATGTATCAGGCCAAGGATGCCGGGCGCAATGCGATACGGTTTGCAGGTGCGAGTCTTTGATGGGCAACCAGCATTAGCCCTATCAAAGCCTCGTGAATCCTGACCAACCCATCAACAACATCGGCCTCAGTCAACCCCACATAGTGGCGATGCAACACATTGGTCTTCGGCGAAGTGTGGTTCAGTATCAGACGCAGCGCTGCATCTCGCAGACCTCGCTTCTCACCCACTGCCGCCGCGGCTTTCGCAAGTCGTGCTTGGTCGCAGGAATGCACACGACGCCACCTGTCTAGGGCCTGGTCTGATTATCATACAGGGCTGTTGCCGGCAGTATTTGACTATTGCCTGGGGTCAAAGCGTGGAGAGTATTTGGTTAGCCAAGGTTTCATCAACATATCTTCCTTGATGACGTGTTGAATCAGCCAGTCGCGCAAAAACGTGGTGACTTCATCGACATTGGCTTTCGTTTGTTTGGATTCCATCCCATTTCTGAATTTCGTCAATTGCTCTACTAGACGAGTATGCGACTCATGGAGTAGGTCTGCCTTTGGATAGTCGACGGCTTTGGCCACAAGTTCTTCACGCTCAAAATGGGTCTTGCCGTAGTTTGCCAGTTCGTTGAGAACCGAACTGAGCAACACTGTATCTTCCGCCTTCAGGCAAACCTCGGCACGGTTAATTATTTCGAGCAAATACTGATGATCTGAATCAATCAGGTCATTGCCCACGCTGAACTGACTCCGCCAAAGTAACACCATACATCCAATCTTTCAACAATTAACTTCGATCCGGGTAATTATGTCGACGCTCAAGTGTGCGCGGAAGTTGGATGCAATTGCTCTGACACAACAAAGCGGCCCTTACCTCGCTGCTTGGCCGCGTACATCGAAGAGTCGGCTGCAGACAAAAGGCTATCCACTGAGCTTTTGCCGTCTCCAAATGAAATCCCGATAGAGACGCCTACGCAATATCTTTCACCCTTAATCTGGATAGGCTCGGCAACTACTTCAATGCACTTCTCCGCCACGGCACAGCCAGCCGACTGTGCTGATTGAATGTCCTTTTCTAAGTCGGCAATGACAATTACGAATTCGTCACCACCGATCCTGGAAACTGTGTCAGCCTCTCTCACAACCGATGACAGCCGCTTGGCAATGTCAACGAGGGCGAAGTCGCCTGCCTCATGTCCCATTTGATCATTTATCTGCTTGAAACCATCGAGGTCTAAATACAGCACTGCGAGACGAGTTTCATTGCGATCAGCACGAGCCATAGCTTGCCCCATCCTGTCTGCAAGGAGTAATCGATTGGGCAAACCAGTGAGTGGATCATGATTTGCCATCTTTCTCATCTCTTCACGGTTACGTAGCAACTTCTCAAGCAATTTATTGAACGCCGCAGTGAGGTGTCCAACCTCGTCGTTCCGAACAACAGGTATAGGAGCAAATGGCAACTCTCCATTTGTCATCCGCGTTGCATGGTCAGCCGCAGATGCGAGGGGTCTGAATATGTAGGACAAACCCACCACCAGAATCAGGACAAGTAGGCTGATCATGATCACTGTATTGCGAACAACATACCGCTGCGCCCTATCAACGCTCAGGAATGCTTCAGCAGTTGGAATTCTGGCGACTGCAAACCAACCTGCGCTCGGAATTTCCGCATACGCAGCAATTTCCTCAACGCCTTTCGCGTTGACCGTCATACCGCTACCTTTGCCACCTTTGGATGCTTTGTCGTGCAATGGGTTTACTCCCGGCGCAGCGGTCGAACGCATGACTAGTTCTGGTTCAGTTGCAGCGACGAAGATCTGTTCTTTGGGGTCAATGATCAAGAAACCGCCGCGTTTGCCGATGGGCGTTTGTTGAAGCAAATCGAAGAGTCCAGTCGCAGCGGTTGCTGTGAACCCAGCAAGCACAGCCCGAATCTTGCCGGACGAGTCCTTTACTGGAACCGCCATCGAAACCACTGGCCCCACATCTGCACTTGCAATAGCCACGCGACCAATGTTCGGCCTGCCATCTAGTGCCGCACGAATGTAGTCCGAATTGCTGAAATTCGTGCCAGCACGCGTTAGAAGTTGCGGAAAGTCAGCAATCGCAGTGCCATCGATGTCGGCAACAAACAATCCTTGGGAAAAAAGCGGCAGTAGCTCGTAATGTGTTTGCAACCAAGTACGGAGTTCTCCTGGTTTACCTATCAGGTCCAAAGGGAGGATGTCCGCCAGACGCTTGAGCATCTCCATTCGTTCTGTTATCTTGTGTTCAATGTCGCGCGCCACGTAACCAACCAATGCTTCTTGCTGGGTGGACACCACCGTTTCAAGGTCTTGCCGCAGAAAGTCAGCCATCATGAAATAGCGACCAGTCGCAGTAATTATTGCGATAGTCAGTCCAAACAGAATCAGTCGGGTGGCGAGGCTATCCGACACTTTTTGCAAGTTAATCAATTCATCCATCCCTTCGCGCGCTTGCAATTTCCCAGACTCTGTTCAATTGTGGAAGTTGCCAGCGGCGCATTTTTTTAGAGCATACAGTCTTTTTATCAAAGACGTTTCCAGAAGAGGTGGGTCTTCAAGGGGACGGCGTTCAGTTTGGAACCTGGGTAAGTGAGCCGTTTGGTTTGTTCCGGTAGGTCGGATAGGTGACCGCCTGCGCCCCAATGTCTGCAATGTTGCCGATAATATGACTCCTGACGAGCCAATTCATTCTTATACCCTGATGCAAATTCCGCCCCCTTCTGAAACGTCCCCCGAAAGCAGTAGACCCAATCGGAAGCCGCGCAAACCGGGTTGGCGGGTTGTGCTTGGTAAGGCCGCTTGGTCCAGGCACACGCATGAGCGTCCCGAAGGTGATGTGCTGACGTTGTTGGGCAGCGTGAGCAAGGGCGCACAGATCGGGGCACTGGCCATTACGGCTGAGGGTGAGTATGTGCAGGTGGTTGGCGATCACGTGATGCCATTGAAAACCAAGGAGATAGCGAAGGCTGTCGCAAGTGCGCCCAAGGAGTCGAGTTCTGAGTTTTCCTGTGGGACCCCGCCCAGGCAGGTGGCACGCAAAGAATCTCCGCCCCCGGTGGTTACCCTCAAGAAGCGCCGGGTCGCGGTGATGCCGCAGACCACATCTTCAACATCCAACTGACCGCCGGGGGATTGATCTACATGTCGACGTCGGCAAATCGTAGATCGCAACAACCGGGCACAGCTTTGAGCTGACTCGGACTGAACCGACGCACTTGAACAGTTGATCATCCGGCACCAACCCCAGACAACGTCGTTACGGAATCCCCCGCATTCCGTAACAGGTAAAAGTAGTTTAGAGCGGGTTTCCCCTGTAGTTAGAGCTAGTGACGCTCACTTATAGTGCAATGCGAGCCCTCTGGAGACTATCTCATGTTCACTCGCAGCCACTTCAATGAATTTTTGGTAATACTTGCAACTGCTGGCCTGATTGGACCGGTTTGGGCGCAAGCGACCGGCGCTGCGGCCATGCCCACTGCGGAACAGACCGATCCGTTAAAGCTCGGATGGATGATTGGGTCGCCACCACCACCGGATAAGGTGATTCGTTGGGCTGATGGATCTTTCTACACTTTCCCCAAATTTCGGTGGACTTTTTCTCATGGCCGCGAATTGACGGCTACAAGCAATATCTCACGAGGCTTGGCTGCTCCGTCGCCGCTGCCCAGAGCTGAGCGAGATGACATTGACAATGTGACCTTCGTCCCCTTGGGCAAGACCGATTCCATGACATGGGCACAGTCGCTTTCAGCCAATTTCACCGACGGTATTGTGGTCTTGCATAAGGGACGCATTGTGTATGAACGCTATTTCGGCGCTTTGAATGCCGGAGGACAACATGCAGCGCAATCGGTCACAAAATCCTTCTTCGGAACGATTGGCGCTATCCTGATCTCGGAGGGAAAACTAGACGCCAATGCAAAAGTCGCGCAATACATTCCAGAGTTGAAAGACAGTGGTTTTGGCAACGCCACCGTACGGCAAGTTCTGGACATGACCACCGGCCTCAAATATAGCGAGAATTATGCGGATCCAAAGGCTGAAATCTGGGATCACGTAAGGGCCGGAAATGTTCTGCCGCGCCCGCCGGGCTATCAAGGCCCCAAGAGTTTTTATGACTTCTTAAAGACGGTACAACCTGAAGGCGAACATGGACAGGCGTTTGCCTATAAGACTGTAAATAGTGATGTGCTGGGTTGGTTGATCCGTCGTGTGACGAACAAGTCGGTCGGTGAAAACCTGTCTGATCGGATCTGGAGCAAGTTGGGCATGGAACAAGATGCTTACATCGGCATTGACACCGAAGGAACAGAGTTCGCGGGGGGTGGCCTGTATACAGGACTACGTGACTTGGCACGCTTTGGTGAAATGATGCGCAATGACGGGCAATTTAATGGCCAACAAGTCGTCCCCAAGGCTGTTGTTGAAGACATTCGACATGGTGGCGACAAGGGGCATTTTGCGAAAGCAGGTTTTTCCACGTTGCCGGGTGGAAGCTATCGAAATATGTGGTGGGTCTTACATAACCCCGATGGTGCCTATGCCGCGCGAGGCGTACATGGCCAAACAATCTACATTGATCCAAAGGCGGAAATGGTTATCGCGCGTTATGCCACATTCCCCATGGCTGCGAATCCCATTAATGACCCAACATCGTTGCCCGCCTACCAGGCGCTGGCAGACAAACTCATGTCTGTAGCGAAATGATAGTCCGGTTGGTCTGCACGGTATTGGGTCGGTATTTTCAAGTGATGGGCGGGGCCTGACGACTTGGACCCTATAGCCAGCGATTGAAACTATTTTCTACCGTGATTGGGCGCTTGCTACTTCGTGCGATGGTCGCCCTTATGTTGACGGCCTGCGGTCTTGGTGCAATTGCAGGCGAGTTAGTCAAGATTTCGACGCGCACCGACATCAAGGCAACTGTTTTTTGGCATTTCACTGAGGGTGCGACAGCAACGTTGTTCATCTTTCCTGGTGGCGGTGGCGGATTTGGCAAGGTTGAAGATGGCTGGCCCACCAGCAACAACTTCTTGGTTCGCACGTCCAGTATGTGGGTCGCACAGGGCTTTAATCTGGCGATTTTTGGTCGCCCCAATGATTCCAACGAGCTTGGCTACGACGACCGCATATCAGACACACATATGCACGATGTTCGGGCCGTACTGGAGTGGGTGAAAAAGCGGACCACAACGCCAATCTGGATTGTGGGAACTAGCCGTGGCACAGTCAGCACTGCCGCAGCACTGATCAACATTCAAGATCAACAAATAGCCGGCGGTGTGGTGACCTCAAGTGTCGTTGAGTACAAGTACAAAGGCGCGCTGCCGAGACAAGAACTCAAGAAAATAGTCGTGCCTGTGTTGGTCTACCACCATGAAAAGGATTCATGCCATGCCTGTAGACCGCATGAGGTGCCAGGGATCATCAGTGGGTTGAAGAACAGCGCCACTAAAAAGTTGATGATGGTTTCTGGTGGAGCGAGCCCAACAGGGAGCCCTTGCGAGGGAAACCACTGGCATGGTTTTATCGGTATGGAGCAACAGGCTGTGAATGACATCAGCACTTGGATCAAGAAACCAACAGTTGACTAGCGGTTGCTGCTTTTAGAGGGTCGCGGTGCTGCCTGATCGGCGAGTTTCAAATCCGCTGCAAGCCTCGAAATTTTGGGAGGTGGCTGCCATTCAGGAGCAGGTGTGCATCACCCGCTGAACCTGCCCAACGGCCAAGTCCCTCTTTGGGGCTTTGATGCCTCAGATTAGAATGAGAAAAAGTCAAGTATTGAGCGTTAGAGTGGTTACTTCGCAATTGCATTTCGCGTCTGCAATATGGCTCGAATTTCAAGGAGAGGGGTGATGGAATCGATTATGCCTATCAGCGAAAGTCAGTTCTCGCTCTATCCGTTTAGCGAAATCCTCATCGAAACACTTGTGATCGGTGTTGTCTTTCAGGATCCCGCAGGGAAAATAGCAGTGGCGAATCCGGCAGCCGAGAGAATTCTTGGCCTATCGCTGGATCAATTGCGCGGTGTCACGTCGATTGACCCGCGGTGGCAAGCCATGCGCGAGGATGGATCTCCGTTTCCCGGGGAGGAACATCCCGCGATGTTGGCAATTCAAACCGGGCAAGCCGTCTTAGACACCATCATGGGTGTATTTAACCCCACACTCGGTGATCAGACGTGGATCAATGTTCGCGCATTCCCTATCAAGGACGACAGAACTGACGCGATCAAAGGCGCCTACGCACTATTTGAAGACATCACTGAAAAGAAAAAAACTGAATTCGCATTGACCGAGACTCGGCGTCAGTTGGAGGAAAAGGAAGAGCGGTTAACGCTGGCAATCATCCACAATGGTATTGGCATCTGGGACTGGAACCTGCAAACGTTGGAGATGGTATGGGACGATTCGATGTTCATCCTTTATCACCTGCGTCGGGAAGACTTCTCTGGCGCGGTGGATGCTTGGGAGAAATCATTGCACCCAGATGATCGCGCACGTGCGGGACGTGACTTGCAGGAAGCACTGGAAGGCGTAAAGCCATTCGATACTGAGTTTCGCGTTCGCTGGCCGAACGGCGAGATTCGTCACATCAAGGCCGTTGCGAAGGTGTTTCGAGATGAAGCAGGCAAGCCTATACGTATGCTCGGCACAAATATCGACATTTCCGGGCGCAAGCAAATGGAGGAGCAGATTCTTAAGTTGGCGCTTCATGATGCACTTACGGAACTGCCCAATCGACGCCTGCTCAATGATCGATTGACCCAGGCAATCATCGCAAACAAGCGCAGTGGTCAGTATGGCGCTCTGTTATTCCTGGACTTGGACAACTTCAAGCCGCTGAATGACGTTCACGGGCACGGCGCGGGAGACTTGCTGCTAATTGAGGTCGCGCATCGATTGAAATCGTGCGTGCGTGCGATGGACACGGTCGCTCGATTTGGTGGTGATGAATTTGTGGTGATGATTTGTGAGCTTGTTGCCGACAAGGCAGAAGCAATGGCGCAAGCCGGCAATGTGGCAGAAACCATTCGAATTGCCTTGGCTGAACCCTATCAACTGTGCGTAAAGTACATTGGTGAAGCAGACACTATCGTCACCCATCGCTGTACAGTGAGTATTGGCGTTGCAGTGTTTATTAGTCATGAAGCCAGTCCGGATAGCGTCATCAAGTGGGCAGATCAGGCGATGTATCAGTCCAAGCGCGACGGGGGCAATTCGATTCGGTACTATGAGCCGAACAGAAGCCCGACCTCGTAGGAAAACACGGTTGACGACCGTACTGTGTAGTGACTTACCGGACTATTGATATTTCCGTAATTCATGACAACCGGTAGTCAACTCGCAGGTTATGTCTCCAGTAGCGATATTGGAGAATGCCAATGTGTGGCGCATTCTGGGCAGCAACGGCTTTAGTCCATAAAAACCTGAGAAGCGGGCATTTGAGCGCAATGAAGATGCGGTGCGTTCCCGGAAGCGACGCACTTGGCCAGCCCTAAAAAAAATGCTCAGCGAGAAGGACGACTGATCGTCTTTGTCGACGAGTCTGGCATCAGCGAACGCCCCACCCGAGTTCGGACTTGGGCACCAAAAGGACAAACGCCCGTCATCCAGTTTCACTTCAACTGGAACCATGTGTCGGTCATCGCTGGGTTGACGCGTATGAACTGCCTGTTCCGACTTTACGAAGGCAGCATCAAGAAGGAGGAGATCGTAGATTTCCTCAAGGCGATCAAGGCACACTTGAAGCAAGCCCTGCTGGTGCGTGTGATGACGGCGCGGAATAGGCTAGGTATTGCCGTACGAACTACCCAAGCGTATGCTGCGATTTCCCGTTGCCGGTATCTATTGATAGGTGCGCCGTTGATTCAAGTCAAATTATCCAGAATTGCCTGTTGGGTGTACCTTGCTGGTTTCGTTGTCGCAGGACATGCCCAATGCAATCCTTTGGTACTGACCGCTGATCCAGACTACCCTCCGATGCATTGGTATGACGGCAAAACACTGCAGGGTGCTTCCATTGCCATCGCGAAGCGGGTCCTCGAAGATTTGAGCATCCCCTATGAGGTGCGCTACCTTGGTCCTTTTCCTCGGGTAGTGGATGCTGCCAAGCGGGGAGACGTTGATATGGTGGCAACACTTAAGAGGACGCCAGAGCGCGAGGAGTTTTTGCTGTTTCCAAAGACCCCTGCGCTGGCCAATCCAGTTGCGGCATTTGTCGCACGAAGTCGCAAAATAGAGTTCAAGAGCCGCGCCGATCTGGTTGGACTCCATGGTGGCATGACGCGTGGAAACGTTTTCGGTGATGGCCTTGATGAATTCATGAAGCAGAGCTTGACCGTTGAAGTTGCCAACAGCCCTGAAAACAATTTCAGCAAGCTCGGTGTCGGTCGTATTGACTACTTTGTTACCGGACTCTATGTGGGAATGGCCTATTTGCTGCAGAGAGGCGAGGAAAGTCGTTTTGTCGCGCTTTCCCCGTTTCTGGTGGATACGCCCAACTTTGTTGTTCTGACCCGCAAGGGTCATTGCGCCGACAAATTGCAGGCCATCGATGCGCGATTGGCAACGCTGCAAAAAAATGGAGTTCTGAAGGATTTGGTTCGGCAGAGTTTTGACCAATGGAAAGCACATCCTGTGGTGGTCAAGTAAAAAATGGATGCGAAATCGGTCATGCTCCCGGCTTCGTTCGCAAGCCCATCAGCAACATCCCCGTCACTCAGCCCAACATAATGCCGGTGCAGCACATCAGTCTT
>JBAWYQ010000070.1:0-18600 GCA_037143475.1 Burkholderiales bacterium | reverse complement strand
GCCCCATCCACCCTAGGAACGATACTCAAGTTATTCAAGGTAACAATACGAGACAGGTTAGAAATATCAGACGCGAAAGCGCCTATATCGTGGTACTTGCCACTTACCTTGATTGCGATCGGCAACTCCGCGTAATAGTCCTTCACTGCAATCTGTCCGGGACGGAACAGATCAAATTGAAGACTGCGCCCCAAGCCCGCCTGATTAATGTCCGACAGCAATGCATCCATTTCTGCCTTGCTGGGCAACTGCTTCTCTAGCTGAGTCACATACTGTTGCACTTGTTCTCGCTGCTTCTTCAGTACATCCAAATTGACCGCCTTCGTCAGCTTGGTCTTGTAGTCGACTCGCAACTTGACTTCCTTTTCATGCTCTTGTTGCAGCAGTTCGTCAGAGCCACTCAGCCACAGGAACCAAAGCGCGACAATGACGGCAATGGCAGCAACCACAAACAGGGAATACCGCGGCACAGCTGGCCAAGCCGACGGGTCCTTGGGGTCCAAATCACTAAACTGTGCAACCAGCTTTTGCTGGAGCTCAGCAAAATCAATTGAACCTAAATTTTTGGTTGCCATTTAGATTCCTGCTATTTCTTTTCAATGCGCGGTGCTGACGCCAACGGCGTCATACCCGACGCTGCAACAACTGGTTTCGCAGCAGCTTTCTCAGCCTCGCTGGCGCGCACCAACCGAACCCGAATGACAAAATTGGATACACGTCTTTGATCCTTAGGCGCCAACGTAACCGTTCCCGTCACGATCTCTACCAAATCCGGCTTGGCAAACCAGGGGGTGTTGTTCGCCAAATTACGTATCAACTCGGCCACGCGTTCATTTGACTGGGCGACCCCATTGATAGTTACTAATTGGTCTGCCTGCACCATCTTCGAAATATAAACACCGTCCGGAAGCTGGTTCACAATTTCCGTTAACAGGTGCACTGGCAAATTGCGGTCCGACTGTAAATCTTCAACAGCTTGCTGACGCGCCCTAAGTGCGGCAATCTCAGACTCCAGACCGCTAATGTCCTTGATTTGACTCTCAAGTTTCTTTATCTCGGTCTCAAGAGCCAGATTAGTTCCTTGCTGGACTGAAATCGCGGCCTGATACCACAGAAAAACAGCCAGAGCGATGAGACAACCCAAAATCGCCGATGCCGCCAACGACACATTGAATACATCACGGCGGCGCTTGCGCGCAGCCTCGCGATGCGGAAGCAGATTGATCAGGATCACTGCGCAAACCTCCGCAACGCCAAGCCACAAGACGTCAGGTATGACGGTGCTTCACGCGTCATTTTCTTCAAACGAACCCCGTCTCCGATTTCCATTCCATCAAATGGATTGAGTAAGTTGCAAGGAAATGTTGTGTGCTGAGTCACCGCAGCAGTCAGCCCCGGCAAAGCCGCAGAGCCGCCTGCCAACATGATGTAGTCAACCTTGTTGTGCGGCGTGCTGGTAAAAAAGAATTGCAGTGCGCGACCCAATTCCTGAACCATCGTTTCAATAAACGGACGCAATACCGTTGCATCGTAGTCCTCGGGCAATTCGCCACTGCGCTTCTTGCTTTCTGCCTCTTCCTGTGAAAACCCGTATTGACGCACAATCAGCTGCGTCAGCTGCGCGCCCCCGAATGCTTGGTCCCGGTCGTAAAGCACCTCTTCATCACGAAGCACCTGCATGCTGGTAGTCAGAGCGCCAACCTCAAACAAGGCCACAATCAGCCCCGCACCTTTATTGGGCAGATTTTCAATAAGACGGCCGGCGGCCAACCGCGATGCATATGACTCAACATCTACCACAACCGGCGTTAAACCCGCCGCCTCAGCCAGACCCTGAATGTCCTGCACCTTCTCTTTGCGAGAGGCTGCAATAAGCACCTCAACATCGCCCGCCGATGTCGCACTGGGGCCAACAACGCAAAAGTCCAGACTCACTTCATCCAGCGGAAAAGGAATGTATTGATTGGCCTCATTCTCAACCTGCTGTTCTAGCTCCTGATCCGTCATGCCCCCGGGTAGAACTATTTTCTTTGTAATTACAGCCGACGGCGGTAACGCCATTGCGACATTTTTGGTTTTGGTCCCACTTTTTTTGACGAGTCGCTTTAGTGCATTGGCAACCTCATCGAACTTTTCAATATTGCCGTCAGTAATCCAACCCCGCTCCAAAGGCTCAATCGCGCAGCACTGCAGCACCAAGCTTCCAGCCTTGTCACGACCCAACTCCACCAGCTTTACACTGGAAGAACTGATATCCAAACCAAACATCGGCGCAGGCTGGTTGCTGAAAAACGACCCCAATGAGATCAAAACGGTCCCCTGAAACATACCGGTCGTACGCCGGTCAGACTTAAGAAATCACTTCAATGCTATCAGTAAGCTCCTTGTCCGGCAAAGGTTTTTTCTGTTTCAGTACGTTTCAAGCGTTGTCAAAAGCAGACGGTTTTTCCGGTTCTTAGAAATGAATCAACAGATTTTGTCGGGAAACCAAGTTGCGGCAACAATGCAGTTGCCTGTTTCCAATATGCCACGGGCTCCTGGATTTTTATAATATCGACGCGACCGTCAGACACTTTTATGCCACCCACTTCCAAACCGCAGGCGCCAGACAGTGCGACTTCCCTTAAAAAGTCGCAGTCCACCCACTGGTTCTTGCGCATCATTATTTGGACCACTGGCGTGGTGATGGCTGGTGCGTTGTCGTTATTGATAGTGATCGCAATCGCACTTTCGGTTGCTTTTCCCAATCTTCCCGACATTTCAGATTTGTCGGACTATCGCCCCAAGCTGCCTTTACGGGTTTTCTCCGCAGAAGGAGACCTGCTTGCCGAGTTTGGTGAAGAACGACGGAACCTGACCCCCATCGCGGAGATACCCAAGGTCATGACCAATGCAGTTTTGGCAATCGAAGATGCACGCTTCTACCAGCATGGCGGCGTGGACTATCTGGGTGTGATGCGCGCCGGCATGGCCAATTTGGGGCGCGCAAAGAGCCAAGGGGCCTCCACCATCACCATGCAGGTAGCGCGCAATGTCTATCTCACGTCTGAAAAGACATTCACACGCAAAATTTACGAAATCCTGCTGACATTCAAGCTAGAACACATGCTGAGCAAAGATCAAATTCTTGAAATCTACATGAATCAAATCTTTCTGGGCAACCGGGCATATGGCTTTGCGGCCGCCTCCGAGGCCTACTTCAGCAAGCCCTTAAAAGACATTACCGTGGCAGAGGCAGCCATGTTGGCCGGTCTTCCCAAAGCTCCCTCCGCCTACAACCCCATCAGCAACCCGCAGCGGGCCCGCATTCGCCAGCGACACATCATTGACCGTATGCTGGAAAACGGGTTCATTGACGCAAAAGAGGCGGAAACCGCCAAGAGCCAGGAACTAAAGATTCGATCCAACGCCAATAGCCACCAGGTCCACGCCGAATACGTTGCCGAAATGGTGCGGCAATTGATGTTTACCCAGTACGGCGACGAAACCTATACACGGGGTCTGGATGTGCGGACCACACTGCGCTCGGCTGACCAAAACACCGCCTACAAGGCACTGCGCAAAGGCATCATGGACTTTGAGCGTCGCCAGATTTACCGCGGCCCCGAGAAGTTCGTCACCGTGCCAACGAGCACACAGGAAGCCGAAGACGCTGTGGACGATGCGCTGGATGACCATCCGGACAACGGGGATGTCATGTCAGCCGTCGTGCTGGAAGCCGACGCCAAGAAGATCAAGGCCATGCGTCAGGGCGGTGTATTGGTGGAAATCACTGGCGAAGGCCTTAAACCCGCGCAATCCGGACTATCAGACAAAGCGCCTCCTAACATCAAGCTGCGTCGCGGAGCCGTGATTCGGGTGGCAAAGACACCGAAAGACACCTGGGAGATCACACAGCTTCCTGAAGTCGAGGGCGCGTTTGTCGCTATTGACCCGCGCGATGGCTCCATCAAAGCCCTAGTCGGCGGATTCGATTTCACCAAGAACAAGTTCAACCATGTGACTCAAGCGTGGCGCCAACCCGGCTCCAGCTTCAAGCCCTTTATTTACTCTGCTGCGTTGGAAAAAGGCTTTACGCCATCAACCGTTATCAATGACGCGCCACTGTTCTTCGATGCGGGCGTTACGGGTGGCCAACCCTGGGAGCCCAAGAATTACGACGGCACCTTTGAAGGCCCCATGACCCTGCGCAGGGGACTGGCCAAGTCGAAAAACATGATTTCCATCCAGATCCTGCGGTCGATTGGACCCCAGTACGCGCAGGAATGGATTACGCGCTTTGGTTTCGAGGCGGAGAAGCACCCGCCCTACCTGACCATGGCCCTGGGAGCTGGTTCAGTCACTCCCATGCAGATGGTGGTGGGTTACTCAACATTTGCCAACGGCGGCTACCGCGTGAACCCATGGCTGGTAACCAAAGTGAGCGAACAGCGCGGTAAGGTATTGGTCGAGTCCAAAGTGCCGTCACTGGAAGATGCTGAACGTTCCATTGATGCCCGTAACGCCTTCATGATGACCAGTCTGCTTCAGGAAGTCACTCGTTCGGGAACCGCTGCACGGGCACAAGCCACGTTGAAACGTCCCGACATTTATGGAAAAACAGGCACGACCAACGATTCTATGGACGCCTGGTTTGCCGGTTACCACCCCACGCTGACAGCCGTGACCTGGATAGGATACGACACACCCCGAAAACTGGGTGACAAGGAAACAGGTGGCGGATTGAGTCTGCCCGTCTGGATTACCTTCATGGAAAGTGCGCTGAAAAATGTTCCCGTGATGGAGGCTTCCGCGCCCGAAGGCGTGGTGCATGTGGGTGGCGAGTGGTACTACGACGAATATGCCAAGAACTCCGGCGTCTCAGGTATCGGCCTCGATGACAAGCCAGAAGCCAACACACTGACCCTGCCACCAGCCGAAGAGAAGAAAAAGATACTCGATCTTTTCCGCAACTGATCAGGGCCGAAAGACCAGCTCCCGCCCGGCCTGAACCGTCGCATTGCTAGATAAAACAGCAAAAAACTCGCCCTGGCCCTTGGTGTCCTGCCACTGCCCATCGAGCCAACGGTAGTGGAATCCACCTGCGCGCGCTGCCAGCCAGATTTCATGCAACGGCTTTTGCTGGTTGATGACGATCTGGCTTCGGTTGTCAAAAGTCAGCGTCACCATGCCGCCCACCCGCTGGTTGTCCACATCGGCGTCCGATTCGTCATTGATACGGTCACAGTTTCTCTCAACCGCCTTAAGCAAGGCATCGGCGCGGTCCAGGTATTCGGAGTCTGTCATTACAATTTCACCATGTTGATATCAAAGCAAATTCTAGTCAGAGCACTTGTCTTTGGTACCTGTGTGACAAGTCTGACTGGCTGCGGTCAGACAGGGTCCCTTTATTTGCCAGTACCCCAAGCACCTGCTACTTCAGTATCAAGAGCTGCTTTCAATTTGGCTGCACCCGAGACTTTCACCCGTATTGAGGCCACTCCTTCCAACGGCACGATAGGTTCCGACCAAAGACTGCTACATATTTTATAGCTATCCACGCTTATTTTGCGGGGGCTGAGCAGCATTTCTTCCTAAAAAATGCTGCAATCGCCAGCCTAACAGGCTTCCCAGAATCACGGCGTAAACCGCGACCTCGGCAAAGTTATTCTTGCCCGCCCGCATCCAAAAGAAATGCACCAATGCCAGCACCGCGATGGGATACACCAGACGGTGCAACAGCTGCCAGCGCCTGCCACCTAGGAAACGCATCGCGCGGTTGAAAGAGGTCAGAGCCAAGGGTGTCAACAGCACAACCGCAGTGAAACCCACAAGGACAAAGGGCCGCTTGGCAATGTCTTTCGCCACATCCACCAGATCGAAACCCATGTCAAACCAACTGTATGCAAACAGATGTAATACAGCATAAAAATAGACGAACAAGCCTGCCATCCGTCGAAATCGTGCTAGCGAGGTCACGCCCAGTTCAGTGCGCATGGGCGTGATCGCCAGCACAACGCACAGCATGCGCAACGTCCAGTCCCCCGTCGAACGTTCCAAGGCTTCCGCCGGATTGGCCCCCAACCAATCCAGGACAGCTGCAAGCATCAACCAGGCAAACGGCAGCAATGCCAGCAAAAAGGCCACGGGTTTGGCCCAACGGCTGATCAGCCATCGGTTGATAAGCACACGCGTCATCCGCTCAGAATAGCTTCTTCAAATCCATGCCCGCATACAACTGGCCAACCTGCGCTTCGTAGCCGTTAAACATCAATGTCTTGCGCTTTCTGGCCAGCAGTCCATCCTCACCAATGCGGCGCTCCGAGGCCTGACTCCAGCGCGGGTGATCAACATTGGGGTTGACGTTGGAATAGAAACCATATTCGTTGGCAGCGGCCTTGTTCCATGCAGTGGCAGGTTGTTTATCGGTGAAACGGATCTTGACAATGCTCTTGCCACTCTTGAAACCATATTTCCACGGAACGACGAGTCGCACGGGCGCGCCACTCTGGTTCGGCAGGACTTCGCCATACATGCCAAACGCCAATAATGTCAGCGGGTGCATGGCCTCATCAAGCCGCAAGGCTTCCACATAGGGCCAGTCCAGCACACGCGAGCCCACATACGGCATGGTCTTCGGATCGGCCAGAGTGACGAATTCCACATATTTTGCGCTGCCCAACGGCTCCACTTGACGGATGAGGTCTGCGAGTGAATAGCCAATCCATGGAATGACCATTGACCATCCTTCGACGCAACGCAGCCGATAGATTCGCTCTTCCATGGGGCTCAGTTTGAGCAGATCTTCCAGCCCAAGTCTCCCAGGCTTCTTGACCAGCCCCTCGATGTCCACGCTCCACGGACTCGTCTTCAGGGTGTGGGCGTTCGCCGCAGGATCGGACTTGTCAGTACCAAATTCATAGAAATTGTTGTAACTGCTGGCGTCTTTGTACGCGGTCAGCTTCTCCATCGTAGTCGCACCGGAGACCGCCGATATGCGGGCCGGCAATGCTGACAACTTGGCGGGCCGCTGTACCAGGCTTGCCCCCTGAGCCATGGCCTGGCGGGATGCCCAACTGGCCATGACCCCGCCCGCTACACCGGTCGCCATCATCTTCAGGATGTCGCGGCGGCGTTCGTAGACGGAACGATCGGTAATTTCGCTCGCCGTCGTGCAGTTAAAGCCGTTGGTTTGGGTTTTGATCAGCATGGTTTGTCCTGGTTTCACAATTGGTCCCGCAAGCGCCGGATTTCTTACAAAGACCGCGCAAAGCAAAAAGGGCAGCCTCATCGCCCGATGAGTCTGCCCTATTCAGGACTTTTGCGCCTGACAGATCCAAAAAGGTACCTGAGGCTAAAGGGTTGGCATCTCAGCGCAAACCAGCAACGTAGTCAGCCACAGCCTTAATCTCGCGGTCATTCAACTTGGCTGCGACCTGGCTCATCTGCAAACTGTTTTGGCGAACACCATCACGGAATGCCGTCAGTTGTGCTGCCGCGTAGTCGCCATGTTGACCACTCAGACGGGGGTACTGTGCGGGAATACCAGCACCATTGGGGCTGTGACAACCGGCACAAGCTGGAATCTGGCGATCAGCGATGCCCCCTCTGTAAATACGTTCACCCAATTGCACCAGGGCCTTGTCACTGGCGGCACCCGCTTTGGCCTTCTTGGCAGCGACCCAGTACGCGACGTTTTTCATGTCTTCATCTGACAGCATCGAGGCGAAACCCACCATCAGCGGGTTAACGCGCTTGCCGGACTTGAATTCCTGCAACTGTTTCACGAGATACTCAGGGTGCTGCTGCGCCAGCTTAGGATATGCCGGCGTAGCGGAGTTTCCGTCCGCCCCGTGGCACGCTGCGCACACGGCCGTAAACGTCGCTTCTCCCTTGGCCAAATCCGGCTTTGCCGCCTTGGCAACCGCTGCGGGGGCATGAGCTGCCGGTGCCGAAGCGGCTGACGCTGGCGCTGCGGCTTCCGAAGCAAAGGCAAACAGAGGGGACGCTAACGCAGTGGCGGCGACGAACAAATGTGCAATCAACTTCATGGTACAGCTGTGTATCTAGTGGGCAAAACAGGACGCATTCTACAATGCAGCACGGGTCTCCCGCCTCAATCAATGACTACCAACACAAACTCATCCACGTTTACTCCCCCCGCAATCAAAGCCGGGCCTGGTGAAAAAACCGAGGCGACGATCGCTTTGGGATGGCTACACACAGCCAAGTTTTTAACCACGGCCCCAGAGTTGCATTTCCTGCCGCCATTGGATGTTCCCGAAATTGCGTTTGTGGGCCGCTCAAACGCTGGCAAATCCACTTGCATCAATACGCTTACGCAGCAAAAACAGCTGGCTTTCGCCTCCAAAAAGCCCGGGCGCACCCAACACATCAACTTATTCAGTCTGGGAAAGCAAGGTGTCATGGACGCCGTTCTGACCGACCTGCCCGGCTACGGCTACGCCGCAGTCCCCAAACAAGACAAAATTCGCTGGCAGCAGGTCATGGCAAACTACCTCGTCAC
The DNA here is from genome assembly GCA_037143475.1 of Burkholderiales bacterium. Lineage (GTDB taxonomy): Bacteria > Pseudomonadota > Gammaproteobacteria > Burkholderiales > Burkholderiaceae_C > Allorhodoferax. Next base: position 10,094 of record JBAWYQ010000070.1, on the reverse strand, counting down.
ACGCAAAAACCTGATGGGTATTGTGCTGATGTGCGACCCCCGCCATGGCTTGACGGAACTAGACGAAATCCTGTTGGACGTGATTCGCCCCCGGGTTCAGGAAGGCCTGAAATTCTTGATTGTGCTGACCAAGGCCGACAAACTGACCCGTAGCGAGGCCACCAAGGTCCTATCCATCACCAAGTTGCAGGCGGGCGGTGGTGATGTCATGCTATTTTCAGCCCCCAAACGCAAGGGCATTGACGACGTAGCCAAATTGCTCTGGAAGTGGGCGCACCCTCAAGGTTCAACACCGGCAACACCCGCGGTGTTGCCGACATCGACCGAGGGCTAACGGCTCAATACGGCGGGCTCTCCCCGTCGGGCCTGTCCTTGAAACGTTTGTGAACCCAGTAATACTGGGTCGGCATGGCGTCAATATAGCCCTGCAAGCGCGCGTTCATAAGCGCTGTATCTGCCAATATGTCACCTGACGGAAAGTCCACCCAAGCGGGCAAAACCTCGATGTCATAGCCTGTGGCGGTCATTCGCGATATCACGGGAACCACCTTGGCGCGCCCGAGTTTGGCAAAACGCGACAGCGATGGCACGGTCGCGGCCGGCACGCCATAAAAGGGTACAAAGACAGATTCCTCTGGCCCGAAATTCATGTCCGGCAAGAGGTACAGCGGCTCACCCTTTTTTAGGCCCTCCAGAATCGGCTTGACGCCTTCGATGCGACCAAACAGCCGCGCCTGTCCAAACCGCTTTCGTCCCTTGAGAATCCATGCATCGGAGACCGCATTGGCCTGGTCCGTATAAATGGTGGTGAAGCGTCTGGGGACTTGCTGTGTGAGTGCGGTCCAGCCCGCATCCAGCCCCATAAAGTGCGGCGCAAATATAACAGTCGGTGTATCACCTGCCAACTCTTCCACTGCACCATAAAGGCGCAAGCGCCGCAGCGTAAGGCGAGGGGAGCCATGCCACAACCAACCCCGGTCCAGCCAACTCTGCGCAAAATTAACAAACACCAGCGGCGTTTGCGTTTTGATCTCACGCTTAGACCAACTGGGAAAACACAGGCGCAGATTCGTCATGACGACGCGCCGACGGGATGAGACCAAGCCGTACAGCGTCCAGCCCAACATGACACCCAGGGCGCGCAACAAGGGCAATGGCAAAAAAGCAAGCCCACGCACCACGCCCAGCACCACACGGGTCAGCATAGTCGTCCGTCCGGAGCTACCGCAAAAACAATAACATTTGAAAACAAGGGATTCGCTCTGGGATAAAATCGCGCGTGTCGCTGAGTTACGGAACTACTTGCAGGGCGACGCACACGGTGATAATTCCTTTTTAGGGTTGCCATTGTGCCTTGTCAATCAAGGCAAATCTGCTAAAGCGTTCGCTGCAAGCCCCAAAGCCCAAGCAACGCGACTTGATGTTTTTTGGAGCAATAAATTATGGCGAACGATTTTCTCTTCACATCCGAGTCAGTTTCTGAGGGCCACCCCGACAAGGTGTCCGATCAGATCTCTGATGCAATTCTCGATGCAATTTTCAAGCAAGACCCGAAATCCCGCGTAGCGGCAGAAACCCTGTGCAACACCGGGTTGGTCGTGCTGGCCGGTGAAATCACCACCAACGCCAATGTGGATTACATCCAGGTTGCGCGTGACACTATCAAGCGCATCGGTTACGACAACACCGAGTACGGCATCGACTACAAAGGCTGTGCGGTGCTGGTGGCCTATGACAAGCAAAGCAACGATATAGCCCAGGGCGTCGATCACGCCAGTGACGACCACCTGAACACCGGTGCTGGCGACCAGGGATTGATGTTTGGCTACGCCTGCAACGAAACCCCCGAGTTGATGCCGGCGCCCATCTATTACGCACACCGTCTGGTCGAGCGCCAGGCCCAATTGCGCAAAGATGGTCGACTGCCATTTTTACGTCCTGATGCCAAGAGCCAGGTCACCATGCGCTATGTGGACGGCAAGCCCCACAGCATCGACACGGTGGTACTGTCAAGCCAGCACGCCCCCGAAATGAGTTTGGGAAACCGCATGACCGACGCCTTTTACGAAGCCGTGCGTGAAGAGATCATCAAACCCGTGCTGCCCAAGGAGTGGCTGACCGAGGACACCAAGTACCTGATCAACCCCACCGGCCGCTTTGTAATTGGCGGCCCCCAGGGTGACTGTGGCCTGACGGGACGCAAAATTATTGTGGATACCTATGGTGGTGCATGCCCCCACGGCGGCGGCGCTTTCTCAGGCAAAGATCCAACCAAGGTTGACCGTTCGGCTGCCTATGCTGCCCGCTATGTCGCCAAAAACGTCGTAGCGGCCGGTTTGGCGCGACAGTGCCAGATTCAGGTGGCCTACGCTATCGGCGTGGCCAAACCCATGAATGTGACCGTGTACACCGAAGGCACTGGCGTCATTCCAGACGAGCAAATTGCCGCCTTGGTCAATCTGCACTTTGACTTGCGCCCACGCGGCATCATCCTGATGCTGGACCTGCTGCGCCCGATTTACGAAAAAACGGCTGCCTACGGTCACTTTGGCCGCGAAGAACCCGAATTCACTTGGGAACGAACCGACAAGGCACAAGTCCTGCGCGAAGCAGCCGGGTTGTCTTGATCAAGTCCCATGAAACTGCAGACGCAACGCTTCATTGATCGCTGGGTGGGCCAGCTTCTTTGCAGCGCGGTGTCAGCGTGGGTACGTTTCGCCGCGTTGTTTGGTGCGCCGAAGCCACTGGACACCAAACCCAAGAACATTCTGGTCATTTTGTTGTCCGAAATGGGCAGCATCGTGCTGGCCGGGCCGATGTTTGCGCAGCTGCGCCGTCAATACCCTGGGGCAGCTATTCACATTCTGCAGCTCAAAAAGAACCAGGAAGTCTCCAAACTGTTGCAGCTCACCGATGCGCAGTGCATGCATAGCCTGGATGACAGCTCGGGCGGATCACTGGTGAGCGACATTCTCGCCATCAGTCTGAAAATGCGGCGCCTGGGGCTGGATGCCGTCATCGACTGCGAACTATTTTCTCGCGTCAGTGCCTTGTTGTCTTTTTCTACCGGTGCTGCCGTGCGGGTGGGCTTTACGCCACACACACAGGAAGGCCTGTACCGCGGTAGCTTCATCAACCACGCTATTCCCTACAACCCATACCAACATATCAGCAAGCAGTTCTTGTCACTGGTGGATGCGCTGAACTCGGCGGGCAGCACACCGCGCAACAAGGACGCCCCCATTCGTGCCTTGCCTGCTGATACCGAGTTGTCGGTGTCCTTTGCCAATGGCGAGCTCGCAGTCTACCGAGCCAAACTGGTCGCAGACCACCCCGTTGCAGCCAACCGCAAGTTGGTCTTGATTTACGCCGGTGGTGGCATCCTGCCCGAGCGCGCTTGGCCTGCCGACCACTACGCTCGCGTTGCACAAGGGCTGTGCGGTGCAGGGTTCGCGGTAGGCTTGATTGGCCTAAAAGACGACGCCCAATTAGCCAAAGGCCTGATCGCCAAAGTCCACGATGCGGGCTGCATTGACCTGACCGGCTATACACGCAGCATTCGAGAACTGTTAATGCTGTTCCACGCGGCCAGCCTGTTAATCACCAACGATGGTGGCCCAGGCCACTTTGCTACGCTCACGCCCATTCAGACCATGGTGTTTTTCGGCCCAGAAACCGGCAAGCTCTATGGTCCGCTGGGCAAGCGCAATGCCATCCTGGAGTCTGGCCTTGCCTGTTCGCCCTGCCTGTCGGCCTACAACCACCGCCTGACCTTTTGCGATGGCGACAACCAATGCTTGAAGCGCATCGCGCCCGACCCGGTGCTGGACCAGGCCCTTGCATTCCTGCTGAACGACACCACCGGTACTGAGGCATGAGCGGTCCATCGCCGATACAGCGCTTTGTGCTTTGGGCGCTCGGCTGGATTGAACGCTACCGTTACATCAAATTCGGCATCGTCGGCGCCAGTGGCACTGTGGTCAACCTGGTCATGCTGCACCTGGGACACGAATACCTGTTCAATGCCATTGAAGCTTCCTACAAAAAACCATATCTGTCACTAGCACTGGCTATTACGCTGGCCACGCTCAACAACTTCACCTGGAACCGACTTTGGACTTGGTCCGACCGCGTGCGCACGCTGGAAGCGGATGAAGGCGCAAAACCGATAGGCCTGCGTTTACTCGGCATGGAGTTTGGACAGTACGTCACCGCTTCTGCCTTTGGCAGCACGCTGCAATACGTGTTGACACTGCTGTTGTCGGGCAGCATGGACTACCGCTTGGCTAATGTTTTGGCCATTCTTGCGGCTAGTTTGAGCAACTTTCTAGCCAACGACCGCTGGACCTTCAAGCGCCACCAGGAGTAAAACCCTGACCACGCCGCGTCATCCCCTGCCCTGGCCCTGGATCGCCCTGGTGCTGGTGACACTGGTGGTTTATCTATTTGGCTTGGGCGGTGCGTATGCCCCCACCAACGGTGACGAGATGGTTTACATCCACATCGCCCGCATGACGACCGAGTCGGGCCATTGGCTGCCGTTGCAATCCGAGATCGTCGGCATGCGCAACACCAAACCACCACTGCTGTTCTGGCAGGCGATTGTGGCAAGCGACTGGGGGCAAAACTGGTCACTGTGGGCATTGCGTCTGCCAAGCATCGTCTACACATTCATCACCACCGCCTTGCTGGCATTTTTTGCCCACCGCATCAGTGGAAACCTGCGCACCGCCTGTCTGGCCGCCGTCCTGTATTTGCTGTTTTTCTCGACCTTCCGTTACGGAAGGGTTTACCTGACGTCTGCGCCGGAGACCTTCTGGTTGTCGATGCCCATGTGGTGGCTGCTCTGGCTTCGCCTGCGCAGCGCACCCCAAGGAGCCTGGGCGACAGGGAGTTCTGCGCAGGTCAAGGAGGAGCCCGCACAGCGGGCGGGGCCAATAGATGCGGGGGAGCAGAACGCCCTGCCGCCTATGCTCCTGGCCAGCAAAGGCATGGGCTGGCTGGCTTTCACAGTCATAGGTGTAGCGATGGCCCTGGGGGCTGCCTACAAGTCGTTCGCACTGGTGGCGCCCGCAGCGGCAGCCGTATGGTGCGCATGGCTGCTGAGCGCGCCCCGTTTGCAATGGCCTTTGGTGCTGCGAACCACGGTGGGACTGACCTGGAGCGCCGCACTAGCAGTAGGTATTTTTTCGCTATGGCTGTTACTGGACCCTGACCCGGCCGGCGTCTGGCAGGAGTTTGTGCTGGGCGAGAACGCCGGCAAAATGAGCAACTCCCAGGGCTATTGGCACGCGGCTTTCTTTGGCGTTTACCCCATGTGGACGCAATTGCTGGCCTATCCGGCCAATGCGGGTCTGCTTTTCTTCACGGTGCTGGGCCTGGCGTGGGTGGGTCTCGGGCGTGCATTCAAGCGCCAGACGTATGCGCAACTCAGTCCGACTGATTGGATCATGCTGGCTTGGCTGGCGGTATGGCTCATCGTCTTTACCATTCCCAGCCAGCGTTCGGAGCGCTATGTCATTCCCGCCATGCCGGCGCTGGCCATCGTGATGGCCTTGGTCTGGGAGAAAATTCCGCGACTGGCGTTTTGGGTCACGCTGCTCATCGTCTCACCCGCACTGATCATGCTGGCGCGCATTGCTTGGGTGATGGGCGACATGCAGATCGCCAGTTCCACGCAAATCGCTATGACTTTGATAGCTGTCTGCGCAGGCTTTACGGGGGCAACCGCCGGATTTCTTAAACAAAGATGGCTGCGTGCATCAACCCTGCTGGTCTGCCTGACCGTGTACGCCAGCTTTAGCCTGATGGTGGAACCCTTGAGCGCACCCGCTGTTGGCTACAGTGCTGCGGTCCAAAACCAGATGCAGGGCAAACGCATTGCCGTGCCGAATGGTTTTACCGGTCAATTTGAGCGCTTCCACTTCATCTTGCCAGGGGCCAAGCTAGTTCCGTACGACGCCGAGGGTCGCAATACCGGCGCCTACCAACCCGACCTGCCATCGCACGCGCGGTTGTCGTATTTGCTAGGCCAATTTGACGCCGTCGTGTGGCTACAGGACGACCTGAGCCAGACCGAGCCGAGTTGCATGCCTCAATGCAAGCTGCTGGGCACACGCTGGCATGTAAAAAGCCGCCACAAGACCGGCGAGGTCACCTTGGGCAACCTGTGGCAACCACAGGACTGGCTTTTCGGGCACGAATGGCTGGTCGAAAAATCAACAAATCAGGCTGTAGCCCCTCAAAATAAGCGTAGTCAGCTATATTTTCTATAGCGAATCCAGCCACGTTTGAGCAACCAACCTTGTAGCGCAAGCCAGGCCAACGGGTCCAGCACCGCGTCCCACACATTGCCGGTGGGCAGGCGCCAGACCACAAATACCAGTGCAACCACTGGCACTGCAAAACCCGGCGTCAATCGATTGGACTGAGACGTGCGGTGGCCAACCACCCAGGGCAACAACGCCATAACGACCACCAGAAAAAGGGCCGCCGGGCTGAAACCCCAGGCATACAGTTGCAGCGGCAACACGGCGAAGCTGTCCAACAACAATGCCCAGCCCAGCAAAACCCCCATCCATGCAAGCCACAACGCCGCGTCGCCTGACGACCTTGCAGGCTCATACAACAGCCGCGTGGCGCGATTGCCGCTTGTCGCATGTAAGCGGGTAGCCAACAGCGCCGCGCACGTGAGCATGCTGCTGACGCTGGGCGCCTGGAACGCCAACCCCAGCCAGTACGCGGCTCCACCCGGTCCGGGCACCCACGCCAACGCACCCAAGACCAGCGCAGTCACCCATTTCCCCAGCACGGCGTGTTTGCGCCCTGCGAATAGCCATCCAGCCAGCCCGACACCCAGCCACGCCAGCACCACACTCCAACCCAGATGCAGCCACACCTGCATGGCACCAGCCGTTGGCAACTCGGGCGAGTCCGTCGCCCATACCTGCGCCAGCCAGCCGCTGAGCTGTGCAGTCATTTGCGCGCTCATGGCTTGGCTCCAAAGCGCTGCCAGGCAATGCGCTTGCGAGCCGCCGTATAGGTCACCCACAAGCTGCCATCCGACCAGGCCATGGCCGGGTAAGAAAACTCAGCGGGTGGTGTGCCCTGCTCCAGCGCTTTCACACGCGCCCAATGCAGGCCATCTATTGATCGGCTCAAGTCCAGCGCACTGCGCGAATTGGTCGATGGGTTGTGGACCAACAGCATGCTGCCGTCACCCGCTGCGATGGCGGCCACGGCAGCATCCGGGTTATCCAGCATCAGGTCGGGCACGTCAGTCCAATGTTGGCCCCCGTCCATCGTCTGAACCACGCCAATCTTGCCGTTGGGTCGCTCGTCACGCAGCAATGCCAGCCACTGCTGCGGCGCCTGCGCAACCATACTGGGCTGCAACAGATGCGTGCGCTGCGACATGCGCGACTGCCCCAAAAAGGCGCCTTCGCGGTCAAAGCGCAGTGCCACCGGGTACTTGATCCCCAGTTCAAAATACACAGGCAACACCATTCCACCGTCTTCCAGCGACAGAGGCGCATTGCGCACCAGATGGCTAATGTTCCACAGCCACGACAACGGCAGCACGCGCACGGGCTCAAACGCCAGTTCGGCAACACCGCTGCCCGCGCTGCTTTGGCGCAAATGCAGCACGCGCGACGCCGCCCATCCGCCCCAGCCCGTGGCCACCACAAACAGGTGCATGCGACTGCTGCTGTCCGTCCAGGCAACCGGGTTGCCCAGGCGGCGCAACCCAAAGCCCAATTGTTGGCCCATGGCGAAGCGATCGACTACCAGGCGCGCAGCAGTCCACTGCTGGGTAGTGCGGTCGAATTGGGATGCTGCGATTTGCACATTGGCCGCGCTCTCGCGATCGCCCGCAAACCAAAAAGCTGTCAGCGCGGCGGCATGGTTGGCGGGCATGGCCAGCAGAGTACTGGCGTGCGCAGCGGCCATTCCGTCAGGCACGGGAATCGAGCCTTTGTCGTTCTCAACCAAGTCGGAGGTGTCTTGCGGTATTGAAGCGTCGGGCCTGACCGCGCTAGCGAATGGTTGCAACGGAGAACGCTGCGCCAGATCCAGTGCCAGAAAGGCACAAGCGACCAGCATCGCAACAGGCAATCGCCAATAGACAGAACGGGCACGAAGTAGCGACAACGACACAACAGGAAAACCAGAGTTTGAAACACTGGTATCTTAGTGCCAGGTGCCAGTGACCACCCCTCAGGAAAGGGAATGACTCAAAGCGATGTGTTTTTCGGGTTGGCCTGATCCCACTTCTGCGCGATGTCACACCCGACTTGCAACTCGCTGATCTACTCGCTCCATGTCTGGCCAGTCGCATCTACAGAACGACCGGCTGCGCCAAACTGAGAAAAACCATGACCAACATGCGGGCAATGCTGCAACGCCAGCCCGCGGATGGGATGATTTGAGAGCGCTTATTTAAGCTGCACTGCCACACCCAGGCGGTTGGCTCCTGTCAACAAATCGTTGTTCGCGGCCGCGCCCGTACCCAATCCATAGCCCAAAATGAGGGTGAGCCCAGCTAAATTGCGCAGATCAGTAGGTTGACTTACGAGCGGTATGGGCAGGCTCTTGGGCAATGCGCCTTGGTACATGGGAGCAATGGCTGCTGTATCGATTGGCACAAAGCTGCCTTGCCGGTTAAACATGAAAATTTGTCCCGTTGGCAACATTGCAGCAAGATAAATTTCACCGGTTTGCCCCACATGCTGGGGAGCGACAGCCATGCCAATATCCACCACCGCTTCACTGATATTGCCCGTTTGCGTGCCAGCAAACGTGGCGGTTGGAACACCCGCATCAACACCCACTTTGACAGGGGTGAGGTTCTTTGCTGCCGAATTGGCAATGCCCGAATAACCCGCGTCACCTCGCCCCCAAGTGTAAACGCCGCCGGTCGCGCCAATCGCTGCCGACGCATAACCACCGGCTGCGATATAGCTGACATCGGCAGGCAACCCACCCACAACCAAGGGGCCAGGTTTGAGACTGCGATCGGTGCCGCCGGTCGTGCCGTCGCCCAATTGCCCGTAACTATTTCCGCCACACGCCTTCACAACACCAATATCGTTCAAAAACAGCACAAAGCCGCTTCCCCCGGCAATTTGCTTCATCTTGGTGGAGGCGGTGGTCAATCCGGTGGGGCGATACGGCTGCGTGGCCGCACTGGGCAGATTTTGATCACACGCCGACAAACTGGCCGAAGTATCACCCCAGCTCAATACATCGCCATTCATGTCAATACCCATAAACGCACCCGAAGTGTTAATGGTGATGCCTTCAAGGTACTTGAGCTGGGGAACGGGCAGCGTCGTGGGGGCGATGTTGCTGCTGGTGGTAGAACCGATTACCACGCCACTGCGGCTGTTGTAGCCCCAGCCAACAGAATCGCCGTTCGCTTTTAAGGCGACAACCGAGTCCGATCCGCGCGAAATGCGGCTCACACCCGTTAACCCCGCAATTTTGGCGGGCGTGGATTTTTGCGTGGTTGCGGTAGGGCCATCGCCCAGTTCCGCATATCCAGGCGCTCCCCAGGACCACACTGCGCCCTCGGTGTCCACCGCAAACATGGCATCACCCGAGTTACCAATGCTCACAATGTTGTGTAACTGCGGGATTTGCATGGGCGAGTATTTATATTCACCGCCGCTCGTTGGGTAGCCAGCACGCCCATCGCTCAAATTACCCCAGACCCACACGGTGCCATCGGCCTTCAGCGCCATGGAAAAGCTGCTGCCTTGAGCGGGAACCGAAATATCCACGACCCCCGTGAAGCCGGGTATCTGCACTGGTACATTTTGCGTAATCTGGTTTCCAATACCGAGTTCCCCTGCATGTGCATTCCAGCCCCACGACCATAGCGTGCCGTCGGCTTTCATCAACATCATGTAGTCGCCCCCCACCGCGATCTTGGGAGCAACGGCGTGAGAAGCTGTAGGCAAAAAAGCCAGGAGTGCAGCACTGGCAATCCCAGAAAGTAGCAACTTATTCAACATATTTCCCCTTTTCAGTTGGTCAGTCAGCTTGAAGAAAATCCGGTGCCGACGCGCGCCAATTGTGCGCAGGCAGCTACC
>JBAWYQ010000069.1:0-18719 GCA_037143475.1 Burkholderiales bacterium | reverse complement strand
CAAATGACCCTTGCCAATGCCCAGAGCCGACCAGGTGAAATTGGAACCTAGGTTGCCTTTGACAACGGCATCCACCGTCTCGGCATCGCAGATGCCTTCGGCCACGATGGCGATGGCTTTCCTGAAAAAGTGTTCCACGTACATCGATCGTCATTTCATCTCCCGATGGCTATTCAAAGGACTGCTTTATCTGTATACTGAACCGTATTGTGATACATATGTATCAATATGCGGTTCGTTGAGTCAGGATTTTATGAACCAGATCGGTGAACACCATTGGTATAAACCCGTACACGACATCCGACGCTCGCAATGACTAATGGCTCACTTCTGTGTGGCCGTGAAAGAGAAAAAATGACAAATGACAAATGACGAAGTAAAAGTGGCAGACGACTCTGCTCCGCGCTCTGGTGTGCAGGTGATTGCGCGCGCCGCGGCGGTATTGCGAAAACTTCAAGACCATCCGGCAGGACTGACGCTCGGGGAATTGGCCAAGTTGTTGAAACTTCCGCGTTCTACCGTGCAGAGGATTGTTGAGGCACTTGCGGATGAGAATTTGGTGATTGCAGCATCGCCTACGCGCGGTGTGCGGCTTGGTCCGGCGCTGCTTGCGCTGGCGGCCGCTACTCGCTTTGAGATTTCAGAATTGGCGCACCCAACGCTCCAAGAAATCTCGATGCAGTGCGGGGAGACGGTGGACTTGTCAGTGCTGGATGGAAACAAACTGGTATTCGTCGATCAGGTTGCTGGGGGACATCGCCTGCGTGCCGAGTCAGCCATTGGCGTTTCGTTCACATTGCATTCCACCGCACCAGGCAAGGCCATGATGGCGGCAATGAGCGCTGACAATCTTGGCAAACTCAAAAGCGGCCTTAAGCTCACGCGTCTTACCGACAACACCGCGAGCACGTGGGAGCAACTGGACAAAGAACTGGAGGTCATTCGACGCACAGGCATTGCGTTTGACCTAGAGGAAAACTCGCACGGAATATGCGCGGTAGCGATGGCGCTCGTATTGTCAAACGGCGAACTTGCTGCCGTTTCCATCCCTGTTCCAACACAGCGCTTTGAATCAACCCGAGTCCAGTTCGTGGAGTTACTGAAAAACCACTGCGGCAAGTTGCAGCAGTCCGTGGGGGCAGGCCGGTGACCACGCTTCCAAATTCGCTCATGCACAACGACTTTACATGCAGCGCGACGATGCGCAGAATGTCTGCAATCCATCAGAGTGAACTCGTTTCCCGATACCCGCAATGGGCACTTATGCAGAGATCTACATAAGGGCACCATGCGGGTCAACTTGACCGGCCGCAACCCAAAAGCGAATTGAGATTTCCCATTGCAGACACTCGTTGCCTCATAGCGAACGGCCGCACAGTGATCCTGATTTGGTGGGTGCCCCCCACGGTCAATGCAACGGGCGTTTTACCTGCCGGGGCGAAGCTTCTGCCACGCACATCGGTATTGACCAGCGCGGTCTCGTCACCCCAATGAATTTCAGCGCCTTCCAGGCGGGCGCGATGCTCTATGCCGGGGTATTCACCCTCTAGCCCCGGCTGCACCGCCACCGGGTTTTGCTCCTAGGCGCGCTTGATCGGCATTTGGGGCGTGAAGCCCCAGCGTTTGAGGTATTTGCCAACGCTGCGAGCGTGTAGTTTGATGCCGTATTCCTGCTCGATGAGTTGCCCGACAGCCGCCCGGCTCCAAAGAAAGAAATCCATCTTGAGTTGCTCAGGGCGCTTGTCAATGATGGTGCGTTGGATACCTGTATTCCTGAGTCTGCGTAAGGGTGGCCCCACACCCGGACTGCGCCCGCGTAAGGCGGGCCGAATGGCAGGCCAATCTGTTCTACAAGACAATACGCCTACCAAGGCAGTTTCACTTCATGGGTTTTGCGGTTTTCAGCAATGAACAGGGAGGGGAGGAATCGCGAGAGGAATGTGAATTCGTTGTAGCAATGTTGCAGCAGTGCAATACCGAATGCATCGGGAATCATTTCCTCTATTTCCTTGGGTGACTTCCCAATCAGGGGCAAGTCCTGTCCCATGTAGAAGTGGCTACGCAAAGCGCACCCCCAGGGCGTGTCCTGGCCAATGTGAAGCAAACTACCTCCCAGCAATTTTCCATCAGGCAAAGCGGGCGCCTCCCAGGACATTCCGGTATCTTTTGCTAAAAACGCTTCAATCAGCTGTCCCAATGTAGAGGTGGCGCAGTCGCGGATCCTCTCGAATTGATTTTGCACTTCCAGACAAGGCAAATGCCCCATGCTCCATGACATGAACTTCATCCGCCAACTCCAATGCTCGTTCCACGTCCTGCTCCACTATGAGCATGGTCAAACCTGCAGCCTTAAGGTCACGGAGGGCAAGGTAGAGGCGGTCCATCATCACTGGGGCCAACCCCAAACTGATCTCATCAAACAAGACCAACTTCGGCTTGGACATCAATGAACGTCCGATGGCCAGCATTTGCTGTTGTCCGCCGGACATGGAAGTGCCCCCAATGCACCGACGTTCCTTTAGCTCAGGAAACAGGGTGTAAATTCGCTCAAGTCGCTCGGCAATTTCCGACTTGGAAACCCCACGCGCGGCGAGCATCAGGTTTTCTTCAACTGTTAAAGGCGCAAATATCCTGCGACCTTCCATACACTGAGCCAGCCCCAGTCTTGCAAACTGGTGTGCCGGCACACCAGTGACATCCCGACCTTCCAACAAAATTTGGCCCGCAGTGGCCAGAATGGTGCCGCTCAACACGTTTGCCAACGTGGTTTTTCCTGCACCATTGGTTCCCAGGATGGCAATGACCTTGCCGGTATGGACGACAAGATCAACACCGTTGAGAACCCGAGCCTGCCCATAACCTGCATGGATACCGCGCAATTCCAGAATGGGTGCGTCAGCGTTGCCTGCGTCCTTTCGGGTAGGCGTTACCAACCCGGCAATGGCATGCGATGTATCGCCCTTCTCTGACTTCTTTGCTACCGGGGGTGGAACATCCGCCTGCTTGGCCGAATGGGAAGTACCCAGGTAGACAGCCGCAACGTCATCACTGTTCAGGACATCTGTCGTGGTGCCCTCCGCGATCTTCTTCCCGAAATTGATCACCGCAAGGCGATCACAGCATTCCCGAACAACACGCAATACGTGCTCGATGATGATGATCCCCTGAACATCATTCCGCAGTGACTTGATTAACTCAACAAGCTCCGTGACTTCTGAGTCAATCAACCCAGCGCCAACCTCGTCGAGCAATAGCAATTTCGGCTGCAACGCAAGTGCACGAGCGACCTCCAGGCGTTTACGTCGCAGCAGGGGTAAGCCCCGGCCAGTAAGGCCTGCAGCGTCGGTGAGCCCAGTGCGCTCGATGATGGTGTCGCACGCACGGTTTGCTTTGGTCCCTGCTTCCCATGGGTGCAATGAAAACCTTGCGGCCAGCAGATTCTCCCTGACTGTCATATCCAGGAACGGGCGTGGAATTTGATACGTCCGGCCAATACCGATACGCGCGCGGTCAAAGGCTGGCATCTTGGTGATGTCCTGCCCATCAAACTCAATGCTGCCAGCGCTCGGCATCAGTCCGCCACCCAAAAGCCCGATCAAAGTGGACTTCCCCGCGCCGTTGGGGCCAATGATTCCCATCACCTGATGGGAATTCAAAGTCAACGAAACGTTGTCCGTCGCAACCACACCGCCATAGCGCTTGACCAACCCATTCGCATGAAGAAGTTGCGAGGTCATGTCACGGCTCCTTGCTTCTTGGCTGACATGGCGGAGGCAAGACCCACCAAACCTTTGGGTGCAAATCGAATCACAACAATCAAAATCAGACCGGTGATAGCCAGATGCAAGGCTGGATAGTCAGCCAGGAGTTCACCCAGCGCGATGACAAATAAGGCCCCGACAATCGGCCCCCAACGCAAACCTTGACCCCCAATGATGACGATCGACAAAACGCTAACCGTCCACTGAATACCAAACATGCCGTAGGGTTCTACAGTTCCGACCTTAAGACCCTGCAGGGCACCGGCCATTCCCATCAGGAAGCTCGCCACCACAAAGGCGATCAGTTTGATACGAAATGCGCGCACACCAATTTGTGCTGCCGCATCTTCATCGTCGCGAACCGAGCGCAAGAGGATGGAGAATCGCGACGCCGTGGCAATCGACATTACCAGTGTGGTGAATGCCATCAAAACCAGGGCAATACAGAAGAGGACATACAGACTTGGAGGATCCTCTGCAAGGAAAAGACCAGAAGCTCCACCAAAGCCGTCATAGTTCACCATGAACATGCGCAAGGCCTCCGCCAAGGCCAGCGTACCGACTGTGAAGTAAAGGCCTCTGAGCCGAAAGACTGCGCGGGATACCAAGAGTGCCAGCAGCGATGCTGCAAGACCTGCTGCCGGTATGGCCAGGTACAGAGGGCAATGCGCCTTGTTCACCAGGCCCGTCAATGCATAGGCACCGATGCCGACAAAGGAAGCGGTCCCCAGCGACACCAGTCCACCATAGCCGGCAAGCAAATTCCAGGCTTCAGCCAGCGTAATCATTACCAGTAGTCGGAATCCGATTTCCAGTGCGTAGTCAGAGAATCCTTGGCTCGCTATGGCCAGCGCCATTAAAAGTGAGGGCACAAGAATTCTGGAAACATTCTTTTGAATCATGTCGATGACTTCAGGATCGTTTGTGGGTTCATATGCGGCGTGGAGCATGGCTAGGCCCTTCCTGAGACGATTCCGCCTGGGCGAAGGGCCAGGGCCAGAAGAAAGAGAATCAGACCCACCAAATCGCGATAGCCGTCACCCAGGATGACCGCCCCAACGCTTTGCAATACGCCCATGGCGATTCCGGCGACCAGTGTTCCAAAGATGTTTCCAACACCGCCCAAGACCACAATGGCAAAGCTGATCAAGAGATAGGTTGCACCGGTGCTCGGAGTGAATGAAAACGCGGTTCCAATCAATATGCCCCCCATCGCCGCGCATGCAGCGCCCATGGAAAAGGTAATGGCGTGCACACGGCGCACATCCACACCGAGTGTTGCAGCCGCACCCGGATCGCCCGAACTGGCGCGCAGTTCCCGTCCAAACGCAGTGCGGGACACGACCATGTGGACACACCACACCAGCGCCACGGAAACAAAAAATCCGATCAGGTAGATCTTGGGCACCGTCACCGGCCCCATGGCCAATGGCTGGGTTGCATATGACGCTTCAATCGTACGGGTGTCGGCTGAAAATGAAAGCAGCATCAAGTTTTGAAGAATGATGGAAAAACCAAACATGGTCATCATGGGTGCTTCCATTCCCTTGCCTGCCAAGGGCGCAATAAGTAGTCGGTGAAATGGCAAGGCAATCACCGCCACCATCGCCCCGACCAGCGGCAGTCCAAGGATGGGGTCAATGCCTAAGTAGTTCAGCAGGAAATAGCTCAAATAGGCACCGCACACCAGCAACTCTCCATGCGCCAGGTTGACCAGCCGCATTACGCCCAGCGAAATGGACAAGCCCAGCGCAATGAGTGACAAACTGCCGCCCAATAGCAGCCCGGAAGCCAGGCTTCCGGCAATCACTTCAAAGTTCGGCAAACTCATTTTGTCTTCTCTCTTTTTTTTCCCCAGCAATCAGATCGAATGATTGCCGGGGGCGGTTTTCACTTGGCTTCAGGCAGGGGGAAAAGCAGTTTTCCGTTGGCGCGATCTTTAGGCCATACCACCACCGCCTTGCCACTTTGCCACTGCATCAAGGTGATGGGAATAGCGGATGTATTCGTGGCATCGAACTTCACAGGTCCAATGACATAGTTCTTGTTGGTCTTGGCGATGGCGGCATTGATCTTTTCACGATCAAGCGTTCCCGCAGCAGCAATGGCATCCATGAGGACCTGCGCCGCAGCGTGTGAATCGGCGATGTGCTGGCTTTGGGTTTGCTTGGTGTCAGACTCAAAGCGCTTGGCTAGGTCGGCCGCTCCGGGATATGGGAAGCTTGGATCCCAGTATCCGCCCACCAAGACGCCGTCAGCCAATTTGCCAGTTGCCTGGGCAAAGAACTCGGGCTCAGCGCCCTTCTCCATCACAAGCACCTTGGGGCTGAAGCCAGCTGAAGCCATTTGCTTGCGCATGGCAATCGCCTGCGGTGGAATCGCATCAACCAGCACTACATCTGCACCGGTGGACTTAGCCTGCGCCACCATGGATGTGAATTGCTGTGTATCGGTGGGGAACGACGTGTTCTGCTCAACAGTGTAGCCACCGCCCTTGGCCGTTTCGGGCCAAATCTTTCCACCCACAACTGCGCCGTCAGGACCGTTGTCAGCCAAAATCGCAACCTTCTTATTGGTGCTGATCCCGTAGTCGCTCATCATACGAAAGGGAGCCGTAGCCAGGTCACCTTCATCGAAGAACATGACCCAGGCGTAGTTCCACTTGCGTACAGACCTGAATGCGCCCAAGGGATCACAGCCGGCAACGATGGGAACTTTGCGGCGTTCCGCGACCAACGCGCCGGCGTTCACCAATGCGGGTGTGCAGGAACCCAGCAGTGCTATAGCGTTGTCACGCGACAGCAAGGACTCGGTATTGCCGGCAGTCACATTAGGGTCCGTCTTGTCATCCCGAATCACCAGCCGCACGGGGATCTTTTTGCCGTCGACCAAGATGCCGCCAGCCTTGTTCTGGTCTTTGACAGCGGTCTCGTAGCCCCATTTCTGGTACATGCCAAAGCCGGCCAGAGGACCAGACAACGGAATGGAGGCGCCGATCACGATTTCATCGGCTGCATGCGCGGAAGCCACCACACCGGCCAATAGGCACACCGCAGTAGACAGCTTTGTAAGTTTGTATTGAAAATTCATAAGATGCTCCTCAATGTTGTCTTTAGAAATAGATGATCAAGTCAGTGGATAGCGTGGTTTGCTTGTCGGCCTTACCGCCGCCAAAGGCATTGATACCGTTATTGCCTGTCTGCCAGTCGTATCTGACTTCAGGGCGCAGGATTGCGCTCTTGTTGATCTTGTAGGTCATGCCCAGAGTCACGGCATTGAATTCACTAGGCACTGCGGTCACTGGAAACAGTGCAACGCCCTTGGTATCTTTGAAGTTTTCGTATCTTGCACCGTAGCTCAACTTGTCACTGGCGCTTATGACCGCTTGTGCCACGATGCCGGAGTATTCGCCGCCAGTGAAGAAGTTTCCAATGGCCGGGTTGAAAGTGAGAATGTCGATCGTTCCGGGTTGACCATTGCCACTTTGCTTGCCATAGACAAATTCCACATTCGCTTGCCAGGCGTCTGCGGGCTTGAAGCCAACGCTTAGCGAGTGGTGCTCGCGCTTTTGTCCAT
The DNA here is from genome assembly GCA_037143475.1 of Burkholderiales bacterium. GTDB lineage: Bacteria > Pseudomonadota > Gammaproteobacteria > Burkholderiales > Burkholderiaceae_C > Allorhodoferax. The sequence continues at coordinate 11,382 of JBAWYQ010000069.1, read as the reverse complement.
TGGCCGAAATGATGCGCGAAATCGGCATTTGTATGTTGTTGACCGTCGGATCATTTTGTTCATCACCCGACATAAAGCTGTAGTCAACCCAGGTGTTCATGTCGGTACTGCGCCAACGCAATGCACCGATGGTGCTATTGCTGTTGTTGTTGTCATTCAGGTTTTGGCGTCCTTTGACAATGCCGAATTCACCGGCGAGAAAGCCATTCTCATTGCGCATGAGATTCGCGGATATGAGACCACCGTAAACTTGATCGGGCTGAGCAACAAAGGTGTAGGTCTTGGAATAGAACACGTTGGGACCGGGCCGCCAATCAGGTGCAATATCGTGTCCCACGCCTGAGCCAAACCGACCGAACATCGCAGCAACGCCCAAGCCCACTGGGAAGTACGCTTGAACATAGGCCTGGGGCATGGCAACGTAATTTTGTCGCGTACTTCCTGGCGCAACACCTGCAGGTGTTGCGTTGACCGCCCATTGGGAATCAAAGCCAAACATCTGAGCCGGCAGTCCATTGCGGCCATAGAGCAATTCAGTGCGAAATCCCCAGGAGAAGTCCCATGGAACTGGTCCAGGCGTTGGAGTAATGCGGGGAAGAATATTGGTGGTGATCGGCTTTTCCAAGGCCAAGGACAGCGCATTCAACTGCAGACCCTCATCTGGGGCACCAACAATAGGCAGATTAGTATGCCCCGCTGTTGCCTGGTCATGGGTCGATGTGTTGTTGGATGAATATCCGATTTGCAGGAAGCCAAAGGCACTAATTCCTGTCGCGCTTTCGAGTGCGTCACCGAACAGCGAGAACGGTTTTTCGTTCCCATCTCCGTCGTTGCTTTGGGCAAAGGCACTGCTGGCCATGGTGGATGCAATCAGCGCCGCACAGGCGATGCATATCTTGGTGTGTTTCAATCTGTACTCCTCGTCTTCATTGTTGGGGGGTGGATTTCTCTGTCTCTTTTTTTCCGGCTAACTCATGCGGCCATTGCAGGCACATTTTTTAGACCCAGAATCTTTCGCGTTTCATCGGGTGTGGCGACGGTGCGGTCGATTTCAGCCACCGTTCGCTTCACCCGTTCGACAAATTCAACGTTGGATTTGGCTAGCTGACCCTTGCGATAGAAGATGTTGTCTTCCATACCGACACGAACATGTCCGCCCATAGCTAGTGCTGCGTAGATGATGGGCAAGTGGCCCCTACCGATTCCAAGGGCGGACCATGTGAAGTTCGTCCCGAGGTTGTCCTTGCAGATGTCCAGCAGGAACATCATGTTTTTGACCTCGGCGGTCATGCCGCCTGGGGCGCCGAGTACAAATTGAAAGTGAGGGCGTCCTGTGATCAGACCTTTCTTCATGTAGTGCAATACGTTGTAGATCATTCCCGGATCGAAGATTTCGAACTCGGGCTTTACGTTGCATTCCGACATGGAGTTGGCCAGCTTTTCCAGAAAACGAGGGCTGTTCTCAAAAATGGTGGTGTGCGCCCAATTCATGGTTCCTGCATCAAACGAAGCCATCTCGGGCCGCAGTTCCTGGAAGGGCTTCATGCGCACTTCGTCCGAGAGGCCGAGACCACCAGAGGTTGTGAGGTTCAGCACGATGTTGCTGCGTGCCCGGACCAGGCGCACCGTTTCTGCAAATTTGTCAAAGTCCATGGATGCGTTGAAGGCATCGTCCCGGACGTGAATGTGTGCAATGGACGCACCTGCATCACCACAACCTACGATTTCGTCGGCTTCCTCCTGGGGGCTGAGCGGAACGTAGGGTGTGTCCGCTTTTTGTGGCCACGCGCCGGTACAGGCCACTGTGAGAATTACCTTGCTGCTTTCATCCATGGTTTGTTCCTTTAGCGGCCTTCGGCCACGTTCATAAATTTGAGATGCGACAAGACCTTGGCTCTGAGCTCGTCTTGTTGTTCGGGTGTCCATGTCCGGAAACCTTCGCCACTTTTCATACCCAGTCGCCCGGCGTTGATCAGGTGTTTTAGGTATGGTGAAGGCCCAGGTGTGTGGTCGATTGACGGAAGCACTGTTTCGTGGATCGCCAGGGTCAGCTCAATGCCAACCAGGTCTGCGTTTTCCAACGGGCCGATGACCGGCAGGCGACGACCAAAGCTGGCCTTTACCACCGTGTCTACGGTCTCTGCATCGCATACACCACTGGCAACCAGGGAGATTGCTTCTCTCCACAGTGCGTGCTGCAGACGGTTGCCAATGAAGCCAGGCACATCTTTTTCCACCATCGCCGGCGTCTTGCCCACGTTGGCGAGCAAGTCGAACATTTCCTGGGCCAACTTCGGGTCTGTTTGTGGTGTCTTGATGACCTCCACCAGGGGCACCAGGTAGGGTGGATTCCACCAATGCGTTCCCATCGCCCGGTGTCCGGTCTTGACCTCTTTCATGATGTCTGTGATTGGAATAACAGAGGTATTGCTTGCCAGCAATGCATGAGGGGGTGCCATCAGTTCAAGCCGCGCGAAAAGCTTCTGCTTGAATGCAAGGTTTTCTGGTCCTGCTTCAAATATGACGTCGGCGCCCGTGACGCACTCGCCAAAATCTTCGACAGGAAACACCCGCGAGGCTGCGTTCACATCCTGGTTGAGGTCCTTCAGGTTCTTTTCAATTCGCTCGCGTAGTGTTGCCAGAGCTTTGTATTCAGGGTCGTAGACGCGAACGATGTGTCCTGCCAACGCAAACACTTGTGCAATTCCGTGGCCCATCAGGCCCGCACCTATTACTGATATTTGTTTCATGTTCATCCCGCCGTGTATCCGCCGTCCGCATAGACGGTGTGCCCTGTATGGAAGTCCGATGCCTTAGAGGCAAGAAACAGTAACGGCCCGGCCAGATCTTCTGGTTCACCCAGACGCCCTAGTGGCACTCTGGACAAGAATCCCGCGCGCACGCCGTTGGCCTTTTCGTTGTCTTCAAACATCCAGGCTGTCAGAGGTGACCTGAATACAGTCGGCGCAATGGCGTTTACCGTAATTCCGTATTTGCCCCATTCACATCCCAAGGCTTTTGTCAGCCCATCCGTTGCTGCTTTCGAAGCGCAATAGGCGCTGTAGCCGGCTGGATGTCCCAACTTGCCTCGGGCGGAGGAGACCAATACGACCTTACCGCCGCGGCCTTGAGCGATTGCACGCCTACCAAATGCTCTGGAAATCAACCATGCACCAGTAACGTTTCCGTCCATGACAGACTCGAATCGCTCTAACGACATGTCGACAATGGGACAGGGATCGTTCAGTCCTGATCCGACCACCAGAATGTCTACAGCTCCGAACGCATCAATGCCTGCTTGAATGATTGCTTCACAATCCACTTCACTGTTCGGACGCAGCGCAACGCGTGCGACCTCTGCGCCCAACTCCTGGCAGGCTGCGGCGGCTTCATCAAGTGCCTTTTTGTTGCCGGCTGCCAGCACCAGCTTGGCGCCCGCTCCGGCGAGGACTTGAGCTGCCAGCATTCCAAAGGCCCCAGAAGCCCCGGTGACCACAGCCACTTTTCCGCGTATATCAAACAGACTGGCGGGATTCTTCAGCCAGTCAGGTGCTGCATTGCTCATCGTTTTGCTCCATTATTGTTTTGGTGGATACGGCATCACCACCAGCATGCTGGCGACGGCGGTTGTGTTGTTTTTGACCTCACGAATTTCTCCGCCTGGGATAAAACAGCTGTCCATTGGTCTGAGGACGACCTCTTCATTGCCAACCTTCACGGTCAATTCACCGGCAACCATCACGTAGACCTTTTCGAGCGGAGACGAGTCAGGCCCTGCGCCACCGCCTGGTAGGAAGTGGGACAGACCGGTCCAGAATTTCTCTGGGCCACCGTCCTCAAACCCTTGCAACCGCAGTGAGCGCATCTCGTAGTGGTTTGGCGCCACATAGGGTTGCGCATCCTCAAATCGTTTGACCTTCATCGCATCCGCTCCTTTGGGTTTATTTGCCGGTCTCGATACGGTATTGGCCGCTTGGATCCACGATGGCGACCAAACGAACGATGCAGCCGTCGCCCTTGGTCCAACGCCAGGGGAAGGCAGCAAAGGTCACGCGTTTGCCGGTTACCTTGTCAATTTCTCCGCCCACGTTTTCAAAGCCGCAGATGCCTTCCTTCAGGATCGCTTGGTGACAAGGTTCCCATTCGGGGAAGTCCTCAATGACTTTGCGGCCGGTTTCGCGTTCGTATTCGCGGTTGATGTCGGGCAGCAGGCCGTTGGGCCAACCTGGGCCGTGCGGACCTATGGCAGTACCCAGAGGGTGATCCAAGGCCTGTGTGTCGCTGCCAATCATCTTGACCTTTTTCTTGGCAAACCATTCACCGGCTTCTTTGTAGAAGCCTGGGGAATAGGCGTAATACATGCGGCTATCGCCGTAGTGTTTGTGCCAACCAGTATTGACGATGACGATGTCACCTTCACGAATCTGGGGGCTCACCGCTTCCAGATCGGCAGCGGTAATCACTTCCCATTTTTTCTTGGGGATGGACACCACCACACCTGTACCAAAAAAGTGAGGCAAAGGTACTTCATCCATGAAGGCGGTGCCTTCAACCACGTGGGCAGGTGCATCAATGTGTGTGCCCGAATGCATCACGGTCGTGATCTTCTGGGTCAACACGCCAGAACGCGCCATCGAGTGCAGACGCTCAATCTTGACGTCTTCAAAGTAGGGCCAGCAGGGCTGGCCCAGACCCCAGGGGTGACTCAGATCATAGAACTCCAACCCCATCTTGTTGTTGAGGTTTTCTTCGTACATCGTGCCGCGCACATCAATCATTTCAGACTCCTTGTTACTGACTGGTTTGGAACTTGATTTTTGTATTGAACCGCCTAACGGTACAGTTGTATCATAATACGGTTCAATTAAGCGAAATATAGCCTTCACAATCTCGACGAGAAATTGGTACATACCCGCATGGGGTAAACCCATGCTCAACGAATCTGGCCGTTCTGCTGGCACACTTGCAGGAGGAGAAGATTTGAATGAAAAAAGATGACGAAATTGCTGATGAGGCCGCTGGCAAAGGAGGGATTCAGGTAATCGCCCGTGCAGTTGGGGTGCTGCACAAATTGCGGGAGCACCCAGACGGTTTGTCATTGGGCGAGTTAGCGAAACTATTGAAGCTGCCTCGGTCAACGATTCAACGAATCGTTGCCGCATTGGACGATGAAAATCTGGTCATCTCGGCCTCCCCCACAAGAGGGGTACGACTGGGGCCGGCACTGCTGGCATTTGCTGCAGCGACAAGATTCGAAATCTCTGAGGTTGCGCGCCCGACCTTGCAAGAGATCTCTCTGCTCAGCGGGGAAACCGTTGATCTTTCACTGCTGGACGGCAACAAGCTCGTCTTCGTTGACCAGGTCGTTGGTGGCCATCGCTTGAAGGCGGAATCAGGCATAGGCGTCTCGTTCAGCTTGCACTCCACTGCGCCAGGCAAGGCCATGCTGGCGGCCATGACAGACCCGGAAATGCTTGCGCTGCGCCCACGGATGTCATTTGCCCGTATGACACCCAACACCATCACGACATGGGCTGGTCTTGTTGATGAGATTGCCGTGGTGCGTCAGAGCGGAATTGGTGCCGACGTCGAAGAAAATTCGATGGGAATTGGCGCTGTTGCTATGGCATTGCGTTTGCCCAGTGGCGAAATCGCTGCGATTTCAGTTCCGGTTCCCACCCAGCGATTTGAGGCAATGCGCCCGACGATCGAAAAGCTGCTGCTCACGCACGGTGGAAAGCTTCAAGCATCGTTTAAGCGTTAGCGTGTCCCTTGATACTCGATGACTTTCGCAGGGCGAGTGGCAGCTTTGGCGAAAGGAAATAGGTTGAGTCACGAACTGCTTTGGGCACGATGAAGTCCCCCACAGCCGTCAACTCCCTGGCGTCAGACTGAATCACCAGAAAGCCGTCGTTGCTGATGACTACGCCGCATCCCTGCAATCTCCGTGGACCATCAGGCCCCGCCCTGTTGGTCGGTCTTGGGATAAGCCCAGCGGCTAAGGGGAGTTGAACCTGGCGCGAATCGTGGTTGTGACCGCAGGGCACGTACCGATTCCAAAAGGTTCGACTGCCCTTGTTGAGCGTTGACCCATGGAACCAAGGGCCTTTGCCCCCGGTCCAAGTCGCTGAATAAGGTGCCTCCTCAAGAATGCAGGTTTTCAGGCAATTGCAGTTTCAGCGGTAGCCGTTACGGCAATACCTGATCCTTCAAGTGCACGCTGCAACTTCCTGAATGCGGTCACCGGGTCACGCTCATCATCAAACTCTTCGAAGCTGCACCCTAGATCTTCCCAGAAAATATACAGAGACTCTCCACCCATTTCACACGCAAAATTGCACTCGCCATCCATGTAGAGAAAGGAACAGCTATAACCGTCAGGCAACCCCTCACCAAAGTACGTTGGCCGAAACAGGATGCCTTCTTCATCGTATGACACCTTGATTTGCAATCCCTCAAATTCCACTACGTCATAGATGTACCTGTCGCGGTAGTCGGTGTCCGTATGCACAAGTCCTCCCGTCATCACGGTATTCAAGATGGCCGGCATGGTGCAAGTCCATTTGGATCCACCGTAAAGTTGCTCAAGGTTCGAGACGTAGCTGATATCCTGCCTCTCGACGGTGATCGCATTGAGCACGTCATCAAGTTCGTTAATGCCATTACCGATTCGGTGATTCTGGATTTCCCAAATGTCTTTGCTTCCTCGGTACACCGTGTCAAAGAACGTATAGCCAATCGGGTTGTTGATGTCCCACTTGGCGACCTTCATATATTCCAGCCGTTCTGTGAGCATGGGTGTCAAGCTGTCAATGTCCTGCACAAACCGATTCGCCATGGATGCCGCCCGAACCATGTCAAAGGCACTCAGCGATTCACTGTCACGACTCCACCGCAACGAGTAGCAGCTCCCCTCCATCGTCACCCTCAGTTCAACACGCCGCTCAATATCTACAAAGTGACTATTGGGCGTGATTCCGTCACCCCAGTTGTGCTCGGGTGGCTCTGCCGTTTGCGTGCCGTAATCCTGCACCACAAATTTAACCTTGGCACCGAGCTTTTCCAGCGCATGCAGTTGATGAGCGTATTGCGCCATAAGTAAGTCGTTGTATGTTTTCAAAATAATCTCCAAATGTTGATGTTTACTGTCGTCCGGTGGTCGCGCATCTCGAATTTTTAGCGGGGCTGCACCGATCACCGGGTTTGTGAACAAGAGCGACGCCCGCCGCTCCCGTCACGATGAATCTCAGAGTCCGAAGTCCAGGTCGCCACTGGCCAGATGGTCACCGCTCAAAATGACAATCGGTTCATTCCCGTCATCCTTTGCAGACATGCCGCTGGCAACCATGGCCACCGCCGACTCGGTTGGCATCGTCATTGAAGTGACGGTGTTGGCCACCGGTGTGATGGCGACGGCCGGTCGCATCATCAAAGACGCAACACCCAGGCCCCGCCAGAAGTTGCCATTGGATTTGACTTCCTTCACAAAGCCCCTGCTCTTCATCATTTCGCCAAACTGGTTGACAGGCTTGGGGTAGCGAATGCCGCTTTGACTGCACCACTGCTTGTATTCGTTATAGGCAACCTGGGCACCGACCCGCAAGTCAGCACCCTGCACAAAGACTTCCTCAAGGAACATCTTCATGATGTCCATGGAGTCCCGGTACTCTGCGGTGGCATCGGCCACCTTCTTGGGCATGCCCAAGCCCTCTTTCTGCCATTTCAGACAGCCGTCCACCGCCCAACGCAGGATGGCCGGACCTTCGGTGAGCAGCTTGGATACCAGTTGATCGTCCATGCTTTCTTTTGGAAACTGCACGTCGAACGGCACGAGGTGCACCCGACGCCAAATCGAATGACCGCCACCAGAACTGATGGTTGGACGGTGATTGCCAGCCAGAATCAACTTGCATTTGGGCTGGAACTCAAACAGTCCCTTGTACAGGTTGCGTGCCTGAATGGTCTCGCCACCGGTAAAGTCCTTAATCAAGGGCTCGTCCCACGCCCTGTTCTCTCCCGTCTCTCCGGCCGTCACAAATCGCTTGTTGGCCAGTTTGGCGACATCCAAACGGGGACCATCACCACGGAGCTTGTCCATAAAGGTTTCGTTGCCTGCACGCACCGCATAGCCACCCAGGATTTGAGACATCACGGAGAGGGTCGTCGATTTACCGTTCGACCCACCACCGAGCCAGAAAAAGAACACCTGAGCCCTTGTATCACCTGAAATGGAGTACCCAATCACCTTTTGCAGGTAATCCACCATGGACTGATCACCCCCCATGATTTGGTGCATGAACTTGGTCCACATCGGTGCAGGTGTGCCGGGCGCAGCCACCGCCACGGGTGTGGTTACGGTCATGTAATCTTCGCGTGCATGGGGGCGAAGATTGCCGGTGGTCAGGTCAATCGTGCCATTCTTGCAATTGAGCAACATCGGGTTGGCATCGAACTGGTCCCCCGTCATATTCAGTTCGGGCATGGACTTGGCCAGTTCCAGTGAGGCCATGATGCCTGCATTGCTGTGCAAGCGGCCCGCAAACTTCTGCAAGGAGCGAACTTCGTTTTGCGTCGCTTCATCTGTCGGTTTGGGACCATTGGCATAAATCACGGGGATTTCCACGTTCAGAATGTTCTTGGCGATAACCTTCATCTTCTGCACTGCACCCGAATCATTTGCCGTCTCGGCCCAATGGGTGCCTGTCCAATCCATCCAGCGGCTCTGGGTTGCGTCATAGCGGCAGTCCTCGCCCCACCAGTCGGCAAACCGCTCGGCGTGGCCGATTTCTCCCCACGAGAATTGACTTTTGCCCGATGCTAGCTTGGGCTGGGCAGCCGTAACGATCGCGCTCGGCGTAAATCCGATGGTTGCCGGGATTACGGCATTTGAAAAAAGTCCACCGCCGTACACCGGCAGCTTGGTCTGTCCGAAGAGGTTGAAGGGAATGGCACTGGTGTGTGCCACGCGATAGGTGTTTTGCATGTTTTCATCTTTAAGTCTGGTTGGTTTGATTCAGCTTTTGTGGTCAACAAGTCCCTGGTCGTTCCCCTCACTGAATCAAGGTGAGGACTTTTCCAAGGACTCTCTCGGAATCCCGGTCAGGACGGTATTCGTCGCTTAAAGATGAGCGTTTGCGCGGCGTTGAATGTGATTTGGAGGGAGGTTTGTGATGGCATGCTTGAATTATTCCAGTTTTTGACGATATTGTCAAGATGCCATTCTTGTATTGTCTACAAATTCTTTTGATATCACAATGGGCAACACCAAAGAGGGACAACCCATCCCTCCGTAGTCATCCCTAGGTCTCGCAAGAACCTCAGTCCAAATCAGACAGATCATCCGGCCCTCTCACGACCGTTATCCCCTTGGCGGGGTCGGTAGTGACGTTCAAGACACCCGTCTCCAATACAAATGCGGTTTTGACTGGCTTGCCGTCTTTGATGAAAACCGATGAGTTCGTCTTCGTGGCTTTGCCGATTTCACAGAGGTAAGTTATCAAATCCATGTGATGTTCCAAAACGGCACTGAGGTCATCGTCGAGTGGACAGCAGTTCAGCGCGTCTTGTGTGATCAAGACATCCCCGTTCCCCCAGCCACTGCGTAAGTGGGTTCGCAATTGATCCGTGGTGATTCTTAAAGCGTACATGTTGGGTCCTTGTATTTGGGTTGGTTTGATAGCCCCGTCTCACTCGCTTCACCCCTGGAAGATGAAACCGGACTGAGCCTTTATCCAAGATAGCAAGTCAAAATCGAAATCGCAAGTGTCTTCATTTGTTAACTTTGTAAATTGATTTATGTGGCCTATTGCAATATTCCACAGAATCACGTAGAATCCGCAACATGCCAACAAAACATTTACAAATTCACCCCAAAAAACACACCCACAACGACCATTGCGCCGGTCGAATAGCGTCATAAGACACAAGCGAACGTCCCTCTCCCGGTCTCGTTCGCTTCAAAAGGTTGGGGTCAAGGTCTTGGCCCGAATCAGGGACAACCCATTTTTTGAAAGCGTTTTATGACATCCACTATTTCGACGGCATCTTCTGCCACTGCATCGCCTGTTGCGGCCAATCCCGCTCTTCCCGTTTACACCTTAGACCCTTGCTGCCATGACTTTCCTCCCATGCAGCACGATGAATTCACGGGTCTGAAAGACAGCATCGCGCTCAATGGCCAAAAGGAACCCATTCTGGTTTGGCAAGGCAAGGTTGTTGACGGTCGCCACCGCTACCAGGCCTGTGTTGAATTGGGTCTGGCTCCATTGGTGGAGACACTCGATGACGCCACGTCTTATGAGGTGGTGAAGTCCACGGCCTACCTGAAAAACGTCAATCGTCGCCACTTGACGACTGGGCAGCGTGCCATGCTGGCTGCACCCCTGGCCACCCGTTCCCCTGGCCAAACCACCAGCGACAAGTCAGCTGCCGGAAATAAGGCATTGGGACTGACCCAGATGGATGCGGGCAAGTTGTTTGCCGTGAGCCGCGATGCGGTGCAAAAAGCTGCCCAAATTCTCAAGGATGCCGATCCTGCGCTCATTGAAGAGGTACGGACAGGCTCTTGCAATTTGAATTCGGCGGTGGAGTCCTTGAAGTCCAAGTCCGCCAAAGGTGTGCGTGCGTTCCTGACACCGGCAGAGCGTGCTGCCCTGAAACTGGCGGCGGGCGTGAAAGCCCAACTCAGTGAAGAGTCACGCACCAAGCGTTTGACCAAGCAGGCTGCCATCAGTCAAAAGAATATGGCATTGCCCACGGGGGTCAAGCATGGTGTGGTCTTGGCAGACCCACCTTGGGACTATGGCATGCCCAATACACGCTCGGGCACCACTTCCAAGGTACTGCCGCATAACGCCTATCCGACCATGCCCATGAACGACATCTGTACCATGCCGGTGGCCGCCATGCTGGCGGACGATGCCATGTTGTTCCTGTGGTGCCCGGCCAGTTTGTTGCCAGAGGGCTTGCGGGTCATGCAAAGCTGGGGGTTTGACCAATTCGTCACCAGTTGGGTCTGGCACAAGACGGGAGGCAAGCTGACTTGTGCGGGTGGTACGGCAGTGGCACGGCATGAATTGGTACTGGTCGGTAAACGTCGCAATGGACTCAGTACGGCGGGTACGGCGGTTCGCGAATCATCGGTGTTTGAGGCCCCGGTCACCACGCACAGTACCAAGCCGACCACCGTTCATGAGCGGGTTGAAAAGCTCTACCCCGGTGTGCAAAACCGCATTGAGCTGTTTGCCCGCACCCCACGCACGGGTTGGAGTGTGTTCGGGAATCAGGCAGCTGCAACACCTACGGTGGTAGCCACGGTGCCCGAAAAGGATTGCGCGAATGACAACGTGATGGTCATCACAGCCTGATATCACAACCCGCCCA
>JBAWYQ010000068.1:0-18899 GCA_037143475.1 Burkholderiales bacterium | reverse complement strand
TGGTGGGCAGTACAAGTTTCGAACTTGTGACCCCTGCAGTGTGAATGCAGTGCTCTACCCCTGAGCTAACCGCCCTGAACTATTGTTCAGAATAGCCTTAAATTATACAACAAGGCTCATGAGGGTTTACGCCACAACGTTTTGCCGCCACTGGACTTATCCAACTGCGTCAAAACATCTTCATGCCCGGCAAGCTCCTGTGCATTTGCAGCCACCACCGGAAGGACAAACCCGCGCAAGTCCATCTGAACTACCTCAATACCACCATCCTGTGGTGAGCTAACGTCCATCAGCAAGGCGTCCTGGCCACGCGTCATATTGATATAAACATCCGCCAGTAATTCGGCATCAAGCAAAGCACCGTGCAGGGTTCGGCCCGAGTTGTCTACCTCCAGGCGGTCGCACAGGGCGTCCAGTCCGTTGCGCTTGCCGGGGAACATTTCCTTGGCCATTACCAATGTGTCCACCACGCCAGTTACGTGCTGCCGAAACGGCGGGCGCTTGACCAGTTCGAGTTCCTTGTTCAAGAAAGCCACGTCAAACGCGGCGTTGTGAATGACGACTTCGGCATCCTGCAGATAGGCCAGTAGCTCGTCCACAACGGTGTCAAACTTAGGCTTGTCGCGCAAGAATTCGGTGGTGATACCGTGCACCTTCAAGGCCTCCTCATGGCTGTCTCGCCCGGGGTTAAGGTAGAAATGCAGGTTGTTGCCGGTGAGCTTGCGGTTGATCAACTCGACACAGCCGATTTCGATCACGCGGTCACCGTTGTCGGCAGATAGCCCGGTGGTTTCAGTATCCAGAAAAATTTGGCGCATGGTGCTTGAATTGTGCTTGCCAAGTAAAAACCACCTTAGTGATTTTCCTTCGCGTGGTTGATGGAGTACTTGGGTATTTCCACCACCAGATCGTTCTGCGCCAGGAAGGCTTGGCAGCTCAAACGCGAGTTGGGCCCCAGTCCCCATGCGCGGTCGAGTAAGTCTTCCTCGTTTTCGTCCAGCTCGTTGAGCGAAGCCAGCCCTTCACGCACGATGATGTGGCAGGTGGTGCAGGCACAACTCATGTCGCAGGCGTGCTCGATGTTGATATGGTTTTCCAGCAGCGCCTCGCAGATGGATGTACCCGGCGTGGCCGATATTTCGGCACCTTGTGGGCAGTATTCGGGGTGCGGCAGGATTTTGATGATTGGCATTTTAATTAGTCAGTTTTCATATCGAGGCTATGTTTTTGCCTGCCAGCGCGTGGGCAATGCCGCGATTCATGCGCTGGGCGGCGAAGGATTCGGTGGCTTGCGCCAGCGCTTTGCTCAACGCCTCGATCTGGGCCGCGTCGGTGCAGGTTGTTCGGCCATGGGAGAGTGCCGCCATGGCGGCATCAATGTCGACACGCTCTTGCGCATCCAACAGATCAGCATCGGCGTCCAGCGCACTGTGTATGGCCAGCAGCAAGCGGTCGGCATCGACCTGCGCCTCGACCACTGCGCGGGTGCGGATGTCCTGTTCGGCCGTGGCAAAGCTGTCCTGCAGCATTTGCGCGATCTGGGCATCGCCCAGTCCATAGGAAGGCTTGACGTTGATGTCGGCCTGCACACCACTGACCTGCTCGTGCGCCGCGACATTCAACAGGCCATCGGCATCGACAGTGAAAGTGACGCGAATACGCGCCGCACCAGCGGCCATTGGTGGAATGCCACGCAGTTCGAAACGCGCCAGACTACGACAATCGGCCACCAGGTCGCGCTCACCCTGCACCACATGCAAGGCCAGCGCTGTCTGGCCGTCCTTGTACGTGGTGAAGTCCTGTGCCATGGCAGTGGGAATGGTCTGATTGCGTGGCACGATACGCTCCACCAGGCCGCCCATGGTCTCTACGCCCAGCGACAAAGGGATGACGTCCAGCAGCAGCAAATCGCCCGCCGTGTTGTTGCCCGCCAATTGATTCGCCTGAATGGAGGCTCCGAGGGCCACCACTTCGTCAGGATTAAGGTTGTTCAGCGGAGCACGGTCAAAAAATTTGGACACCGCGGCTTGCACCTGCGGCATGCGGGTGGAGCCGCCCACCATGACCACCCCTTGTACGTCCTGCACCGACAGGCGCGCATCGCGCAAGGCTTTGCGCACGGCGGTGATGGTGCGGGCTGTCAAATGCGCTGTAGCCGCTTCGAACTGACTTTGTTCAACGTCAAATTGAATGCTAGCCCCCGTCAGATCGGCGTGAAACGCTATATTATTTATAGCAGTCAGCGCTTCCTTGCAAGCCCGTGCAGCGACCTTTAACATGGATTTGTCTCCGGCGGTGGCGGCCTGAACGCCGGTCTGCGCCAGAACCCAATCTGCCAGGGCATGGTCGTAGTCATCGCCGCCCAGGGCCGAATCACCACCGGTCGCAACCACTTCAAAAACACCTTGGGTAAGCCGCAGGATGGAGATGTCAAACGTGCCGCCACCCAGGTCGTAGATGGCATAAACGCCTTCACTGGCGTTGTCGAGCCCGTAGGCTATTGCCGCAGCCGTTGGCTCATTGATCAAGCGCAGCACGTTGATGCCGGCCAGCTTGGCCGCATCCTTGGTGGCCTGGCGCTGTGCGTCGTCAAAATAGGCTGGCACGGTAATCACCGCGCCATAGAGGTCGTCGTTGAAGGTGTCTTCGGCCCGGTAGCGTAGCGTGGCCAGGATGTCGGCGCTGACTTCCACCGGCGACTTTTCACCGGCGACGGTCAGTACACCCAGCATGCCCGCATGGTCAGCAAAACGGTAGGGGAGCTTGTCTGCACCTACCACGTCGGCAAGACTGCGTCCCATGTATCGCTTAACGGAAGCAATTGTATTTTCGGGGTCACTTGCCAGCGCCGCTTGTGCGGGGTAGCCAATCTCACGACCGCCACCCGCCAGGTAGCGCACCACCGACGGCAGGATGACGCGCCCGTCATTGTCGGGCAGGCACTCGGCCACGCCATGGCGAACTGCTGCCACCAGAGAATGCGTCGTACCCAGGTCGATACCCACCGCAATACGTCGCTCATGCGGATTTGGCGCTTGGCCAGGCTCGGAGATTTGTAGAAGCGCCATATGCAATTAAATGGGGGCTAGGCCCCCCGCAGGGTTTCAGGTTTCCAATTTGTCGAAAGCCAAATCGAGATCGTGTCCAAACTTTTCAATGAACATGAGTGAACGCACCGACTGGACAGCCTTCGCGTAATCGCCCTTCCCGTCTATCAGACTGGCGCATTCGCTCAGCAACTCGCGCTGGGCGGTATCCACATTTTCACGCAATGTGTTGAGCGATTCGTCACTGCCAGCTTCGTCGAGCTCTTCACGCCACTTCATTTGTTGCATTAAAAACGCCGCCGGCATGGCCGTATTGCTATGGGCATTGATGGGCGACCCCGCCAACTCGCACAAATACGCGGCGCGCTTGAGCGGGTCCTTGAGGCGCTGATAGGCCTCGTTGATGCGCACCGACCACTGCATGGCCACGCGTTGCGCGGCATCACCCTGGGCAGCGAATTTGTCGGGGTGGGCTTCGCGTTGCCGCTCTTTCCAGCGCGCATCAAGCACTGCGCGGTCTTGCGCGAACTGCTGCGTGAGCCCAAACAGCTCGAAATCGTTGGACTGCAGATTCACACGCGAAACGACTCACCACAGCCGCATTTGTCCCGCTCACGCGGGTTATTGAAGCGAAAGCCTTCGTTCAGCCCCTCGCGCACAAAATCCAGCTCGGTGCCATCGATATAGGCCAGACTCTTGGGGTCCACCAGCACCTTGACCCCATGGCCTTCGAATACCAGGTCTTCAGGGGCCAATTCGTCCACGTATTCCAGCTGGTATGCCAAACCGGAACACCCGGTGGTCTTGACGCCCAGGCGCACTCCAACGCCTTTGCCTCGCTTGGTCAGGTAGCGCGTCACGTGGCGCGCAGCAGCTTCAGTCAGTGTTACAGCCATAGTGTGTCAATGTGCGTGCTTCTTTTTGTAGTCATCCACTGCCGCTTTGATTGCGTCTTCGGCCAGGATGGAGCAGTGGATTTTGACCGGTGGTAATGCCAGTTCTTCAGCAATCTGGCTGTTTTTCAGTGCTGCCGCCTCATCCAGCGTCTTGCCCTTGACCCATTCGGTCACCAGAGAGCTCGACGCAATGGCCGAGCCGCAACCGTAGGTCTTGAATCGAGCGTCTTCAATCACACCAGTCACTGGATTGACTTTGATCTGCAGTTTCATCACATCGCCGCAAGCAGGCGCACCAACCATGCCAGTGCCAACACTGTCATCACCTTTTTCAAAGCTGCCCACATTGCGAGGGTTTTCGTAGTGGTCAACAACTTTTTCTGAATATGCCATTTTGATTTCCTTTAATGTGCTGCCCACTGGATAGCGCTGATGTCAACGCCGTCCTGGTACATTTCCCACAGCGGGCTGAGGTCGCGCAGCTTGGCTACGTTCGCTTTGATCGTGTCGATAGCGTAATCAATTTCCGTCTCGGTGGTCCAGCGGCCAATGGTCATGCGCAAACTACTGTGTGCCAATTCATCGCTGCGGCCCAGGGCACGCAGTACATAACTTGGCTCCAATGAAGCTGATGTACAGGCAGAGCCGCTGCTCACCGCCAGGCCCTTGATGCCCATGATGAGCGACTCTCCTTCAACGTAGTTGAAACTCATGTTGAGGTTGTGGGGCACACGTTGCGTGACGTGACCATTGATGAAAACTTGCTCTACATCTTTCAGACCCGCCAGCATGCGGTCATGCAGTGCCTGAATGCGAACGTTCTCAGCCGCCATCTCTTCTTTGGCAATGCGGTAAGCCTCGCCCATGCCCACGATCTGGTGCGTGGGCAATGTGCCACTGCGCATACCGCGCTCGTGGCCACCACCGTGCATCTGGGCTTCCAGACGCACGCGGGGCTTGCGGCGCACAAACAACGCGCCAATGCCCTTGGGGCCATAGGTTTTATGTGCCGTCAGACTCATCAGATCGACCGGCATTTTCGACAAATCAAACTCAACACGACCGGTCGCCTGGGCGGCATCAACATGGAAGATGATGCCTTTTTCACGGCAGACCGCCCCAATGGCAGCAATGTCCTGAATGACGCCAATTTCGTTGTTCACGAACATCACGCTGGCCAAAATGGTGTCCGGACGAATGGCCGCCTTGAATACATCCAGATTGAGCATGCCGTCTTCCTGAACATCGAGATATGTCACCTCAAAGCCCTGGCGTTCGAGCTCGCGGCAGGTATCCAGAACCGCTTTGTGTTCAGTCTTGACCGTGATCAGATGCTTGCCCTTGGACTGGTAGAAGTGCGCCGCACCTTTGATCGCTAGGTTGTTGGATTCGGTCGCGCCAGAGGTCCAGACGATCTCACGCGGATCAGCGCCAATCAGCGCAGCAACCTGCTCCCGCGCCTTTTCAACCGCTGCTTCAGCCTCCCAACCCCACGCATGGCTGCGCGATGCTGGGTTGCCAAAGTGGTTGCGCAACCAAGGGACCATGGCATCCACCACCCGCTCGTCGCAGGGATTGGTAGCGCTGTAGTCCATGTAAATAGGGAAGTGGGGAGTGGTTTCCATAGCTGGCTCTAAATTAATCGGCTTAGGACAGCGCTGGCCTGTTTTTGCAGGCTGCGGTCTGTCCCGCAATGCTTTAAGTTTTAGAAAAGGCGTTGCCCAGGGCAAACACCGAATTGGGGGCGTTGACGCGAATCGGTTTACTCATGGGCATGGCCGAGATGGCTCGCTTAACACTGGGCTTGTCCTCGACATGGAGGCCTTTGGCGAGTTGGTCATCTACCAATTTTTGTAGGGTGACTGAGTCCAGAAACTCGACCATGCGCACGTTGAGCGACGCCCAAAGGTCGTGCGTCATACAACGGGCACCCTCACCATGGCAATTCTCTTTGCCTCCGCAATGGGTTGCATCAATAGGCTCGTCGACGGAAACAATAATGTCGGCTACGGTAATATCTGCCGCCTTGCGTGCCAGTGTGTAGCCCCCACCCGGACCCCTGGTCGATTCCACCAACTCATGGCGACGCAGTTTGCCGAACAATTGTTCGAGGTAAGATAGGGAAATCTGCTGACGTTGACTGATAGCGGCCAGCGTGACGGGGCCAGCGCTCTGGCGCAGGCCCAGATCAATCATCGCTGTAACGGCAAAACGGCCTTTGGTGGTGAGACGCATATAAAGCTCCTTCAGTCGTACTTGGTTGACTAACTAACTCAAGTATAGCAAGAAACCAAGTGATTTGCTCGGGTAATAGCCACCATAGGCCACCTTGGTGACCTATTTGTTAGTCAGCCCCAGTGGAACAATGTTGTCGCTGCCCGGCGCGCCAAAAGCCTGCTCCTTCAAAATACCCAACTGATCGCGCACTTTGGCCGCTTTTTCGAACTCCAAATTGCGGGCGTGCTCCATCATCAATTTCTCCAGCCGTTTTATTTCGCGGGAAATGTCCTTCTCGCTCATATCTTCCACCTGCGCACGCTGCAAGGCGTCTCGCTCCAGTCGCTCTGCCTCTTTGCCCGCCTTTTCGCTGTAAACCCCATCAATAAGATCACGCACCTGCTTGACGATTGAGCGCGGCGTAATTCCATTGGCCAAGTTGAAGGCAATTTGCTTTTTGCGTCGCCGCTCGGTCTCACCAATTGCCCGCTCCATGGAGTTGGTCATCTTGTCGGCATACAAGATGGCGCGTCCATGTAAATTGCGCGCGGCGCGGCCTATGGTCTGGATCAATGAGCGCTCAGAACGTAAAAAGCCTTCCTTGTCGGCATCCAGAATGGCCACCAACGAGACCTCGGGAATATCCAACCCCTCTCGCAGCAGATTAATACCCACTAGAACGTCAAACACCCCCAGACGTAAGTCCCGCAAAATTTCAACCCGCTCGACGGTGTCCACATCGCTGTGCAGATAACGAACTTTCACGCCGTTATCGCTTAGGTAGTCAGTCAACTGCTCGGCCATGCGTTTGGTTAGCGTGGTGATCAGGACGCGCTCGTTCTTCTCTACCCGGATGCGGATTTCCTGCAGAACATCGTCCACCTGGTGAGTGGCCGGGCGCACCTCCACTTCCGGGTCCACCAGCCCGGTGGGCCGCACCAGCTGCTCAACGACTTTGCCAGCATGGTCCTGCTCCCATTGCGCCGGGGTTGCCGACACAAATATGGCCTGGCGCATCTTGGTCTCGAACTCCTCGAATTTGAGCGGCCGGTTATCCAGCGCACTGGGCAGTCGAAAGCCGTATTCCACCAACGTGGTCTTGCGGGAACGGTCACCGTTGAACATGCCACCGAACTGGCCAATCAATACGTGAGATTCGTCCAAAAACATGATCGAGTCCTTGGGCAGGTAATCGGTCAGCGTGGCGGGCGGCTCACCGGGGGCAGAGCCACTCAGGTGGCGTGAATAATTTTCAATCCCCTTGCAATGCCCCACTTCGCTCAGCATTTCCAAATCGAACCGCGTTCGCTGCTCCAGGCGCTGGGCCTCCACCAATTTTCCCTCCGCTACAAAGAACTTCAACCGCTCGGCCAGTTCTACCTTGATGGTTTCAACTGCCGCCAACACCTGCTCGCGTGGCGTCACATAGTGGCTGCTGGGGTAGACGGTAAATCGGGGAATTTTCTGACGAATGCGACCGGTCAACGGGTCGAACAATTGCAGCGATTCGAGCTCGTCGTCAAACAACTCGATGCGGATGGCCATCTCGCTGTGCTCGGCCGGGAACACGTCGATCGTATCACCACGCACCCGGAAAGTGCCGCGCGAAAAGTCCATGTCATTGCGCTGGTACTGCATACGCACCAGCTGCGCGATCAGATCACGTTGCCCGGGCTTGTCGCCGACTCGCAAAGTCATCACCATCTTGTGGTACGCCTCCGGCTGACCGATACCGTAGATGGCTGAGACCGTGGCCACGATCACCACGTCACGTCGCTCCAGAATGCTCTTGGTGCAACTCAGGCGCATCTGTTCGATATGCTCGTTGATGGCCGAGTCTTTTTCAATGAAGAGATCGCGCTGTGGCACATAGGCCTCGGGTTGGTAGTAGTCGTAATAGCTGACGAAATACTCGACCGCATTCTTGGGGAAAAACTCGCGAAATTCGCTGTACAACTGCGCCGCCAGTGTCTTGTTGGGCGCAAACACAATCGTCGGACGCCCCAGACGCGCAATGACGTTGGCCATGGTGAAGGTTTTGCCCGAACCTGTCACGCCCAGCAACGTCTGGAAGACCTCGCCGTCAGTTACGCCTTCCACCAGCTGATCGATTGCAGTCGGTTGGTCCCCCGCCGGTGGATAGGGTTGGTACAACTCAAACGGTGAGTCCGGGAATCGAACAAATACACCCGCGAGCCCGGTGGCGGTCGGTTGATCGCCAGAAATAGGGTGTGGGATGGTGGCGCTGTGAACAGGTGACGACATGGACAATGGATTCCAAAAGCAATGTAAAAAACACCGAGCAGCCGGGCATGGTACCCAATGCAGTGACATCCTGTGCACGTACAGTCGACCCATCACGTCCTTCGCACCCCCGAAATCGTCTGCAACAATGCACTATGCACCCCACTCCCACCGCCACTGCTTCAAACATTTTTTCATGGCCCCTTCGCGTCTACTGGGAAGATACCGATGCCGGCGGGATTGTTTTTTACGCCAACTATCTGAAGTACTTCGAACGAGCCCGCACCGAATGGTTGCGTGCCTTGGGGCTGGAGCAACGGCACTTGCAGAGCACGCTGGGCTGCATATTTGTCGTAAGTGAGGCGCAAATCAAATACCTGCGCCCCGCCCGCCTGGATGACCAGCTGCTGATTACTGCGCAATTAAGCGAAATGGGACGATCATCGTTCACCATCCAGCAGGAAGCTCGCCTACAGATACCGCCGACCGATGGCGCACCTACATTGCTGTGCGCCGGTTCGGTGCGCATTGGTTGGGTCAACCACCAAACCATGAAGCCCACCCGAATCCCGATGCCCATTCAAGATGCGCTGAAGCGTTGAACGGGGTTAATCGGCAAAGGGCTCAGGGCATAGTTAGTAGAAACCCGCAGTCCCGGTAGAATGTGACCTGTCGCCAACGCAGTTGCCGCATGGCTTCCCCATCACTCACACAGGACCCTGCTATGTCACTTTTTTCCGATGTCGAAATGGCCCCCCGCGATCCAATTCTGGGTCTGAACGAACAATTCAACGCTGACACCAACCCTGCCAAGGTCAACCTGGGTGTTGGCGTTTATTTCGACGACCACGGCAAACTGCCTTTGCTGCAATGCGTGCAAGCCGCTGAAAAAACCATGATGGAGAAGCCCACCGCGCGTGGCTACCTGCCCATCGACGGCATCGTGGCCTATGACAACGCCGTCAAGGCGCTGGTGTTTGGTGCTGACAGCGAACCCGTCACCTCCGGTCGCGTGGCTACTGTACAAGCCATTGGCGGCACCGGTGGCCTGAAAATTGGCGCTGACTTCCTGAAAAGGGTCAGCCCCAACGCCAAAGTACTGATCTCTGACCCCAGTTGGGAAAACCACCGCGCACTGTTTACCAATGCCGGCTTCGAGGTGGACACCTATGCGTACTACGATGCCGCCAAGCGCGGCGTTGACTTTGAGGGCTTCCTGGCCAGCCTGAATGCGGCCGCCCCCGGCACCATCATCGTGCTGCATGCCTGCTGCCATAACCCGACAGGCTATGACATCACGTCAGCCCAGTGGGACCAGGTCATTGCCGTGATAAAGGCCAAAGGGCTGACACCCTTCCTGGACATGGCCTATCAAGGCTTTGGTTACGGCATCAGTGAGGATGGCGCGGTGATCCAGAAGTTTGTTGCCGCTGGACTCAACTTTTTCGTCTCCACCTCGTTCTCAAAGAGCTTCAGCTTGTACGGCGAGCGCGTCGGTGGCTTGTCGGTGCTGTGCAAGGACAAGGAAGAGACGGGTCGGGTTTTGAGTCAGCTCAAAGTCGTGATCCGCACCAACTACTCCAACCCACCCACTCATGGCGGTGCTGTGGTGGCTGCGGTGCTGGGCAACCCCGAACTGCGCGCCCTTTGGGAGAAAGAACTGGGCGAAATGCGCGTGCGCATCAAGGCCATGCGCCAGAAGTTGGTCGATGGCCTCAAGGCGGCCGGCGTCAAGCAGGACATGTCTTTCATCACCAGCCAGATTGGCATGTTCAGCTATTCCGGTCTGAGTAAGGACCAAATGGTGCGGCTGCGCACCGAATTTGGCGTCTACGGCACCGACACCGGTCGCATGTGTGTGGCTGCGCTGAACAGCAAGAATATTGACTACGTTTGCGCTTCTATTGCCAAAGTTGTCTAATTATTTTCTATAAATGGCTGGCTTTTCCTGACGGACCCTTCATAGTCCTTACAAAACGTCAGCGGTCCCGTGGCATCCTAGAGACAATCACCAAGGCCAAGGACCGTTAAAACTGTTATATTGCACTGCAACATTTTATTGCATTGAACCGTTTTCGAAAGCGAGCCCCCATGCTGTACCAGTTCTATGAAACCCAGCGGTCCTTGATGGAGCCGTTTTCCGAGTTGGCCCAAACCGCCTCCAAAATATTCGGTAACCCGCTATCAATTGCAGGTCAGAATCCTTTCGCGCAACGCATTTCTGCCAGTTATGACCTTATGCACCGTCTTGGCAAGGACTACGAACGGCCAGAATTTGGCCTTCGCACTATCGATGTGGACGGAGTCGAGGTAGCCATTCACGAACGCATTGAAATTGACAAGCCTTTTTGCGAGTTGCGTCGATTCAAGCGTTTCAGCGACGACCAAGCCACTCTGGAAAAGACCAAGGACCAGCCAGCAGTGCTTATCGTGGCACCTCTTTCCGGTCACTACGCGACTTTGTTGCGTGACACCGTCAAAACGATGCTGATGGACCACAAGGTCTATATCACAGACTGGAAGAATGCGCGCCTGGTGCCATTGTCAGAAGGCGAATTCCACCTGGACGACTACGTCAACTACGTGCAGGAGTTTATCCGCCACGTGCAGAAGAAATATGGCAATTGCCACGTCATGAGCGTATGCCAACCCACCGTGCCGGTCTTGGCTGCCGTGTCATTGATGGCCAGCCGAGGTGAAATGACTCCCCTGTCCATGACCATGATGGGTGGCCCGATTGACGCGCGCAAATCACCCACTGCGGTCAACAACCTGGCCATGAACAAGAGCCATAACTGGTTTGAAAACAATGTCATTTACCGCGTTCCTGCGAACTTCCCTGGCGCCGGTCGCCGCGTGTACCCGGGATTCCTGCAGCACACCGGTTTCGTGGCCATGAACCCGAGTAACCATGCCAAGAGCCACTACGACTACTTCAAAGATCTGATTAAGGGCGACGATGCCAGCACAGTGGCGCACCGCAAGTTTTACGACGAGTACAACGCCGTGCTGGATATGGATGCCGACTATTACCTGGAAACGATCCGGGTGGTATTCCAGGATTTCAGCCTGGTCAATGGCAATTGGGACATAAAAGGCGTAAATGGAAAAATTGAACGTGTGCGCCCTGCCGACATCAAGACAACGGCTCTGTTCTCGGTAGAAGGTGAACTGGACGACATCTCGGGGTCAGGTCAGACGCAAGCCGTGCACGAAATCTGTAGCGGCGTGCCCAACTCCATGCAAAAGCATTTTGAAGCCAAGGGGGCTGGCCACTACGGCATCTTTTCAGGCAAACGCTGGCGCGAGCACGTGTATCCGCACGTCAAGTCTTTCATTCTGGCTCACCACTCCGTTCCCACAGCCGTAGCCTCATCGGTCA
The DNA here is from genome assembly GCA_037143475.1 of Burkholderiales bacterium. Classification (GTDB taxonomy): domain Bacteria; phylum Pseudomonadota; class Gammaproteobacteria; order Burkholderiales; family Burkholderiaceae_C; genus Allorhodoferax. The sequence goes on along the minus strand of JBAWYQ010000068.1, from coordinate 7,113 downwards.
TCCTGGCAGCACCGACCGCATCCAAGCAAGCCAAACCAGCTACAAAAACGACAGCAACCAAGCGCAGTACGAGCCGCAAGTGACCTTGCCGGCATTGCCGCTTGGCAAGCTTGCATCCAGAATTCTGGATGCTCTGCCGCAGACGCAGTGCACGCGCTGCGGCTACCCGGATTGTGCTGGGTACGCAAACGCCATTGAGGAGGGACAGGCGGACATAAACCAATGCCCTCCCGGTGGACAAATGGGCGCCGCTCGATTGGCACAGATTGCCGGTTTTGATGAAAGACCGCTGAACCCGACCTTTGGCCAAGAAGGACCACGCAGTGTGGTTTACATTGATGAAGACTGGTGCATCGGTTGCACGCTATGCATTGATGCCTGCCCGACAGACGCCATTATTGGCAGCAATAAACGGATGCACACCGTCATTGAGCGGTTCTGTACCGGATGCGAACTGTGTTTGCCTGTCTGCCCCGTCGATTGCATCGTGCTGGAGAATGCGTCTGGCACCGCGACTGGCTGGTCCGCATGGTCGCCGGCACAAGCCCAACTGGCCCGTGAACGCTACGCATTCAGTGGCGCGCGCCGCAAACGTGCAAAAGATGAAAAGACCCAAGCCATGCAGGCGCTGGCCAAAGCCAAACTGGAAAATCTAGCCGCCCATTCGCGCATCATCGAGCCCCAGGTACTGGCACAAAAGAAGGTCATCATCGAAGCGGCAATGGCTCGGGCCCGTGCAAAACGACGAACTGACCCTGACTAGCGTTAGCGACAGGCTTGGCTGAACACGGTCAAATTGAAACCAGATTCTTGTACACACCACAGCCCAAATACAACCCGTCGACTTGTTGCACATAGGACATTTTTGTCTGGACCCTGCCAGTAGTCGGGTTGGTGATGTCGTACTCAACCCACCCCGGCTCGGCCTTAGCCTGGTTGACTATGGCCGCCAACAATCCATCACCGTCAATCCCTGCGACATCTTGAACCCGTGTTCCCACTTTGGAAGAATTGCCCCCAAACGATACATAGCAGCCGCGGTCATCCAGCACAAACACGTACATGTCCCGGTCATAAAACCCTTGGGATGGATCGGTCAGATCCCGCAGAAATGCCTCCTTGGACGTACGGCGGCGATGGGCCAATGCCCGCTCAACCAGTCCCTGAGCCTCTTCCGCTGAACCTTGCTGCAGCTGGAATGCGGCAACAGACTCCACTAACGTCGTAGCGCGCCCCTCCATCGCCAACGCCTGCGTCAAGGCGATTTCCACCATCTGGGCATTTCGCTGGGTAATTTCGTCAAGCTGACGCACCGCAGCTGCGATTTCACTCAGGCCAGAGCTTTGCTCGGCACTGGAGGTTGAAATCTGTGACATGCTTGCAGCCACTTCTCGTATCCCATGGACAATAGTTGTAATGGTGGAACCCGCTGTCCGAATATTTTGCACGCTGGTCGCAACTTGGCTCGACGAAGTGCCGATCAATTGCCTGATTTCCTTGGATGCTTCAGCCGATCGCTGCGCCAGCGAACGCACCTCACTGGCAACCACAGCAAAGCCGCGACCGGATTCACCCGCGCGCGCCGCCTCAACCGCTGCGTTAAGTGCAAGGATGTTGGTCTGGAATGCAAGGCCATCAATAACGCCAACTATTTCATCCATTCGCTTGGCGCTGGCTTGAATGGCCTCAACGGACTGCACCGCATGGGCCATGATCGCCGCCCCGCTATCAGCCACATCACGCACTTCCCCGGCTTGCCCATTGGCCAAGCCAGCCGTACCGGCATTTGCCTGTACGGTTGAAGACAAGTCCGCCACGCTCGCCGCTGTTTGCTCTAAATTGGCTGCCTGCTGCTCCGTGCGCTCAGACAAGTCTTGGCTGGCCCGAGCCAAGCTCCTGCCTGAATGGGCCACAAAAGCGGCGTTACTGCGAACATTGGCGACCATAGCGGAAATGGTTTGCCCCATCTGGGCCACCGAAACGAGCAGGCAACCAAATTCATCAGTACCTGCCGCTTTGACATCAAGCCGCAAGTCACCCCTCACCATTTGATTTGTCGCCTTAACGACTTGCCCCAGATCGTCACTGATACTGCGGTAAAAGGCAGCGAAGACATAAGCTGAAGCCACCAGATCCAGCCCTGCAAGAAAGGCAACCAATTGTTGCGCGAGCCTGTCACCGCTGCCCAAAAACCATTGCCACAAGAGCGACAACAATGGCATCGCGGTCATGAATGCGACCAGTCCAATTTTGCCCGCGAACGGCAATAGCCGCATCAACCGGACCCCTGGGCTTAGCAATGTACCAACAGGCATAGATGCCCCCGCAGCGATTTATAGGAACCAACCGTCGACTCGAATCAAAGTCAAATGTACGACGGTTACAGTTCCTGAAACCGAGCAATTACCCTAGTGCATCATTCACTTGCTCATGAAACTCTGCCAGGCTGACTGCATTTCCAATTTCACGGGGCATGGCGTCGCGCACCGAAAACACCCCCAGGATCTTGGAATGGGCTCCAACAATGGGAAGGTGCCGGAACCCGCGCTCAATCATGATGAGCACAGCATCCGACACCAGCATTTCCGGCGCAACGCAGTGTGGATTCTTCGTCATGATGTCAGCCATCGTGGTCTTTTCAGGGCTCAACGCCTTGGCCAATACCCGCGTCATAAGGTCACGCTCAGTGACAATGCCCAACAAGGTGCCGGGGTTGTCCACAATCAGCACACTGCCGCAATTGGCCTTGGTCATGGTGCATGCAGCGTCCCAGACACTGGCTTGTGGCCCCAGACTGACAACGTGCCGTTGGGACATGGATTGAAATACAGTGCGTTCCGACATGTTCATCACCTCTTTCGAAAACAAAAAAGACCTGCGCAGAGCGCTCCACCGAAAGCGACCTAGCGCAACGCCGCGTTGATCTTGTCCAGCGCCCGACTTCCCGGACACAGTTGTTCAGCAGTCAGTGTATTCAATGGCCTCACCGTCGTATTCAACGCGATATGCAAGTCGGTAGCCAATGGGTCCACATATAGTAAGCCCGTGACGACCTCGCCACGTGACTGGTGCTCCTGCATGTAACTCATTGCACCATAGCGATCAGTTGGATCGTACTCAGGATGAAGCTTGCGCAGGCGCAATAGTGAGCCATCATGCTGCTGGACTTCCACGACTTCGCCCGGCGCATATTGCGTCGTAATTTCGTTACGCGGAGTGATGAAATCAATGCGGCTCACTGCGTCGTTATGCTGACGCACGTAGTCGTAGCTCTTGGTGCTGCCGGCATGATTATTGAAGGTCACGCAAGGGCTGATCACGTCAATAAACGCGGCGCCGCCGTGCGCCATGGCACCCTTGATCAATGGCACCAGTTGCTCCTTGTCGCCGGAGAAACTGCGTGCCACATAAGTGGCACCGAGTTGCAGCGCCAATGCCACCAGGTCTACCGGACTATCACTGTTGACAACGCCCTTCTTGCTCTTGGAGCCCCGGTCCGCGGTGGCAGAAAACTGCCCCTTGGTCAGTCCATAAACACCATTGTTTTCCACAATGTAAGCCATGCGTACACCACGGCGCATCGCGTTGGCGAACTGCCCCAGCCCAATCGATGCCGAGTCCCCGTCACCCGACACACCGAGATACATCAGATCCCGGTTGGCCAGATTGGCACCGGTCAACACAGAGGGCATACGACCATGTACCGTATTGAAGCCGTGCGAAGCACCCAGGAAGTAGTCGGGCGTCTTGGAACTGCATCCAATGCCGGATAGTTTGGCCACGCGATGGGGTTCGATGTCGAGTTCCCAGCAAGCCTGAATGATGGCAGCAGAAATTGAGTCATGCCCACACCCCGCGCACAGGGTGGAAATGCGCCCCTCATAGTCGCGCCGGGTATAGCCTACCTTGTTCTTGGTCAGCGTGGGATGGTGCAGACGCGGTTTGGCAATGTAGGTCATGCAAGCTCCTTGATGCCACTGGCTTTGGCGGCGGTTTGCACACTCTTGCGAATGGCGTCAACAATAAAACGCGCGGTGATCGGTGTTCCATCGTAGTGCAGTACCCGCACCAGACGGGCCGGATCGACATCCAGCTCATTGATCAGCATGGACCGCAATTGCGCGTCACGATTTTGCTCAACCACAAACACTTTCTCGTGCTCGGCAATGAATTTATCAACCGATGCCGGAAACGGGAACGCTTGCAGCCGCATCGCATCCACATGAACGCCATCGGCTTCAAGCACATCGAGCGCCTCGCGCATGGCAGGGCTGGTGGAGCCAAAGTAGATGACGCCAAACGAAGTTTTCCCCGGTGCGTTGCGGAAAAGCGGCTGTGGAACCAGGTCTGCAGCAGTCTTGAACTTGCGGATCAGTCGCTCCATGTTGTAGATGTAGTCCGGGCCACGTTCCGAATACATAGCATAGGGATTGCGGGTCGTTCCTCGAGTGAAAAAAGCACCTTTGGAGGGGTGCGTGCCGGGCAGCGTGCGCCAGGGGATGCCATCGCCATCCACATCTTTGTACCGCCCAAAGTCCTTGCCTGCCTCCAACTCTGCAGCGGTCATGACTTTGCCGATGTCATAGGGCTTTGACTCGTCCCAAGCGAAGGGCTTGCACAGACGCTGGTTCATTCCAATGTCCAGATCAGTCATCACGAAAATCGGGGTTTGCAGTCGGTCGGCAAGATCGAGTGCTGCGGCCGAGTGTGTAAAACACTCATACGGATCTTGCGGAAACAGCAAAACGTGCTTCGTGTCACCGTGAGACGCATAGGCACAGGACAGCAGGTCGGCCTGTTGCGTGCGCGTGGGCATACCCGTAGAAGGCCCGCCGCGCTGCACATTGATGATAGTGACCGGTATTTCGGCAAAGTAGGCCAAGCCAATGAACTCGGTCATCAACGATACACCAGGGCCCGACGTTGCGGTAAATGCGCGAGCGCCATTCCAGCCCGCGCCCACCACCATACCAATCGAAGCCAGTTCGTCTTCCGCCTGCACGATGGCGTAGTTGTGCTGACCGGTCGCCTCGTCCACGCGGAACTTGTCGCAGTATTTTTGAAAGGCTTCGGGCACCGAGGACGATGGTGTGATCGGATACCACGCCGCCACGGTGGCGCCGCCATACACGCAACCCAGTGCAGCTGCGCTGTTGCCATCGGTAAAGATCTGGTCTCCCACCTTGTCAGACCTGCGCACCCGCAAGCCCAAGGGGTAAGCGATGTGTTGCTTCACATAGTCGCGTCCCAGGTGGAGTGCCTTGACGTTGGACTCCAGCAAGCGCTCCTTGCCTTTGTACTGCTCTGCAAACAGCTTCTCGAATACATCAGCATCAACGTCGAGCAATAACGACAACGCGCCAACGTAGATGATGTTCTTGAACAGAGTGCGCTGCCTGGGGTCGGTGTAGGCGGCGTTGGCGATTTCCGTCAAAGGCACTGCGAGCGTATGCACATCGTCACGAAACTTGCTTGGTGGCAGGGGGCGCGAACTATCGTAGAACAAGTAACCGCCAGATTCAATTTCGGCAATGTCGGTGTCCCAGGTTTGCGGGTTCATGGCGACCATCATGTCGACACCACCACGGCGGCCGTGGTAACCCTTTTCGCATACCCGCGCTTCATACCAGGTGGGCATGCCCTGGATGTTGCTGGGGAAGATATTACGCGGACTCACCGGCACGCCCATGCGCATTACCGCTTTGGCAAATAACTCATTGGCCGAGGCCGAGCCCGAACCGTTGACGTTGGCGAACTTGATAACGAAATCGTTGATGGCTTCCAGGCGCTTCATGCTGCCTCCTTTTTTGATACCAAGCTGCCGCGACAGCCAGGGCCGGCCTGCGTCGTGTTGAGCAAGAACTTATGCATATCCCAAGCACCGGTCGGGCACCGCTCTGCACATAAACCGCAGTGCAGGCAAACATCCTCGTCCTTGACCATGATGCGCCCGGTCTTCAACTCACTGGAGATATAAAGATCTTGCGCGGTGTTGGTAGCCGGCGCCTTCAACCGTGTGCGTAACTCGGCCTCCTCCCCGTTGGCCGTGAAGGTGATGCAGTCCATGGGACAAATGTCAACGCAGGCATCGCACTCAATGCAGGTGTCCCGGTTGAACACCGTCTGCACGTCGCAGTTCAGGCAGCGACTGGCTTCTTTGAACGCCACCGCCGCATCAAAGCCCAACTCAACCTCGACCCGAATGTTGGCCAGCGCTTTTTCTGCGTCTGCCCATGGCACCTTGTAACGGGTGTCGTTGGACGGGTCGTTGCGGTAGCTCCACTCGTGAATGCCCATTTTCTGGGACATCAGCTTGGTCAGAGGAGCCGGACGCACGGCGACCGATTCGCCGTTCAGGAACCGGTCAATCGACACCGCCGCCTCGTGCCCCTGCGCCACCGCCGTGATGATGTTCTTGGGCCCAAACGATGCATCGCCACCGAAGAACACGTTGGGCACCGTGGATTGGAATGTGTTCTCACCCAAAACAGGCAGGCCCCAGCGGTCAAATTCAATACCGCAGTCTTGCTCAATCCAGGGGAAGGCGTTTTCCTGTCCGACAGCAACCAGCACCTCGTCGCACTCAAAAAACACATCGGGCTCACCCGTAGGAATCAAGCTGCGCCGCCCCTTGGCATCGTACTCGGCACGAACGATCTCAAAGGTCATACCCAACAGCTTGCCGTCTTTGTGCTGCACGCTCTTGGGCACGTGGTAGTTGATGATGGGGATGCTCTCGTGGATGGCGTCTTCGCGCTCCCATGGAGACGCCTTCATCTCCTCATAGCCACTGCGAACAACAACCTTCACATCCTTGCCACCCATCCTGCGTGCCGAACGACAGCAGTCCATTGCCGTATTGCCGCCGCCGAGCACAATGACCCGCGGTGCCACGCTGGTGATATGCCCAAACGAAACCGAAGCCAACCAGTCAATGCCGATGTGAATATGGGCGGCCGCCTCCTTGCGGCCCGGAACATCGAGCTCACGTCCGCGTGGTGCGCCGCTGCCGACGAATATCGCATCGTAGCCCTGCCCCATCAGGGACTTGATCGACTCGACCCGCTGGCCACTCTTGAAGTCCACACCCATGTTCAGGATGTAGCCCGTTTC
>JBAWYQ010000067.1:0-19111 GCA_037143475.1 Burkholderiales bacterium | reverse complement strand
TGGGGCCAATCGAACTCTGAATGAATGTGGTTGCGCCGAGGGGTCCGGCGTGGTGGTGCCGCCTTGGTGGGCGGTGGTACTACGTCGGGGGATGTGGCATTAGATTAGCAAATGGGGTGGGGGGTTGTCGAGTGGTTCTGCCCTGCCCCATCAATCGCCATCACAATATCGGCATGACACTTTCGCCGCGCCAATTCCTGCTTGAATAATTGAGTTCCAATTGCAGCATGCCAGTAGCTCCAACCTGTCGCTTTTTTCAATCGGAGTTCGGTCGGTTCCGTTCGCCATTATTTGAACAACGTGATGCAGATGGCCGACTACATTGCACCGACGGTCCCGCAGTGGTTTTTGACGATGGCGCCGAAGAATGGTGGAGTCACGGTCGCGTTCACCGAACAAGCGGTCCTGCAATTAGTTTCAAGCAGTCCAATATGGTCGTGGTCAAATGTTCGGCTCCATATTTCTCGCATGGTTTGGTGCGGAAATTTCATGTTCCCCATTCACACGTTTGGTGCCAGAACGGACTGCTACATCGTGCCGATGGCCCTGCGGTCACCAACGCATTGGGGAAAGGAGTCGAGTGGTGGGTGAATGGAAGACCCCACCGAGACAATGGTCCAGCCGTCATCCAGTCAAAACAACGTTTCTGGTTTCAGCATGGTCTGCTACATCGCAGCGACGGCCCTGCGTTCATTGATGGTACGACGCAGTTTTGGTACTGGAACGGAGTCGCCTATACCGGCGCAAGTGGCGTTAACCAGAGGTTTACTACGGACAGCGTACCAGCCGAATTCTTCCTGAATGCGATGGTACTTTCCGACGACCTCGTGTCTGAGGAAATATCCATGCACCCGCCCACTATTTCGGAAATTCAAAAAGTCTTGCCGACTATTGCAAACATTCTTCTGACCAAGGATGGATTGGGGTGGAATGCGGTCAAGTCGCACATCAAGGACCTCATTAGTGGAAAGTCACATCAACGTAATCAACTTGAAAACTTTGACGTAAGTATGCTGTTGCCAAGCGCCGGCAGATGAGAAGGTGCCCCACCTGCGGCGCCCGTGCTTTGTGTATCATCCGTTGTTGTGCTAATCCATCTTGTCTGCAAGGGCCGATGGTCTCAATTGCACGTACCGTTGCAACGTGGAATATTGGGTGTGGCCGGTAACTTTCATGATTTCCATGTCCGACAACCTGCCCTTCTCAAAAAATCTGCTGGTGGCCTCATGCCGGAGGTCATGAAAATGCAGATCATCAACTTTGGCTCGGTGACAAATTCTCCGGAAGTGATGGCCCATGTGGTTGCTGTCTTTCCATTGCCAAAAAATTCTGTCCGTTGGCACCGGCTTCTTGCCTCCATCCGTATAGTTTTCCATGTCCTTGAGTATGGCGAGGGCACGACTTGACAAGGGCACCTGCCGGAAGGTTTTGGTCTTAACGTGCTCTTTGGGAATGTTCAATGTTCGGCCTGCCACATTCAAGTCCATCCACCGCGCCAAGAGAATCTCCTGGCAACGCATGGCGGTTTCAATCGCGAACTTCATAACGTTCACTGACTCCGCCTTAAAGCTGTACCCCAATACAGCCGCTGCCATCAACCGAGCCTCTTCGTCGCCTTCTAGCCGTCGCTCCCGCTGTCCTCCCCAGCTAGGAGGAACCGGTTGCGACTTGAACAAATTGCTGTCTAGTTGATAGCCATTTTTCAACGCATGCCATTCCAAGCATTTTTTCAACTGGTAGAAAAACTTACGAACCGTTGATGCTGAATATGTCCGCGTTACGCCCCCTTTGTATAGGGGGTGAATTGTCTTTCGATTGGACCGAACCGGAACCTCGGTAATGAGCAATCTGGCGATGTACTTTTGCACAATCGTATGGTCAAGCGCTGCCACCGCGTAGTCACCCAGGTCCAAATTCAGTGTTCTCAGGCGATTACGCTCCAAGTCATTGGCCGGCTTGCCATGTCGGTCTCGATAGCCATCCTCGAAATCAACCAGCAAGGTTTTGAGCAGCACCTTGCTTTTCTTTGGTGAGACGCGCTCGCCTTTGCCGATTGAATGCTCTGTGGCGTGAAGCCAGTCTCGCGCTTCACCCTCGACCCGAAAGGACTTTGACAAAGCTGGATGCCCGGCACGATGCACCCTGACTTCGTAAGTCACACTGCCATCTTTGAGTTTGCGTCTTCGAATCTGTGCCATACTGCCACCCACATAAGTTTGGTGGGATTTTAGTGGGATTTATATGGCTCTAGTCTTATAACTTATTGTATTTAAACAGTTTTTTATCAATTAATTGCGGCCTCCTAAGTGCTAGATGTAGGTTCGATTCCTACTGGCGGGACCATTAGATAGTTTCACGAAGTCTCATAACCCCTCAAAACCCGCTCTGGCTATAGCTGCAGCGGGTTTTTTGTTGTCTTATGCAGCATCAAGAGTTACCATGACATACCGCCAACTTGGCGGCACTTATGGCGGCATCTTCAATTACCGCCAAACAACATACCGCCAAAGAGGTGATTTATGGCCTTGAACGACACCTTCATCAAGAACAGCACCAAGCACAGCGGGAAGCCCTCTGGTGACAAACACACGGATGGCGGCGGTATGTACCTGCTGGTCAGTGCCACTGGCAAATACTGGCGCATGAATTACCGCTTTGCAGGCAAGCGCAAGACGCTGGCGCTGGGCGTTTACCCCGCTGTTTCTTTGGCTGATGCCCGTAAGAGCCGGGATAAGGCCAGAGAGCAGCTTGCCAAGGACATTGACCCCAGCGCAGCCAAGCGCGAAGAAAAGCAAGTCAAAGCAGACATGGCCGCGAACACCTTTGAACTGGTGGCGCGTGACTGGCTGGTCAAGACCAAGGCCGAACGGGCGAACATCACACAAGAGAAGGTAACCGCGTGGCTGGAAAAGGATGTGTTCCACCAAATCGGTAGCATGCCAATCTCCAACATTGGCCCGCGTGATGTATTGGCAATGGTGCGAAAGATTGAAGCCCGTGAGGCATTCGACACCGCGCACCGGGTATCGCAGCTATGCGGCCAGATATTCCGCTACGCCGTTGCCAACGGCTCTGCCGAGCGCGATGTGACGCAAGACCTGCGCGGCGCACTGGCTGCGGTCCCCAAGAAGCACTATGCAGCAATTACCGAGCCGAGCAAGTTGGGCGAACTGATGCGCTCAATATTCGATTACAGCGGGCATATTTGACAACAGAAAGTATGTCGAAGGTGGAGCGGCTGTAATCGACCAAGTCAACGAAAACCTTTCAGCATCTTGGATGGCTAGTCTTCTGGCTGTAGATGGTGATACCGCTTCAATGGCATTAGAGCGGCTTTCCAATATCCCAAATTCCACTACACACATGGTTTTGAGCGTTGGCGGTAATGATGCACTGAATTGCCTACCCAGCTTGGAAGGGTCGGCAACATCGTTAAAGCAAGGGTTGGGCTGGTTATGCAAAATTCAGACTGAATTCCGAGCCAGCTACAAAGCACTCATCGACGCCTTGCAATCTCGTGGCAAACCATTGATGGTCTGCACTATTTACGACAGGGTACCGGGTATGCCGAAGGAACTTGCTACCGCTTTGGGGCTATTCAATGATGTAATTCTGGGTGAAGCGATTCGCCACGGATTGCCAGTTCTGGACCTTCGGATGATTTGCACTGAGCCGGGTGACTATTCGGCGGTGTCGCCGATTGAGCCATCATCTTTAGGGGGAGCCAAGATAGCCCATTCAATGGTGAACGCGATTGCTCAGCATGACTTCTGCGAGCGTCGCTGCGTTGTTTACGCATGAGCAGTCCCTTGTAACATTCTGAAAATGCCCACTGAAACCGCCAGTTCAGACATTCCACGCGACAGGACGTCAGAGCTTGATTCTGCGAGCGCTCGGATGTTCTTTGCGGAACGACGTGCATGGTCCAGCGCATCGCTTCAAAATTCTGATGGTGAACCGCTCTTGCGGGTGCTCCCAAAGCGACAGGAACGGAGGGTAATGTCAGAGGATGAAAAAATGAGAGCTCTCCCTGCGCTTAGACAGCAACTCCAAGCAAATCCTTACTATGCAATGGTGGTCGAACAAGAAGGTGACCAATACCTGCTGGACTGGATGACAGTTTGTGGAAGTCAATACGAACCCCAGTCGCCACCAACGGGCACCGACAACTTCGAAATCTTGTAAAGTCGCGAGAATCGTTACTGACCGCAAGTCAGACAGCGCTGAGATTTACTAATGACGCACCCACCACTAAAAAGTGGCTGGCCGGAGCGATAAATGATATTCACTGATGCCAACCCGACATTTCCCTATCAATCATCGGAAGCGAGCTACGAGCTAGGCATCCCAGACTCTCCCGAGATTCATCTCGCAATTACCGGGCTTGCTGAGCGCCTAATTCCACTAGCAGAAGGCGCATCTAAATCTGACGTGGGCATTAGGATGACCGCGCTCCGCACTGCTTCTGGCGCAGTGCTTTTCCGTCGTCCGTTCGAAATGGTGGTCCTTCATTTCCGTGTCATCCTTGATTTGCCTTTCGAGCAGGATGACATTGATGCCGCAGCCAAATTGGCACCTATAGACTGGCTTGGGCAGGCCGTCCAACAACTCAGGATGGAAGGCGTTGAAATTGCTTCGGATTTCGGCAAACAGGCAAGCCATTATGGATGGCGAGAAGCGCCGTAGGCGACTTGCGCTCCACGAGTAAACGGGCCAATTGCATGAATCCCCTTGAGCTTGAAATTCAGCAGGCCGCAGAATTGATATCACAGGCTGATGCCCTGATAGTGGCCGCCGGAGCGGGAATGGGTGTCGACTCTGGGTTGCCAGATTTCAGAGGGAAAGAAGGCTTCTGGAAGGCGTACCCCGCTCTTGGTCGTGAGCAGATTGATTTCCACATCATCGCCTGCCCTGACGCATTTCGCAGGCAGACCAACCGAGCGTGGGGCTTCTACGGTCATCGACTGAACTTGTACCGGCAAACCACACCCCATGCTGGATTTCAAATATTGAAGCGGTGGGGCGACAAGATGATTCATGGCAGTGCCGTTTTTACGTCCAATGTCGATGGACACTTTCAAGCCGCCGGATTTGATGCGAAGGCAATCAATGAGTGCCACGGGTCCATTCACCACCTGCAGTGTTTGGAGAATTGCAGCAATGAAATTTGGTCGACTGATGGTTTCACCCCAGAAGTTGACGCCGAGAACTGCCTGCTTCTGAATGAACCACCACGCTGCCCTCAATGTGGTGGGTTAGCGCGGCCAAACATCATGATGTTCAACGACTGGGGGTGGGTTGAGTCACGGCAAACCGAACAAGAGCGGCGAATGAATAACTGGCTGTCTGGCTTGCAATGCCCGGTAGTGGTGGAGATAGGCGCGGGAACGGCTATTCCGTCGGTACGCCATTTCAGCCATCACATCATTCACGCCTTTGGCGGGCGCTTGGTACGCATCAACCCAAGAGAATTCAGTGTGCCAACGCCATTTGACGTGGGGTTACCGAGTGGGGCAGTACATGCGCTTGAAGCTATAGACGGTGCGATGTGAACCCTTAAAAATAGTTCAGTAAGCTATTCACATCGAACCCAGCCTAACCTGCTGGGTTTTTGTTGGTGGCATGAAGCTGGTGGTGGTTGGCGTACCAAAAGCACCACACCACCGGACACATTCACGAATGGCGGTATTTTTGGCGGTAGGTTTGAAACTCGACAGCACAAAACCTAGCATTCATGCGGGTTACAGCCTGATTTGTGATTCCTACTGGCGGGACCAGTTCTCGCAGTGACGGCCTCAGCAAATCACTATAGAAAATATAGCGTCAGCCCATATTTAGCGGGGGCTAGCAGATATTTTTCGATAAACAGCCCAGTATTAACCGCAGCACGCCCCGCCAGAACAGCAATTACTGGTTTCAGCCGCACGTTTGCTGACCTGCACCCGCCACATGGCAGGACCTGACTCGCGATACTCGCCACTGAAATCGTCTCCCAGACCTTTCAGCAACTGGAGAAGACCTTTAGGGTCGTGGTCGGTCAGCATTTGAAACGATTTCCCCTGCTGCAGGAACTTGGCTTTGTTGAGAACCAGTTGCTCAGCAGTCGACGCCGGGGTACCACGAAGATCCAAAGGCATGGCGATGGTTTCTGACATGAGATTTCCTTTTGATAAAAATTTGCATCAATTATATGATTCATGTCGAATGTATCTTTTATGCTTTGGGGATCGAGATCAGAACCTCGATTGGATCAAGCAAGGTTCAGTCAGCACCGTTTACCGAAAAAACTAGCGTGTGAAATACAGTTTTATATGGGTACGACGTTTATCATCGGCCCCCGCCAGTGACTGCCGACCAACGCAACGGCTCGCTCAGTACAACCCAATGCAGCCTTTCTGCAATACTTGCACCACGCCATGCACACCCATCCCAGTCCGAAAGCTGATCATGGACAGCGAGGTGTTTGAATACATCGAAGCATCCCCTGAGGGCTCCGGTAAACCGCCTATTTCCTAGCGCCAAAGAGGCGGGCAAAAAACCCGATCGAAGCGGGCGCCTTCTGAATCACGGGCGCGCTGGGTGCACTGGGTGCACTGTGACTCGCATGCCATTTTCCGAAACGCAAGTCGTGGGTCATGATATGGCCGATTAGCCATTTGTTCAGGAATCGGCGCAATTCCTGCACACGGTCTTCCGTCCAATCCACGCCGCTGCCCAAGAAATCCGCCACCTGTGCAGCAAATTCCTCATGGAGCTTTAAATGCTGCTCGAATGCCGGATAGCCACTTTTCTCCATCAACTCCTGCTCATTGGAAAAATGCGTTACGACGTAATCCAGTAACTCCTCAACCGTCTGGTCCACCGAAGTCAGATTAAGTGCCCGCACTAGCGTGAAAAGGTGCCGATGTTCCTGATCGACCTGCGCGACACCAATCTTGAATCCGTCGCGCCACTCAATGACGTAGGGCGCCTTCTTGACCTCAAGTGTTTCTGTCATGGGTTAATTCCTGGTTGAATTTCAAATTGCAGAATCGACTACCTCTGGCGGATATAAAACGGCCAGAATCGAGCGTTGGGCAAACTTTACGCTGCATCGCAACATAGGGCAAACCCTAGGACTTGATTTGTGACGTTTCTTTGAGGTTTGTCAACTACCAGGGGGCAAACCCTGGCGCAGTGCACAGAATCTGACTAACGGTCATCGACCCTCAGTGTCCGGCTAAGCAAAATAACCGGGATCAGCCCCACCAGCACCAGTGCCAGGCACGGCAAAGATGCCTCCCCAAGGCGCTCGTCGCGTGCGAGTTGGTAGGCCACGACAGCCAGGGTGTCACTATTGAAAGGCCTCAGCACCAAGGTGGCTGGCAACTCTTTCATGACATCCACAAACACTAGCAAGGCAGCAACGGCGACCGAACGGCGCAACAGTGGCCAGTGCACACGCGCTAGAGTCTGCAAGCCCGAGGCGCCCAACATACGGGCTGAATCGTCCAGACTGGTCGGCAGGCGCGCATAGCCGCTCTGAAGTGCCTGCAGCGCCACTGCACAAAAGCGCACCAGGTACGCCCAGACAATACCTACTGCCGTGGCGGTAACCCAGTAACCGACCTGCCAGTCGGGTGCCCAGGCTTGAAGCCACCCTACCGGCAACAACAAGCCCACCACCACCACGGCACCCGGAATGGCGTAGCCCAGACTCGCCAACTGCGCCGCAGCCCGCACTGCCCAATGACCGCTATAGCGCACGCTGAAGGCAAGCCCCAGAGCAACGACAACGGCCAGTGCCGATGTGATGACGCCCAGGCGGATGCTGTTAAGCGCCCACTCACCAAACCGGGACCACGGAAGTGCCGCCCAATCACCCGACAAAGGTCGCAGCATAAACAACACCGGCAGCACAAACCCCATCAAGATAGGCACACTGCACAACAACCAGGCCAATGCCCGCCGACGCCCGAACAGGTGAGTTGCTTGGGCATCCGTCGATCCCGAACGGGCACCTTTGGTGACGGCAAAGCGCATACGGTGCTGGGCCCGGCGCTCCAATCCCATCAGCATCGCCACCAGAACGAGCAGCAAAGTGGCCAACTGGGCTGCGGCGATACGGTTGTCCATGGACAACCAGGCCTTGTAAATACCCGCAGTAAAAGTTTGAATGCCAAAGTAGCTGGATACACCAAAGTCGGCCAGGGTTTCCATCAACGCCAGAGCCACCCCGGCGGCCACTGCGGGGCGCGCCAGCGGTAGTGCCACCTCGCGCATACGCCGACGCAGCGGGGCTCCCATCAGACGTGCAGCCTCCATCAGGTGCACGGTGCGCTCACCCAGCGCAGTGCGTGCCAGCAAGTAAACGTAAGGGTAAAGGGCGAAGGTAAAGACCCATGCAGCACCCACCACATTGCGCACCTCGGGAAACACGCGACCCTGCGCACCCAATGCGTTTCTCAAGCCCGTTTGCAGCGGGCCGCTGTACTGCAAGAAATCAGTATATGCATACGCAACCACATATGCGGGCATGGCCAGGGGCAGCAGCAAGGCCCACTCGAAAACGCGCCGGCCAGGAAACTCAAACAGCGTAACCGCGACCGCGGTCGACAGCCCTACCAGCGCCACCCCCACGCCAACCATAAGGCACAGCAACATTGTGGTCCCTATGTAATCGGGCAACACGTTGCTGGCCATTTCTCGCAGAATGGCGGCTGCCTGGGTACCAGAGTCCCCCACTGGCCACCAGGATGCCAGTACGGCCAGCACCGGGAGCATGAGTGCGGTCATCAGCAGAAGCAATGCCCAGCGAGAGAAGATCGGTAGAAAAAAATTGTGGCGCATGGTGGCCAGAGGCCTGAGCTAAATGAGAATTGTAATCATCTAAAATCAAACCCATGTTTCTGCAAGTGTCGCAACTGCACGTCCACTACCGGGGTCAAAGCGAGGCCGCGGTGCTGGGTGCATCCTTCGGATTGCGGGCTGGCGATATCGGGGTTCTGATTGGGCCTTCAGGGTGCGGCAAGACCACCTTGTTGCGCGCTGTGGCAGGACTCGAGAGGACCAGCGGCGGCCAGATCAAACTGGGTGGACACGCTGTGAGCAGCGATGACACCCATGTACCGGCCGAGAGACGCCGCATCGGCATGGTGTTTCAGGACTACGCCCTCTTCCCCCATCTGAACGTGGGCCGCAATATTGCCTTTGGCATCCATCGCTGGCCTGCGACTGAGCGGGACACTCGCGTTGCAGAGGTGCTGGAGTGGGTGGGCCTGAGTGGCACCCAGAGTCGGTACCCGCATGAGTTGTCCGGCGGACAACAGCAGCGCGTAGCACTGGCTCGCGCCTTGGCACCCAAGCCACAGCTGCTGCTGCTGGACGAACCATTTTCCAACCTGGATGTGGATTTGCGGGAGCGCCTGGCGCACGAAGTGCGGGGCATCCTCAAGGCCGCAGGCGCAACCGCACTGTTTGTGACCCACGACCAGCTCGAAGCTTTTGCCATTGGCGACATGATTGGTGTAATGCACGAAGGCGCACTGCACCAGTGGGATGACGCCTATTCGCTGTACCACCGACCAGCCACGCGCTTTGTGGCCGAGTTCATTGGCCATGGTGTGTTTGCGCCTGCCACGCTGGTTGAAGTGGGGGGGCAGACTGTGGTTCAAACCGCGCTGGGTGAACTAAGCAACATGGCCGAGTGCCCACTGCCCTCGGCTTTTGAATCTGGCATGTGCGACGTGCTACTACGGGCCGACGACATCGTGCACGACGATGAGGCGACGGTGAAGGCTGAAATCCTGCGCAAGGCATTTCGCGGTTCCGAGTTTTTGTACACGCTTCGCCTGGTCGGAGGACAAATCGTGCAAGCCCATGTACCCAGCCATCACGATCACCGCTTGGGAGAATGGATAGGCATACGGGCTCAGGTCGACCACGTGGTGACATTCAAACGCGAAGGCTAGCCTCTTAGCGCGCCTATGGTTTCGCGCAGGTCAGCCGCCCAGGTTCGCCGGTCACGCCCCCGCGCCAATTCAGGCGTCCCGAACTGCACTACGGCCTGCAAATTGTCAGCACACAAAGTGCGCCACAGCGATTCCCACAGCGTGTCGTGACCGACATAGCAGGGGGCGAAGCTGATCTCTCCGGTCAGGCCATCCATGAACCGCAAAGCCACCGGCTGGATCGGCGCATTGGCCGAGATGGCTGCCTGTAGCAAGTTGGCATGAAAGGGCAACAAACTGGCGCCGTCGCCCGTCGTTCCTTCCGGAAAAATAGCCAGCACATCGCCATCGCGCAGGCACTGCGCCATCTGGTGCACCACACGCATGGCGTCGCGCCGGGATTCGCGGGTAATGTACAGCGTGTCGGCGGCGTTCGCCAATGTTGAGACCACGGGCCAGCGGCCCACCTCGTCCTTGGATACAAAGCGGCAATGGCGCGCTGCATGCATGACCACAATATCTGCCCATGAAATGTGATTGGCTGCCAGCAGCATGGGGCCGGCCACTGGCGGAGTGCCTTTTACTATTAATTTGATAGCTATGCACGCAAGCATCTCAAGGGCCCACACCTGAACCCGGAAGTGTTTCTGCTCGGGAGCGAGACGCGAAAAGACCGTGACGATGGTCCACGCACCGCCCAGAATGTGAAGCACGACGCGCATCAGGCGCCAGCAGGCACGAAGCTGCTTCACCGCAGCGAGCCGACCAACGAATGCATGGCCTGTGCGACTGGCTCAGGCCTGAAACGCAAGGCGACCGCCCACTAAAGTGGCACGCACACGCCCTGGCAGTTCATAACCACCAAACGGCGTATGGTGACCTTGGCTGCGCAACGCGGAAGCTTCAACTGTCCAGGAGACGTCGGGGTCAAAAACACAAATATCAGCAACCCCACCGACAAAAAGACGTCCAGCGCTGGCGGCCAATGGCCCCAACGCAGCCCCGGCCACAGCCGCGGGCCTTTGGGTCACCACCCCCAGAGCCTGATTCAGCGCAATGCCGCTGTCTTGCGCCCACTTGTACGCCAGACTGAGCAGCAATTCCAGACCCGTGGCTCCCGGTTCGCTTTCGGCGAAAGGCAGGGCTTTGGCGTCTTCGTCGACAGGCGTGTGATCAGAGACCAGTGCGTCAATCGTTCCATCTGCCAGACCGGCGCGCAGGGCGTCGCGATCCCGTTGCTGGCGCAGCGGTGGGTTCAGACGCATGCGGCTGTCAAAGTAGCCAATATCCAAATCTATCAGATGCAGGGAGTTGATACTCACATCACAGGTAATCGGCAGCCCCTCAGCCTTGGCTTGGCGCACCAATGCAACGCCGGCTGCGCTACTGATGCGACACAGATGGACTCGTGCCTGCGTAGCACGCACCAGCTCAAAAATCGTGTGCAGAGCAATGGTCTCGGCTGCCACCGGAACGCCAGACAGGCCCAGCCGGGTGGCCAGCGGTCCGCTGGCAGCGACTCCCTTGCCCAAATGCAACTCCTGCGGGCGCAGCCACACGGTGTAGCCGAAGGTGCTGGCATATTGAAGGGCACGCAGCATGACCTGGGTATTGGCTAGCGGCACCTCGGCCTGACTGAAACCAATACACCCGGCCTGCGTGAGGTGCAACATTTCGGTCAGAACCTCACCCTCGAGATTGCGAGTCAGCGCGCCCAAGGGAAACAGCCGTGCCAGCTGCAGTCGCTCAGCGCGGTGACGCAGCATTTCGACCAGACCGGCCTCGTCCAGCACCGGCTCGGTATCCGGCGGGCAAACCACGCTGGTCACGCCACCCGCCACTGCCGCTGCCATCTCTGAGGCCAGCATACCTTCGTGTTCGTGCCCAGGTTCACGCAAGCGCACCGCCAGATCAACCAGACCGGGCATGACAATGCAGCCGGTGGCGTCGATGGTGGTATCCGGCACAAAATCTGATGCTACATTTTTGATAGCTGCTACCGCAGTATCCACGAGGGCTACATCGGCTTTTTCATCATATCCACTGGCGGGATCAATAACCCGGCCACCTTTGATCAGTGTTCTCATACGCGTGTACTCCGGGGGTCAGACTCATTACCGGCGACGATGCTCATGACGGCCATCCGCACGGCGATGCCAAAGGTCACCTGCGGCAAAATCACACTCTGGCTGCCATCAACTACCGCCGAGTCAATCTCAACCCCGCGGTTGATCGGGCCAGGGTGCATGACGATGGCATCCGATTTGGCCAGCAGCAACTTCTCAGGGGTGAGGCCGTAACTCTTGAAAAATTCGTGCATGGATGGCAGGAGAGCGCCGCTCATACGCTCGTTTTGCAGGCGCAGCATGATGATGACATCGCAGTCCTTGATGCCTTCCTCCAGCGTGTGACAGACCCGCACGCCCATTTGCGCCATATCCGACGGCACCAGGGTCTTGGGGCCGACCACGCGGACCTCGGCACAGCCCAACGTGGTCAGAGCATGAATGTCGGATCGCGCCACCCGCGAGTGCAGCACATCACCGACGATGGCCACCGTGAGGTTGGAAAACTCTTTTTTGTAGTGCCGTATGGTGAACATATCCAGCAGCCCCTGCGTGGGGTGTGCATGGCGACCGTCGCCAGCATTGATTACGTGCACATGGGGCGCCACGTGTTGCGCAATGAGGTAGGGGGCGCCGGATTCGCTGTGGCGCACCACAAACATGTCCGCGGCCATGGCGCTCAGGTTGGCAATGGTGTCCAACAGCGACTCGCCCTTGGAGGCCGATGAACGCGCAATATCCAGGTTAATCACATCTGCCGAGAGGCGCTTGGCGGCGATCTCGAAGGTGGTGCGCGTGCGGGTGGAGTTTTCGAAGAACAGATTGAAGACGCTCTTGCCGCGCAGCAGGGGCACCTTCTTCACCTCCCGGTCGTTAACCGAGACAAAGTTAGCGGCAGTGTCCAAAATGTGCGTCAGGATGCTTTTGGGCAGGCCTTCGACGGAGAGCAGGTGAACGAGTTCTCCGTGCTTGTTGAGTTGGGGATTGCGTTTGTAGAGCATGTTCATCGTGCCTTTACGTCGAAGCTGAAAACACCAGCCTCGCTGCGGGCCAGCGCCAACGACTGATTGGGCGCGAGCGTCACGCGCGCCGCAGCGAAATCGGCCTGAACCGGCAGTTCGCGTCCGCCACGGTCCACCAGAACTGCCAGTCTCACGCTGGCGGGGCGACCATAATCGAACAGCTCATTGATCACTGCACGCAGGGTTCGCCCGGTGTAGAGGACATCGTCCAGGATCAGGATATCAGCGCCATTGGCGTCAAAAGGCAACACGGTCTGCCCTCCGGATGACAAACCGCGCTGGGCAAAGTCGTCCCTGTGCATAGACGAGGAAATCTTGCCGGCCTGACCCGGCAGGTTCATGTCTTTTTGCAAGCGTTCCGCCAGCCAGGCGCCGCCTGATGTGATGCCCACCAACCGGGTATTGGCTCCGCAGATCAGTTGAACCCCGCGGAGTAACTCGCGATAAAGCGCCTCCGCATCCAACAGCAGAGCCCCCACGCTGGTCGCTTCGCGTGGTCCGTTGCCCCGCGAGGGGTCGTTCATCGTTGCACTCACGGCAAACTCCTTAAGAACTGTTCCAAAATGATGCAGGCCGATGCAGCATCGGCGTCGCGCGCGCCAGACGATAGCGCCTCGGTCGTGCTGTAGCGCTCGTCGACCTCAAACACCGGCAGCGAAAATCGCCCATGCAACTGCCGACCAAACTTCTTGGCGCGAGCGGTATTTTCGTGTGACACACCGTCGGGATGGTAGGGAACGCCAATGATGATGGCATCGGGTTGCCACTCCTTGAGGTGCTTTTCGATCAGCGCGAACCGTGCATCCCCTTCGGCACGCACGGTCCCGACAGACTGGGCCGAGCGCATGAGGCGATTGCCAACCGCTACGCCCGTACGTTTGAGCCCAAAATCAATCGCCAGAAATGTAGTCAGCGTAGCGGGCACCAAAACCTTCGCAGATGCGAGTGGCGCCTGGCTCTGGCTCATGCGTGGCCCACTTGCGACGAAATCATCCAAGCCTGCAACCCCAGCAATGCCAAAGCCCTGTCGTAGCGCTGCTCCACAGGGGTGTCGAAAATGACCGACTGGTCCGCGTCGACCGTGAGCCAACTGTTTTCACCCAGCTCGGTCTCCAGTTGCCCCTCGCCCCAGGCAGAATAGCCCAGCGACACCAGCACCCTGCGCGGCCCTGAACCGCTGGACAACGCTTCGAGCACGTCTTTGGACGTAGTCATTTCCAACCCACCGGGGATGGTCATGCTGGAGGCATAAAGGGGTTGCTCGGGCTTTTCAGCCTCGGCGAAAATCGATTCGTGCAGAATGAAGCCCCGTTCGGTTTGCACCGGGCCACCCTGAAAAACCGGCGAGTCGGTCAGGTCTGGGCGTTGCAGGGGCAGATCCACTTTGCCAAACAACGTGGCCATCGTCATATCAGCCGGCTTATTGATCACCAGACCCAGCGCACCATGCGGTGTGTGTTCACAAACATAGACCACGCTTTTGGAGAAAATCGCATCCTCCAGCCCGGGCATTGCAATCAGAAAGTGATTCGTGAGGTTAAGGAGTGCAGAATCGCCAGACATTTCCGAATTTTAGCGGCTGCAATGCAAAAAAAAGAATTTGACACTGGCTTGGTATGGTTTCGCCGCGATCTACGCGTCCACGACAACGCGGCTCTGAGCGCTGCGCTACAGCGATGCGCCCACGTGTACTGCATCTTCGTGTTTGACCATTCGATATTGGACGATCTGCCACGCATTGACCGACGGGTCGAATTTATTCGCGAAAGCCTGGTCGAGCTGGATACCAGTCTGCGTGCAATGGCTGGCAACCCAGCGGCAGGGCTGATCGTGCAGCATGGGTGGGCCACCGAAGTCATTCCCGCTGTGGCGCTCACCCTGAAGGCCCAGGTCGTTTTTGCCGCACAAGATTACGAACCGCAAGCGCTCGCTCGCGACGAAACGGTACGTGACGCGCTGGCAGCTGACGGCGTGGAGCTGGTGGCGTTAAAAGACCACGTCATTTTTGAGAAGCGCGAGGTGTTGACCCAGATGGGTAAACCATACGGCGTGTTCACACCCTATATGCGCGCTTGGCTCGCGCGCTTGGACGATGCTCCGCCAGTTCAGCATGTGACTGAACCTTATGCGAGCGCGCTCGCTGCACGGCCCCTGGCTTATTCCCAACCCGTGCACAGTCTGAAATCGCTGGGGTTTTTGCCGAGCAACCTGAAAGCCTTGGGAATTCAGCCGGGGGCAAGCGGGGCCTCGAAACTGCTGAACGATTTTTGGAGTCGGATGGACACCTACGACCAGACCCGCAATTTTCCGTCGATCAAAGGACCTAGCTACTTGGGCGTGCATCTGCGCTTTGGCACCGTGTCAATTCGCCAACTGGTCGGGCTAGCCCTGCAACGCAAGCTGGCAGGCAGCGCCGGAGCAACGGTTTGGCTAGCCGAACTGATATGGAGGGACTTTTATTTTCAAGTGCTGTCCAACTTTCCCCATGTTGCCCTGAGCGCGTTTAAACCCGAATACGACCGCATCGAATGGGAGCAGGGAGAGCGCGCGCAGGCCCTGTTCACCGCCTGGTGCCGGGGTGAGACTGGCTACCCGATAGTGGATGCAGCGATGGCACAGCTCAACCAGACCGGCTACATGCACAACCGGCTGCGCATGGTGGCTGGCAGCTTTTTGGTCAAGCATCTGGGGCTGAACTGGAGAGGGGGTGAGCGCTACTTTGCGGAAAAGCTCAACGACTTTGATCTCTCGGCCAACAACGGCGGATGGCAATGGGTCAGCTCAAGCGGATGTGACGCACAGCCATATTTCCGCATTTTCAACCCCGTCAGTCAGAGCGAAAAGTTTGATGCACTGGGCAAGTTCATCAAGCGCTATGTTCCACAGTTGGCAGGTCTGAGCGCCAAGGCAGTTCATGCCCCGTGGATGGCAAAGCCGGGGGAGCTGTCAGCAGCAGGCTGTGTATTGGGCCGCGATTACCCCACGCCCATCGTGGACCACGCCGCGGCACGCGCCCTCACGCTACAGCGCTACAAGGTTGTTCGCAAAGTCCCTCAGACTTCGGCAGCAGTCGCACAGTAACTGCGCACCAGGCCCAACAGTTCGTCTTCAGAGTACGGCTTACCCAGATAATGATCGACACCCAGTTCTTTGGCATGTTCGCGGTGCTTGCCGGCGATGCGGGATGTGATCATGATGATGGGCAGGTCGCGCAGTTGTGCGTCAGCCCGGATGTTGCGCGCCAAGTCAAATCCATCCATACGTGGCATCTCGATATCGGACAACACCACGGTCGGCTTTTCTTCCTGGAGCTTTTCAAGCGCATCCAGTCCGTCTGACGCCAGAGTCACTCGGTAGCCTTCGCGCTTGAGCAAGCGCTGCGTGACACGGCGCACCGTAATTGAGTCATCCACCACCAAAATCAAAGGCACCTGATTGACCACATTGACGGGTGCCGCGACAGCAGACGCATTGCCTGCAGAATCCGTTGCAATCGGCTCCGCAGGCTTGTTCATTTGACGAGCCTGATCACCATACACTGCGGCCAACGCCACCGGGTTGTAAATCAGGGCCACCGCGCCCGACGCCAGCACGGACACACCAGCCAAACCAGGCAACTGCGCCAGTTGCGGGCCCAAATTCTTGACCACAACCTCTCGATTACCCAACACCTCATCCACATGCAGCGCAAGACGCTGCCCAGCGCTTCGGAACACGGCTACGGACCGCGTCTTGCCCAGCGCTTCATTGCTGCGGGCTGAGACCTGCAACAGGGCACCTGCCCAGAAGAAGGGCAGCATCTGCCCACCCATATCAAAGCCGTCAAGCTGGTACGCCTTGTCCAATGCTGCAACGGGTGTTCGCAACACAGTTTCCACCAACCCCGATGGGACGCCAATGGTGAAATCGCCAACACGCAACATCACAACTTGCGTAACAGCTGTCGTCAACGGCAAAACCACTTTAAAAGTAGTGCCCGCGCCATACTCGGTTGATGTCTCTATGCGTCCACCCAGCGAGTTGACTTCAGATCGAACAACATCCATACCGATACCACGCCCCGACAACTCGGTGACATGATCGGCGGTCGAAAAACCGGGCATAAAAATCAGGTTGGCGGCATCCGTTTGGCTCAGCACCTCGCCCTCCGCTATGACACCGTTTGCAACGGCTTTGGTGCGAATTTTGTCGATATGCAGTCCACCACCATCGTCACTAAAAGCAACCGACACGTCGTTGCTTTCCTGATTGACATGAATGGTGATAGTGCCAACGGCTGGTTTCCCTGCCGCGGAACGATCTGCTGCGCGCTCAATACCGTGTCCGACAGAATTGCGCAGCATATGCTCAAACGCAGGACCCATACGGTCCAGCACGCCACGGTCCATTTCAATGGACCCACCAGTGATGTCCAACTTGACCAACTTGCCGGCGTCTTTGGCCGCCTGACGAACCACGCCATACAGACGCTCTGAAATACTCTCAAACTCCACCATGCGCGTTCGCAAAAGATCACGTTGCAGTTCGCGAGCCTGACGCCCTTGAGCAATCAGGTCATCTTCCGCACCCTCAATGGATCGCTGCAAATTGCGCTGCACCGTGGCGACGTCGTGCACCGATTCAGCCATCATGCGGGTCAACTCCTGCACACGCGTAAAACGGTCGAACTCCAACGGGTCAAAGGCCTGTGCGGAATCTTTGGTCTGTGCCAAACGGGATTGCATCTGTGATTCAGACTGTAGTTCAACATCCCGCAACTGGTGGCGCAAGCGATCTAGATTACCAGTGAGATCGCCTAGAGAAGATCGCAACTGGGTCAGACGCGCCTCCATGCGGGCACGCGAAATCATCACCTCTCCGGCCTGATTGACCAGCCGATCCAGCAACTGTGAACGTACACGAACCGATTGACTTGCGGACTGACGAACGGGCGCAACGGTCAAACCACGCGGAAGCACTTTCACCGGCACCGCTTCGACTTGTAGCGCATCTGCAGGTGTGTCGGTTGTCACCGTAACGCCCTCGTCGGCTTTGACATTCGCATCAACCGTGGGCTCATCCTGAACAGGCGCTTTCCCCAACGCATCAAATGTTGACTGCAAGGTGTCAAAG
This sequence comes from Burkholderiales bacterium, assembly GCA_037143475.1. GTDB lineage: Bacteria > Pseudomonadota > Gammaproteobacteria > Burkholderiales > Burkholderiaceae_C > Allorhodoferax. The sequence goes on along the minus strand of JBAWYQ010000067.1, from coordinate 982 downwards.
CGGGTGAGCAACGGCTCCAGTTGAACGGACTGCACCTGCTCGGTACCAATCTGTTCAATGCTGGATTCCATGTGGTGGGCCATTTCCCCCAATCGCATGGCCCCTGCCAGACGTGCGCTGCCTTTGAGCGTATGAAGTACGCGCAAAACTTCGCTGCGCGCGCTTAGATTGTCGGGTCGCGCCACCCATTGGCGCAAAGCCGAGCCCAACTGCGGCAAGAGCTCAAGCGCCTCTTCCTCGAAAATCGGGAACAGATCTTCGTCCAATTGATCGACGGCGTCGATGTCGTCGTCCTCTGCCTGCGCAATACTAAGTGGCGCAGCAACCACCGACAGCGAAGCGGCAGTCGGCAGTTCCACCGGCGTGACATCGGGCACAGGAGCCAGAGCCGGGGTCGACACAACCAAAACCGATTCTTCAATATCGACCTCTTCCGGCAGGACCATATCGTCGTCAATCGCATCGGAAATCGATTCGATTGTTGGCGCAGGAAATTCAGTCTCGATAATGCACTGCAATGCGTCAAGAATGGACGGGTCTGGCTCCTTGAGAAAGCCGGCGGCAAACTGGTGCAACAATCGCCGGATGTCTTCGGCTGCATTGGAAAAAACGATTGCCTGCTCACCGGTTCCCTGACGGTGCAGCTGTATGTGCTGAAGCGCATGTTCAAGCGAGCGCGCCATCTCCGACAGCGCGACAAACCCCACCGTCGCAGAGCTACCGCCCAGAGAGTGCGCCAGAGTCACCAGCGAATCCGGTAGCGGCCGTTGCAACTCCAGAGCCCACTCACTCAACTCAACCTGTAACCGCCGCGACCATTCGTCCGCTTCGTTCAAATAGACGTTGTACAGTGGAATTCCCAAACGCAGACTACCAATCACCTTGACCTGCTCGTCCTCTGGCTCTGGCTCTGGCTCTGGCTCTGGCTCTGGTTCTGGTTCTGGTTCTGGTTCTGGTTCTGGTAACTGATGATCCGCCGAAG
>JBAWYQ010000066.1:0-19363 GCA_037143475.1 Burkholderiales bacterium | reverse complement strand
TGGACCATGGCGCCCGGCCTGCTGCACGGGGCCTACGAATGCCTCAAGCACCACGGTAGCGATGCACTCAAGGCGCGCTACCTGGGAAAACTGGCCACTGGTGAGTGGCTGGCCACCATGTGCCTGACCGAGCCGCACGCCGGAAGCGACCTGGGGCTGGCCCGCACCAAGGCTGCGCCACGGCCTGATGGCAGTTACCAACTCTCGGGTACCAAGATTTTCATCTCGGGTGGCGAGCACGATCTGACCGACAACATCGTCCACCTGGTGCTGGCGCGCCTACCCGACGCGCCACCCGGTCCCAAGGGGCTATCACTGTTTCTTGTCCCTAAGTTTTACGACGACGGCAGCCGCAGTGCCGTGCATTGCGAGCGCATTGAAGAGAAGATGGGTCTGCACGGCAGCCCCACTTGCGTCATGCGTTTTGATGATGCAACAGGCTGGATTATTGGTGAGCCTGGGCGTGGCCTGAACGCCATGTTTGTGATGATGAACGCAGCACGCCTTCATGTGGGTTTGCAGGGTATTGGCCTGCTGGAGGCCGCGTGGCAAAAGGCCGACGCCTACTCCAGAGAGCGGCGCCAGATGCGTGCGCCCAAGGAGAAGATGAGCAGCTCGCCTGACCTGATTTCAGAGCACCCCGCCATGCGCCGCATCCTGTCCACCCAGCGTGCCTGGATCGACGGCGGACGTGTACTGGCCTATCGCACGGCTATTGAGTTGGACCTGCTCAAGCACCACCCCGATGCGGCTCGCCGCGAGACCGCCCAGCGCTGGTGCAGCCTGGTGACGCCCGTGCTCAAGTCCGCATGGACTGCGCAGGCATTCAGCGGCGCCAGCGAATGTTTGCAGGTGTTTGGTGGACACGGCTATGTGCGCGAATGGGGTGTAGAACAAATCGTCCGCGATGCCCGGGTGACCATGATTTACGAAGGCACCAACGAAATTCAGGCGATCGACCTGCTGGTGCGCAAGGTCATGCCCGACGCGGGTTTGAGTTTGTTCACGCTATTGCAGACTTTGTCGGACGATCTGGCTCCCCATGTGGCTGCGCACGCCCAATTTTTGGATCAGGTTACTGCGTTGCGGCAGGTGACACAGCGGCTGACGCAGGCGGCGCCTGGCGACCCCGAACTGCTGTATTGGGTTGCTGATGACTATCTGCGCTCTCTGGCCCTGTGCCTGATGTCCTGGGCCTGGCTGCAAATCAGCCATGCGGCACAAGCAGATGCGGTTGGCGCCCCTGCGGCGCGTTGGGTTGAGCCGGCCAATGCCGTGCACTACTGGGTGTTGCCAGAATTTGCGATGCGTATGCACATCATCACGGCGCGGGTCGAAGGCAGCGCCTGATCGGCTTGGTATGCTTGGTATGCTTGGTGGTTTCCCCTCCTGAATGTCATGGACGCCAAGACCCAACACCCTCACGTAGACAAGGTCAATACTCGTTACCTGGAAACGCTGCTGGGATACAACGCGCGCCGGGCGGCGTTGACGATCATTGAGGTGTTCCTGGAACGCATGGCCGTTTATGAGCTGCGCATTGTGGACTTTTCGGTGCTGTCGCTGGTGACCCACAACCCAGGCATCACGTCACGCCAGCTGTGCACAACCCTGGGCATCCTGGCGCCTAACCTGGTGGGTATGGTGGATGCACTGGAGAAGCGAGGTTTGATCGTCCGTCAACCCCACCCGCTAGATGGTCGGGCAATGGGGTTGCACCTGACGTTGACAGGTCAAACCCTGATGCGCAGCGCGGAGAAGACGGCCGCGCAGCTGGAAGTGGACAGCACGGCGCGCTTGACGGATGCAGAGCGCAAGACGTTGCTGCAGTTGCTGAAAAAAGTCTACAAATAGTCGAACAGCTTGGGTTGCATTGTGCAAATATGCATAATATTGCCACTAATGTTTGCGATAGATCAAATTCACGCGGTAATAAGAGCATAAAAATGCAGTTATCCATTTAGAAGAGCAAAATATTGCACCGAAATGGTTAACCCATTCCACACTGCGCAGGAGACACCATGAGCGACCCCACCGAAATTGTTGAAGATGTAGCCGCAATCCAGAGCGACGCATTTGTTGCCGTCAGCTATGACGACCTGATTCCCAATAACGTCGATTTGTCATCTGACAAGCAGTTGCAACGCGCACTAGAGGCCTGGCAGCCCGCCTATCTGGATTGGTGGAAGGATATGGGCCCCGAGGGTTTCCAGAATGCCGACGTCTACCTGCGCACGGCCGTTGGCGTAGACCCCAGCGGATGGGCGAAATTTGGTCACGTCAAGATGCCCGAATACCGTTGGGGCATTCTGTTGGCGCCCAAGGAGGAAGGGCGCACCATCCCCTGCGGGCGCCACAAGGGCGAACCTGCCTGGCAGGAGGTGCCGGGTGAATACCGCTCGCTATTGCGCCGCCTGATCGTAGTGCAGGGCGATACCGAGCCGGCCTCGGTCGAGCAACAGCGGTTTCTGGGCGCCACCGCGCCCTCGCTGTACGACATGCGCAACCTGTTCCAGGTCAATGTCGAAGAAGGCCGCCACCTGTGGGCCATGGTTTACCTGCTAGTCAAGTATTTTGGCCGTGACGGCCGCGAAGAGGCGCAGGCACTTCTGGAGCGTCGTTCGGGGCAGCAGGATAACCCTCGCATTCTGGGCGCCTTCAATGAGCGCACGCCAGACTGGTTGAGTTTTTTCATGTTCACCTACTTCACTGACCGTGACGGCAAGATGCAATTGGCCGCACTGGCACAGTCCGGGTTTGATCCGCTGTCGCGCAGCTGCCGTTTTATGTTGACGGAAGAGGCGCACCATTTGTTTGTCGGCGAGACAGGTGTTGGCCGCACCATCGAGGCTACCTGCCTGGCCATGAAGGCTGCCGGCATTACCGACCCGAATGCCAAGGATGCGATCCGCAAGCTGGGTGTGATCGATTTGCCCACGCTGCAAAAAAAGGCCAACTTCCACATGTCGGTCACACGCGATCTGTTTGGTTCGGAAATTTCTTCCAACGCAGCCAGCGCGTTCAGCACCGGCCTTAAAGGCCGCTTCAATGAGACCGCTCTGGACGACGACCACCAACTGGAAGATGCCACTTACGCTGTGCAGCGCGTGGTGGATGGCAAGTTTGTAACCGAAGAGGTGCCTGCGTTGCGCGCCATCAACAGCCGTCTGCTGGACGACTACATTGCCGATTGCCAGGGTGGTATTGACCGCTGGAACAAGGTGATCGAAAAGTCCGGAATTGCCTTTCGTTTCAGTCAACCACACAAGGCCTTCAACCGCAAGATCGGCGAGTTTGCCGAGGCGCACGTCAGCCCGGCGGGTGATTTGTTGAGCGCAGAAGCCTGGGATGCAGGCAAGGGTGAATGGCTATGTGTGGACGAAGACCACAACTTCATCAACGCCCTAATGAAATCATGCACAGCACCTGGTCAATACGCAAGCTGGATTGCACCACCGCGCGTCGGCATAAACAACCAGCCCAAGGACTTTGAGTACGTGCGCATCGAGCACTCCTGAACTGCGGGTGGCGCCACAGGTGGCGTTGCCGGTGGCATTTGGCAAGAAGGCCTGACTGGTGTACAACCGTGTTAGCCCCGGGTTTTTCCCGGGGGTGTTGTGCGGAAATGTGTATCCTGACACGGCCTTTTTTAGTTATGATATGTCACTATATTCCAACCTGGGAGACATTCTATGTCGCGTGAAAGCCTGCGAATTATTCACGACGAGCACGATGCCTTGTCGGCCATGCTGCGTTCCATTGGCATGATGGTGGACCGTGGTCCAGGCAACGCCCCCGAGAACTTTTTCGACGTGTTGCGCGCGATGTTGTTCTACATCGACGAGTTCCCGGAACGTCTGCACCACACCAAGGAATCCGAACTGCTGTTTCCGCCAGTCGCACGCTTGGCGCCCGAGACCCGTGAGGCCATCGACAAGCTGGAAAAAGACCACCAGCATGGCGAATCGGCCGTACGCGAATTGCAGCATTTGCTGCTGGCTTGGGAACTGATTGGTGACGCCCGGCGCGGCGCTTTTGACGCTGCGGCAAAACGCTACCTTGCGTTTTATCTGGAACACATGCGGCTGGAAGAAACGGTGATTCTGCCGGTTGCACAAAAGGTGTTGAGTGATTCCGATTGGGATGAGCTGGATGCTGCCTTTGCCACCAACTGCGACCCCCTCACCGGCAAATACCCACGGGACCCGGTCTATGATCGCCTCTTCACCCGCATCGTGTCGCTGGCACCCGCTCCCATCGGGCTGGGTAGCTAATACGTCTCCAGGTGCAAACGCCCTTCTGACTTGAGCGCCGCACCCACGCTGTCCCATGACAGGCCGGCCTGCTGAGCCACGTCGCGCAGTGCCAGAACCACGCCGTCTTCCATGCTCTTGAGGCCGCACACATAGAAGTAGGTGTTGGGGTCGGCGAGCAGGATAGCCAGATCGGCAGCACGCTCGCGCATCAGGTCCTGCACATAGCGTTTGGGTTGCCCCGGTGTGCGCGAGAAGGCGAAGTTGATGTCGATGAAATCCTTGGGCAAACTTTGCAGCGGCCCGAAGTAGGGCAACTCTTCCTTGGTGCGGGCACCAAAGAACAGCATCAGCTTCCCGCCCTCAAATTTGCCCGACTGACGCAAGCGCCGCCGCCATTCGGTCATCGCCCGCATCGGCGCGCTGCCGGTGCCAGTGCAGATCATCACGATGTGGGATCGCGGGTGGTTGGGCATCAGGAAACTGGCACCAAAGGGGCCAATCACCTGCACCTTATCACCCACCTGCAAATCACACATGTAGTTGGAGGCGACGCCGCGCAGGGGTTGACCCAGCGGGTCTTCCAGCACGCGCTTGATGGTCAATGACAGGTTGTTGTAGCCGGGGCGCTCGCCATTGCGCGGGCTGGCAATGGAATATTGCCGGGCGTGATGGGCGCGGCCACTGGCGTCCATACCTGGTGGCAGGATGCCTATGGACTGGCCTTCGAGCACCGGAAACGGCATGGCTCCAAAATCCAGCACGATGTGGTGGGTGTCGTATTCATGCCCCACGGCTGTCACCCGCACATTGCCGGCCACCGTGGCGGTGATCGTCTTCTCACTGGATTTAGGTCCATAGAGATTGGTGTAGGCATGTGCTGCCGACCAGGGCGGCAGCGTGGCGCCGTACTGCGCGCTCTGGAAGCTGGTTTCTCCGCTGGCCGCGGCTGTCAACACTGGCGCCACGGGCAGCTCGGCGGGCGCCGCGTCACTTGTCAAACCTTGCGCGGCCAGCTGTTCCGTCGTCAGTTCGGCAGGCAACTCATCCCAGCCGAACTGGTCTGACACGCTGTAGGCACTGGCGCGGGACATGGTGCGCCAGTTGTCAATGGAGCCCGTCGGACACGGGGCGATGCAGGCCATGCAGAGGTTGCACTTCTCGGCATCCACCACGTAGTTGCGTGCGTCGTGGGTGATGGCCGCCACCGGGCAGATCGCTTCGCAGGTATTGCAGCGGATGCAGATCTCGGGGTCGATGACGTGCTGACGGATGGCTTGCGTTTCGCTCATGTCCATGACGGTCTCCAGCGTCAGTTGAATCGCACGTATTCGAAGTCCGCTGGCTGGCGGTTGATGCCCATCATGGGCGGCGCGATCCAGTTGGCAAACTTGCCAGTGTCGACCACACGGCCCATCAGGCTGCCGACAAAGGCGCGGTCGGCATCATTGGGCAGCCAGTTGTCCACATGGGCTTTCCACTCGGCGTCACTCAGCACGCGGCCATCCGGTGAGATCTTGGTCTGAGACAAGGCCCCGATGTTGCGGTGAAATGCCTTGTGCGGTGTCTTCAGGCGAAACGGAATACCAGCCTTCTCGATCACCTTGTTCCAGCGTTCGACGCCACCAATGGAGTCCTTGATGTAGTCGTCGCGCAGCACTTCGTTCAGCGCGTTGAGCATCGGCACTTCCTTCTCGACCAGCTGGCCACCCTGCACATTGAGCACCTTGTACGTGCTGCCCTTGAGCACGTGGTCGTCCATGCGCTTGCCTTCCTCAAAGCGACCTTTGAGGCCGGTGGAGTAGAAGGTGGCGGCGTTGCTGGACTCATCCGCGCCAAACAGGTCAATGGTGACGCTGAAATGGAAGTTCAGGTAGCGCTGCAACGTGGGCAGGTCGATGACACCAGCCGCGCGCAGCTTGGTCACGTCGTCGGTCTTCATCTCGTTCATGGCCTGGCAGGTGCGCTGGATGATGCGAGAGATGCCGGACTCGCCCACAAACATGTGGTGCGCTTCCTCGGTCAGCATGAACTTGGTGGTGCGCGCCAGCGGGTCGAAACTGCTTTCGGCCAGGGCGCACAGTTGGAACTTGCCGTCGCGGTCGGTGAAGTAGGTGAACATGAAGAAGCTCAGCCAGTCGGGCGTCTCTTCGTTGAAGGCCTGCAGGATGCGGGGGTTGTCCTGCTGGCCGCTGCGGCGCTCCAGCAGGGCTTCGCCTTCTTCGCGGCCATCGCGGCCAAAGTATTTGTGCAGCAGGTAGACCATGGCCCACAGGTGGCGGCCTTCTTCCACATTGACCTGGAACAGGTTGCGCAGGTCGTACTGGCTGGGCGCGGTCAGGCCCAGGTGGCGCTGTTGCTCCACGGATGCAGGTTCGGTGTCGCCCTGGGTCACGATGATGCGGCGTAGATTGGCGCGGTACTCGCCGGGAATGTCTTGCCAGGCGTCTTCACCCTTGTGGTCGCCAAAGTGGATCTTGCGGTCCTTCTCGGCCGGGTTCAGAAAAATGCCCCAACGGTAGTCGGGCATCTTCACGTGGCCAAACTGCGCCCAGCCTTGTGGGTCGACGCTGACGGCGGTGCGCAGGTAGACGTCAAAATTCTGCGAGTCGTCAGGTCCCATGTCGCCCCACCATTTCAGGTAGTTGGGCTGCCACTGCTCCAGCGCGCGTTGCAGGGTGCGGTCTTCGCTCAGGTTGACGTTGTTGGGAATCTTGTCGCTGTAGGTGATTGAACTCATGCTTGTCTCCAGTGGATACTTGCTATAAAAATGCTAGCTGCTTGCGCAATGAATACGGGGGCTAGACCCTATTCCAGTCGAATACGGCCTTCTCACCCTTGCCGTACACCTTGAGGGCGCCTTTTTCACCGACGGCGTTGGGGCGCTGGAAGATCCAGTTCTGCCAGGCGGTGAGGCGGCCAAAGATGCGAGTGAACATGTTTTCCGGGCCGTTGAAGCGCAGGTTGGCTTCCAGGCCGGTCAGTGAATCGGGTGACATCGATACGCGTTCTTCAACAGCAATGCGCACTTCGTCGGCCCAGTCGATGTCGTCGGGGTTGGAGGTCACCAGACCGATGGCAAAGGCCGCGTCGGCGTCCAGCGCCTGACCCATATTGGCGCGCACAGCGTCCAGCGCGGGCTCTTCGTCGTAGAAGCGGCGGCCCAGGCGGCTCTGGCCGGTAATCATGGGGTACAGCGCAAAGTTGGCTTCTGTCATCGTGATGCGCGGTGTGCGTGCTGCGTCATCTGGCAGCACCAGCTGGTAGCTGCGGTCGCAGGCCAGGGCCAGTTCCAGCAAGGTGCCGGCAAAGCACGAGCCGGGCTCGATCAAGGCGAACAGACTGCGCGAGGACACGTCCAGGCGGCTGAACGTGCGGCGTAGCAGGCCAATGGTTTCGCGCACCAGCCAGTGGCTCTTGTTGGCCAGCAGCGTGGCGTCCATTGCCAGCACGGCGGCGGCATCGCCTTCGGTCTTGATCAGCCAGGTGCCGATTTCGGTTTCGTTGGTGCGCATCTGCAGGATGGCGTCTTCCAACTCGCGTGCCATTGCCAGTGGGTACCACGCTGCGCCCGCAGCTTCAATACCGGCGATGTCGGTGGGCTGCGCGCCGGTGGGACCTTTCACGGTCCAGGTGGCGGTGCGCTTGGCGCGGTCGATTTCGATGGTCACGTTGGGGTAGTGCAGTGCATCGGCTTCCAGCGTGCGTTGCAGCGGTGCAAGCGCCACGCCCTTGGCCTCCAACGGGCGGTCGCTCTGGGCGGCCAGCGCCAGTGCGCGCTCTTGGACCTTCTGGGCAAAGACCGCCGGTTTGGCAACCGCATCCACCAGACGCCAGGCCACGGCCTTATCACCGCGCACGCCTTCGGCACTGGTGCAAAACAGGTCGGCCAGATCGTGGCGCACGTGGCGCTTGTCGGTGATGCGGGTCAGTCCGCCGGTGCCGGGCAGCACGCCCAGCAGCGGCACTTCGGGCAGGCTCACCGCGCTGGAGCGGTCATCAACCAGAATGATTTCGTCGCAGGCCAGGGCCAACTCGTAGCCGCCACCGGCGCAGGCACCGTTGACGGCTGCCAGAAATTTCAAACCGCTGTGGGTGGACGAGTCTTCCAGACCATTGCGGGTTTCATTCGTAAACTTGCAGAAGTTCACCTTCCACGCGTGACTGCTGACGCCCAGCATAAAAATGTTGGCGCCGGAGCAGAACACGCGGTCCTTGGCACTGGTCATGACCACGGTGCGGACTTCGGGGTGTTCAAAGCGGATGCGCTGAATGGCATCGTTCAGTTCGATGTCGACGCCCAGGTCATAGCTGTTGAGCTTGAGCTTGTAGCCGGGGCGCAGGCCGGCGTTTTCGTCAAAGTCGGCCTTGAGGGTGGCCACCGGGCCATTGAATTCGAGCTTCCAGTGTTTGTACTGGGAAGGGTTGGTTTGGTATTCGACACGGATGGGGCTGTTCACGGGCTGCTCTCCTGGGTTTGAAGCATCAAACGCAATGTTCGGCGCTAATACATGCATAATAATGCATATTTAGGAGCCGGGTCAATGCATTTTTATGCATCTTTCGAAATATTTCAAACCGCCACCTGAAGAACCTTTCGGACCATGGCCCGCAGGGCCACAAAAGTTGGCTCCAGCGGCTGCGCACTGGTGTCGAGCTTGTACTGGGCTTTGGAATAGAAGGCCGCACGTCCGGTGAGGATGCCTTTCAGGTCTTCCATAGCTTCCTTGCTGGCGGCCATGGGGCGCAAGTCGCCCTGGGCTGTCACACGTTTCATATGGTCCTCTGCGTCGGCCTGTAGCCAGACTGTGGTGCAGTGGGCTAGCAACTGGTTGAAGGTGGCGGCGTCCGACACCAGGCCGCCAGGAGTCGCAATGACGGCTTCCGGGTAGATCTGGATGGCTTCTTCCAGGGCCCGCCGCTCGTAGCGCCTGTAGGCGTTAACACCATAGAGCGCCTGGATTTCGGACACGCTGCAGCCGGCAAACTTCTCGATCTCGCGGCTCAGTTCCACAAAGGGAAAACCCAGGTCGTCGGCCAGCATTTGCCCCAGTGTGGACTTGCCTGCGCCTCGCAGACCAATCAGCGCGATGCGCGGGCTTAGCGCCGCGTTGCCGCCGCCCGTGCCCAGCATTTCGCCAATGGCGATGCGCACGCGCTGCAGAGTGGCGTCGTCGCGTTGCTCCAGTAATTCGCGGATCAGCAACCACTCGGGCGACGAGGTGGTTACATCGCCAATCAGTTCCCCCAGCGAGCACTGAAGCGCACCGGCCACCTGCAAGAGCACCAAGATGGAAGCATTGCCCACCCCATATTCCAGATTGGCCAGGTGCCGCTCGGACACATCGGCGATGGATGCCAGGGCCTTTCGCGTCATGCCCCTGCGCGCCCGCAGCGCCCGCACCCGGTCGCCCAGGCCTGCCAAAAAAGGGTTCTTCTCGCCGGTATCGGCTACTTCGGTAGCTTTGTCCAGTGGTGGAGTGCCCTCGCTTTCGCGATCAGGCGCACTAGGTGCTAACCCGGATTCGTGCAATATAGTGCTTGACATGGTGTAGCGGAAACTTTATGGTTAGTACTTGCACAATAATTCATATTATTGAATATTGCAAGCGCAACAGTCACCTCGGAGCCCGCACCATGTCACCCACCCGATTTCACGAGCAGATTGCGGAACTCAGTGCCGGAACTACCATGCAGACATCCACACCAGCGCCCGAGGCGCCCACAGTTCCGCCACCGGACGACGTATTCAACTTCGCCCAGCACCTGCTGGCTTGCAACACCGGGCGTGCCACCAAAGCGGCTTTCGTCGATGACCAGGGCACGCTGACCTACGGCCACCTCGACGAGCGGGTACGCCGCGTGGCGGCGGGCTTGCGCGCACTGGGCATCAAGCGCGAGGAGCGCGTGTTGCTCCTGATGCACGACTGCAACGACTGGCCGGTGAGCTTTCTGGGCGCCATGTACGCGGGTGTGGTGCCCGTGGCAGTGAACACGCTGCTGACGGCAGATGACTACGCCTTTATGCTGGAGCATTCCCGTGCGCAGGCGGTGCTGGTGTCGGGTGCGCTGTTGCCCGCATTGACGGCGGCCATGGTCAAGTCGGACCACGAGGTCGGCAAGGTCATCGTCTCGCACCCCATGGCTCCGCTGCACCCGGCCGAAGTGGAGTTTGAAACCTTTGTGCAGACTTGCTCGCCGTTGCACAAGCCAGCCGCCACCAGTCCCGACGACCCGGGCTTCTGGCTTTACTCCTCCGGCTCCACCGGACGACCCAAGGGCACCGTGCATTCGCATGGCAACCCTTACTGGACGGCGGAGCTGTATGGCAAGGGCGTACTCGCCCTGACCGAGAACGACACCTGTTTTTCGGCAGCCAAGCTGTTCTTTGCCTACGGCCTGGGCAATGCGCTGACTTTCCCGATGAGTGTGGGTGCCACCACCCTATTGATGGCTGAGCGTCCAACGCCTGACGCTACCTTCAAGCGCTGGCTGGGTCACGTCGCGGACCTGAAGCCTACCGTGTTCTACGGTGCCCCCACCGGGTTTGCAGGCATGCTGGCCGCACCGAATCTGCCAGCACGCACCGAGGTTTCTCTGCGGCTGGTGTCATCCGCTGGCGAAGCATTGCCGGCGGAAATTGGCGAGCGCTTCAAGCGCCACTTTGGCGTGGACATCGTGGACGGTATCGGCTCCACCGAGATGCTGCACATCTTCCTGTCCAACTTTCCCGACAGGGTTCGCTACGGCACCACGGGCTGGCCGGTGCCAGGTTACGACATTGAATTGCGTGGAGAGGATGGCGGCCCGGTACCCGATGGCGAGCCAGGCGACCTGTATATCCACGGGCCCTCTGCGGCCATGATGTACTGGGGCAACCGCATCAAGACGCGTGAGACGTTTCAGGGTGGCTGGACCAAGAGCGGCGACAAATATGTGCGCAACGCAGACGGCAGCTACACCTACGGCGGGCGCAGCGACGACATGCTCAAGGTCAGTGGCATTTACGTCAGCCCCTTTGAGGTGGAGGCTACTTTGGTGATGCACCCCTCGGTGCTGGAAGCCGCGGTCATCGGTGTGCCCGACTCGCAGGGTCTGACCAAGACCAAGGCCTTTGTGGTGCTGAAGGCGGGGGCAGAAGCCACGGAAACTGAACTGCAGGCCTTCGTCAAGGACAAACTTGCGCCTTACAAGTACCCACGCCATATCGCATTTGTCTCCGATCTACCCAAGACTGCCACCGGAAAAATCCAGCGCTTCAAACTGCGTGAACTGGAGGCAGCCGCCCCATGAGCGATGCCGTGGCATTCGTCGACATCGAATGGGCTGGGCGCCATGTGCGCGTCGAGTACCAGTGGATTGCAACCGAGCGCACGCAATCGCCGCTGATCGTGTTCTTGCACGAAGGGCTGGGTTCGTTGGCTATGTGGAAGGATTTTCCACAGCGTCTGTGCGATGCAGCGGGGTTTCGTGGTCTTGTGTATTCGCGCCCGGGCTACGGACGCTCCACACCACGGGCCGATGGAGAAGCTTGGGGAGTGGATTTCATGCACCAGCAGGCACATGACGTGTTGCCTACCCTCTTAACGGCGCTCAATATCGACACTGCATGTCAGCCGCTCTGGTTGTTCGGTCACAGCGACGGTGCCTCGATTGCCCTGCTGTATGCGGCCCGATTCCCGAGGGCCATCGCAGGCACGGTGGTCGTTGCGCCACACATTCTGGTCGAAGACCTGTCACTTTCCAGTATTGCAGCGGCCCGCACGGCGTATCTTGAAACCGACCTGCGCCAGCGGCTGGCGAGGCACCATGACAATCCTGATTCCGCCTTTTGGGGCTGGAACGACATCTGGCTGCACCCTCCGTTCAGACACTGGTCCATAGAATCAGAGATTGAGACCATTCGCTGTCCGTTATTGGCAGTGCAAGGTCTGGACGACGAATACGGTACGCTACAGCAGATTCGTGGCATCGCACGGCGTGTGCCACAGGCCCAGTTGCTTGAATTGAGTGACTGTGGCCATTCCCCGCATCGTGATCAGGCCGATCGCCTGATCAGCAGTGCCAGCGTTTTTATGACACAACAAACCGGAGACACAGCATGAGAACTTCCCGTAGAACCCTGATCAGCACCACTGTTGCAACACTGGCCCTGTCCGCCCTCTCCACCCTCTCGGTCCAGGCCCAGGGCTTGCCCAAGCTTAAAGTGGGCCTGATGCTGCCCTATACCGGTACCTATGCCGCGCTGGGCAATGCCATCGAAAACGGCTTTCGCCTGCATGTCGCGGAGCAGGGCGGCAAGCTCGGCGGGCGCGAGATCGAATACGTCAAGGTGGACGACGAGTCCGACCCATCCAAAGCCACCGACAACGTGAACAAGCTGATCAAGCGCGACAACGTGGACGTGCTGATTGGCTCCGTGCACTCCGGCGTGGCCATGGCCATGGCCAAGGTGGCCAAGGACACCGGCACGGTGCTGATCGTGCCCAACGCCGGTGCCGATGCGGTGACGGGCCCCATGTGCGCACCCAACATCTTTCGCAGCTCTTTCTCCAACTGGCAACCTGGTTATGCCATGGGCGAAGTGGTGGCCAAGAAAGGCCACAAGAAAGTGGTCACCATCACCTGGAAATACGCCGCTGGCGATGAATCGGTCAAGGGCTTCAAGGAGTCGTTTGAAAAAGGTGGCGGCACTGTGGTCAAGGAGTTGAACCTGCCGTTCCCCAACGTCGAGTTTCAGGCCCTGCTGACCGAGATTGCAGCGGCCAAGCCGGATGCGGTGTATACCTTCTTTGCCGGTGGAGGAGCCGTCAAGTTTGTTAAGGACTACGCCGCAGCAGGTCTCAAAAAGACAATACCCCTGTATGGTGCCGGCTTTCTGACCGATGGCACGCTGGACGCGCAAGGTGCCGATGCGGCAGATCTGATGACCACGCTGCACTATGCGGACAGCCTCGACACACCACGCGACAACGCCTTCCGACTGGCCTACGCCAAGACCTACAAGCTGCAGCCCGATGTCTATGCCGTACAGGGCTATGACGCCGCGCAAATGCTGGGCATTGGCATGACCGCAGTGAAGGGCGATATCAGCAAGAAGGCCGAGTTCAGCGCTGCAGTCGAGAAAGCGAAGATCGACAGCCCGCGCGGCACCTTCACTCTGTCCAAGTCGCATAACCCGGTGCAGGACATCTATCTGCGCAAAGTCGGCGAAAAGGAAAACAAGCTGGTCAGCATCGCCAGCAAGGCACTGACCGACCCGGCGCGTGGCTGCAAAATGTAGTAGATGGACTTCACGACTTTCCTGATCCAGTGCCTGAACGCATTGCAGTATGGGCTGCTGCTGTTTCTGGTGGCTTCCGGCCTGACGCTGATCTTCGGCATCATGGGCGTCATCAATCTGGCGCACGGCAGCTTCTACATGATTGGCGCCTACATGGCCTATGCGCTGGCGCCCGTTGTCGGCAGTACGTTTGGCGGTGGCTTCTTCGCCACGCTGGCCGTGGGCCTGGTGCTGGCGGTGCTGCTGGGTTATGTGCTGGAGTGGGTGTTCTTCAGCTTTCTGTACGAGCGCGACCACCTGCAACAGGTTTTGATGACCTATGGCCTGATCCTGGTGTTTGAGGAGCTGCGCAGCCTGATGGTGGGTGACGACGTTCACGGCGTGCAGGCGCCCGACTTTCTGGCGGGCACGCTGCCACTGGGCGATCTGATGACCTACCCCATCTACCGTCTCTTCATCTCGGGCGTGTGCCTGGTGCTGGCACTGGCCATGTACTTTGTGTTCACCCGCACCCGGCTGGGCATGATGATCCGCGCCGGCAGCACCAACCGCGAGATGGTGCAGTCGCTGGGCATCGACATCAAGTTCCTCTACCGCGTGGTGTTTGCCGCCGGTGTGGCCATTGCCGTGTTTGCCGGCATGATTGCCGCGCCTGTTTCGTCGGTGTATCCGGGCATGGGCAACACGGTGTTGATCATCTGCTTTGTGGTGGTGGTGATCGGCGGCATTGGCTCCATCCGCGGTGCTTTGCTGGCGGCATTGTTGATTGGCGTGGTGGACACCTTTGGCAAGGTGCTGTTGCCGCAGGCTTCCGGCGTTCTGGTTTATGTATTGATGGCCTTGATTCTCTTGTGGAAGCCCGACGGTCTGTTCAAAGCAGGCTAATCGCTATGAAGACTTCCAAATTTCTATTCGTCGTGGCTGCTTTTTTGCTGCTCGCACAGTGGCCCCTTATGGCGGGCCAGTACGGCGTGGATCTGGTCACCAAGATCATGATTTTTGCCATCTTTGCACTGAGCCTGGAGCTGCTGGTGGGCAGCACCGGTCTGGTGTGCTTTGGCCAGGCGGCTTTCTTTGGTATAGGTGCTTATGCCACGGTGCTGCTGACCCCGCAGGACGGATCGCCGTCGCTGCTGTGGCTGTTGCCCGCCTGCGTGTTGCTGGCGGCGTTGTATGCGCTGGTGGTCGGCGCCTTGTCGCTGCGCACCAAGGGTGTGTACTTCATCATGGTCACACTGGCCTTTGCGCAGATGGCCTACTACGTGGTGCACGACACGCCGCTGGGTGGCGGCACCGACGGCATCTATTTGATGAGCAAGCCGGTGTTGGGCACGCTGCTGGACCTGGACAAGCCGCAGGCGTTTTACGGCTTCACGCTAGCCTGTTTGGTAGGCGTTTTTGGTTTTCTGACCCTGCTGCTGCGTTCGCGCTTTGGCCGCGCACTGGCGGGCATTCGGGTGAATGAGCAGCGCATGCGGGCCACGGGGTTTTCGACCTATCCCTACAAGCTGGCTGCCTTCGTGATCTCCGGCGGTATTGCCGGACTGGCGGGTTTCTTGTTTGCCGTGAAGGATGGTTTTGTGAACCCGGAGCTGATCAGCTGGCACTTCTCGGGCGAAGTGCTGATCATGATCATCCTGGGCGGGCTGGGGCATTTGCGTGGCGCGCTCATCGGTGCCTTTGCCTTTGCGCTGTTGCAGGAGTTTTTCAAATCGGAAGCGATCTTTGGCGAGTTTGCCAAGCACTGGCATCTGGGGCTGGGCCTGTCCATCATCGCGTGCGTGGCGCTGCTGCCACGCGGGCTGGTGGGTGTACCCGGGCAACTGGCCGCGCGGCTGCGCGGGCGTGAGGCTGGCTCGCACGACGCGGCCGCAGCGAAGGCTCCCCATGGGTAATCCTTCTGACGTGCTACTGCGTGGCTCAGAGATCACCCGTCGCTGGGGCGGCCTGGTCGCACTGAACAAGGTGTCACTCGACTTGCAGCGCGGCACCGTGCATGCCGTGATCGGCACCAATGGCGCGGGCAAATCCACGCTGATCAACATCCTGTCGGGCGAGATACCGCCGTCCAGCGGAGCGGTGGAGTTGCTGGGCCAAGACGTGACCAGTTGGTCACAGCCCCGACGCGCGCGCGCAGGCCTGGGCCGCAGTTACCAGCGCAACACCATTTACCCCACGTTCACGGTGCTGGAGAACTGCCGCCTGGCTGCGCAGGCCACGGTGCAAAAGCCCTGGCTCTGGTGGACCGATGCCCAGCAATGCACGGCCAGCATGACGCAAGCCCGGGCATCGGCAACACGCGCCGGTCTGGACGATTTACTGGACCGCGAAGCCGGGCTGCTGTCGCATGGCCAGAAGCGCCAGCTGGAAATTGCGATGTGCCTGGCCACCAAGCCCCGGGTGCTGTTGCTGGACGAGCCGCTGGCAGGTATGGGCGCCGAGGAAACCGAACGCATGCTCGCCCTGCTGGCCGAGCTGAAATCCAGCCACGCCATCCTGCTGGTGGAGCACGACATGGACGCGGTGTTCCGCATTGCCGACTGCATCACGGTGATGGTCAATGGCACGGTGATTGCCTGCGGCACACCCGACTATGTGCGCAACAGCCCCGAAGTGCGCATCGCCTACCTGGGGGAGCATTGACGTGAACCATGACTTGATCGTCGATGCCCGCGGCATTCACGCCTGGTATGGCTCCAGCCACGTGCTGCACGGCGCCGCGTTGCAGATTGCGCGCGGCCAGACCGTGGGCCTGCTGGGGCGCAACGGCATGGGCAAGAGCACGCTGATCCGCACGCTGCTGGGCCACGTGGCGCAGCGCGACGGCCACATCACCCTGTTTGGCAAGGACGCCTCGCGCTTCAAGCCGCACGAAGTCGCCCGCCTGGGCGTGGCCTATGTGCCAGAGGGGCGCGGCGTGTTCCCCAACCTGTCGGTGCGCGAGAACCTGGTGATGGCGGCACGCCGTGGTGTGGATGGCCGCGCCGACTGGTCGTTCGAGCGCGTCATGGAGACCTTTCCGCGCCTCAAAGAACGCCTGACCAACCTGGGCGCACAACTCTCGGGTGGCGAGCAGCAGATGCTGTCCATCGGCCGCGCGCTGATGACGCACCCCGAGTTGATCGTGCTGGACGAGGCCACCGAAGGTCTGGCGCCGCTGATCGTGGCCGACATCTGGCGCGTGATTGGCGAGATCCGCAAGAGCGGCATCGCCACGCTAATCGTGGACCGCGACTACCGCCGCGTGCTGGCCCATGCCGACCAGGCCCTGGTGCTGCAAAAAGGGCAGGTGGTGCTGCAGGGCATGGCCGATGAAGTGGCAGAGAATCCGGCACTGTCGACCTACCTGGGCGTTTAAGAGCGAAAAGTGCCTCCAGCCCCTGTAAAATATGCGTGAATAGCTACAATTTTTATAGTATTCAGAAGTTCTCGGTATCCACTTCGCTATTCCCCTGGGCGCTGTAGCGCGAGCCCACCACCGTGTTCTGGTTGATCAATGCATCCAGATTGTCCATGGTTGCCGCGTCCAGCGCCACGTTCACGGCTTCAACGTCTTCGGTCAAATGCGACAGGCTGGTGGTGCCTGGGATGGGGATGATGTGCTCGTCCCGGTGCAGCAGCCAGGCAATGGCCAACTGGGCGGGCGTGCAGCCCACATCCTTGGCCACCTGCAAGTAGGCGGGGAGCAGCTTGAGGTTGGCCGCGTAGTTGTCGGTTGAAAAGCGCGGCATGCTGCGGCGAATGTCGTTGGCATCTAGCGTATTCACTTCTTGCAACTTGCCACATAGAAACCCGCGTGCCACCGGGCTGAAGGCCACAAATGCCACGCCCAGCTCTTTACAGACACCCAGCACCGCAAGCTCGGGGTTGCGCGTCCACAGTGAATACTCGGTCTGCAAGGCGGCAATCGGGTGCTCGGCATGCGCGCGTCGCAGCGTGTCAGCCGACACTTCGGAAAGACCCACGCTGCGGATGTAGCCCCTGCGCACCAGCTCGCCCAAAGCGCCCACGCTCTCTTCAATCGGCACCGTCTTGTCCCAGCGGTGCAGGTAGTACAGGTCAATCACATCGGTCTGCAACCGGCGCAGGCTGTCTTCACAGGTCTTGCGCAATGTTGCTGGACGGCCGTCAATCACGCGCACCAGTTTGCCGTCTCCATTCACATCCACACCCTGCATGCCGCACTTGCTGGCCAGCGTGATCTTCTGCCTATGCGGCTTCAACACTTTGCCCACCAGGGTCTCGTTGGTACCAAAGCCGTAGAGCGTTGCGGTGTCAAACAGCGTGACGCCCGCGTCCAGCGCCGACAGCAGCACACGCTCGCCTTGCTCGGCGGACACCGGCGCGCCATACGCGTGACTGAGGCTCATGCAGCCCAGGCCGATGGCGGAGACTTGGAAGGGGCCTAGTGCGCGGTGTTGCATGGCAGGAATCAGTGAGAAAAAAGAGCGTAGTTTAGGGTGTTCGACCGTCACAAGGTTCCCGATGGGCCTTTTGCTCTCTAGCTCGTCATCAGCTCCGCAATCACACGCCGCAGCCACTTGGTACCCGGGTCATTGTGGTAGCGCTCATGCCAGTGCTGTTTGACAGCGTAGTGTGGCAACTGAAACGGCACCGCAAAGGTTTTCAATGCGCCGCGTCCTTCCAGTACTGCCCCCAAACGCTGCGGTATGGTGATGATCAGGTCGGTGTGCTCCACCACCAGTGCCGCGCCGATGAAGTTGGGAATCTTGAGCGATATCTTGCGCTTCAACCCCATCCGCGCAATTTCCTGGTCAATCAACGCCGGTGCAGCGCCGGATGAACTGATCACGGCGTGGTGCTCCGAGCCAAAGTGCTGCAACGTCAACTCGTCGCGGATGCGCGGATGGTGGGCGCTGACCATGCACACAAAACTCTGGTCAAACAGCACCGTCTGGTAAAAACCCGCCTCCAGCTGCGGCATGAAGCCAATGGCAAGGTCGGCATCGCCGCCCTCCAGCATGCGGGCAATATCGGTCGATAGCGGCAGGATCTCTATGTGGATGGTGGGCGCTGTGACGCGTAGCGTTTCCCACAATTTTGGCAACAGCACCAGCTGGGTGATGTCTGTCATGCAAATGCGAAATGTGCGCTGTGAGGTGGCGGGGTCAAAGTCATTGCGGTGTCCCAGCACCACGTCCAGCGCCTCTAGCACGCCACGCACCGGTCGCACCAGTCCTTCGCCGAAAGGTGTTGGCTCCATGCCGCTGGAGGTCCGCACAAAAAGTTGGTCATCAAAGTGGTGGCGCAGCTTGGACAGGGCTACGCTCACTGCGGGCTGGCCCAGATCGAGTGCCAGCGCCGCTCCTGTCACGCTGCGGGTCTTGTAAATCTCGTCAAAAACCGACAGCAACCGAATATCAATCGTGTTCATTGCAGCACCTCTATTCGATTATCGAATATCCCGTATTCGTTCGCTTGGATTTACAACATTTTCACCGACTCCTACGATCCACCCCATCGCAAAAACACCACCATGGGGAACAAAAATGCAAGAACTTGGCCGCCTCGAAGACCTGCCCGAAGACTACCGTGCCGCGCTGACCGCACAAAACCTGGTTCCCCTGTGGCCCAGTCTGCGTGCGGTGCTGCCACCGTTCAAGCCGGCCATCAAAACCCAGCCCACCTGCTGGCCGTACCAGGACCTGCGCCCCCTGTTGCTCGAAGCGGGCGAACTCACGCCCATGGAAAAAGCCGAGCGCCGCGTGCTGGTGCTGGCCAACCCGGGCCACGGCCTGGAAAAGATGCAGGCCAGCGCCACCATGTACCTGGGCATGCAGTTGCTGCTGCCCGGCGAGTGGGCACC
>JBAWYQ010000065.1:0-19389 GCA_037143475.1 Burkholderiales bacterium | reverse complement strand
CTCCAGCTCCAGCTCCAGCTCCAGCTCCAGCTCCAGCTCCAGCTCCAGCTCCAGCCGCGGTGCCTGCAAGGGCCATGGCAATTACACCGGCCGAGAAGCTGCCCACGGGGGCTGCCGCGGTAGGCGCGGCGCCCGCGGTTGTGGGGGGTGATTCCGTGCCACGAGTGGGTGTTGGCTCTGGCCTGATTTACCCGAATTACATGGAAAAGAGTCCACGTCAAAAAAGTTTTTCCGAAATGGCGAACGAGCAATTGAATCCAGGGGGGCGTCGAGGCAAATTTGCGGATTCAGTTGATGCCGCGGAGATGCCTGATTGTCTGGCTGCCAACCAGGCAGGAGGCCTATTGGCGGCGCCATTGATCGCCTATAAAGCGGCCACCGGAAAATGCAAATAAACACTTCACAGGAATGCTGCTAATGAATGCAATAACTTTGAATGAAACAAATCTTCGGTGGGCGTGGGGATGGAGAGCATTTGCCACGGCAGGTGCCTTGATTGTGGGTTGCCTTTTTGGCTCACCCTCCTTTGGACAATCCGCGGGTTCAACAGCGAGCCAGGTTGCTCCTGCTGTGCCGGTGCAGTCGGCGGCATTTCCAAGTACGACCCAACTACCAGTCGTTATTGGCGGTGCAGCGGGTGGCAGTAGCTTATCCAACCCCTATGGATTGCGCGTTGTGTGGGCGCAGGGCGATCTGGTGGCGCGAGCGACTTTGCTTTTGCTGGGGCTGATGTCCCTGTTGAGTTGGTATGTCATTGTGGCCAAGCTGCTGGAGCAACGCCGCCAAGCAGTGCAGGCCCGGTTGGCACGCGCAGCGTTTTCCAATGCGGATTCATTGCAGAAAGGCGCTACATCGCTTGGCAAAGACAGCCCATTTCGAGTTCTGGTGGATTCCGCTATGGATGCCTTGCGCAAGTACGAAAGTCTGGCTGGGCAGGTTGAAGTGGGAACTTGGTTGAGTCAGGACATTGTGCGCAATATTGCAACATTACAAATGCGCATGCAGTCGGGCCTGTCGGTACTGGCCACTGTAGGTTCCACCGCGCCCTTTGTGGGTCTGTTTGGCACGGTCTGGGGCATCTACAACGCGTTGATCACTATTGGTTCGACAGGTCAGGCCTCCATTGACAAGGTGGCTGGCCCCGTGGGTGAGGCGCTCATCATGACGGCATTGGGCTTGGCCGTGGCTGTGCCGGCGGTGCTGGGTTACAACTGGTTGGTGCGCCGAAACCGGGTGGCCATGCACAGTGCCAGAGGATTTGGCTCCGATTTGCACACGCTGTTGCTCATTGAAATAGAAAAGAGCCAGCGCAAGGGGAAATCCGTAAAAGTTGCAGGTTGAGCCATGGCCATCGACTTTGAAGCCCTTCCTGCAGGCCTGGTCGGGTCTGACAGTGATGACACCATGCTGTCAGAGATCAACACCACCCCGCTGGTGGACGTGATGCTGGTCCTGCTGATCATCTTTCTGATTACTATTCCTGTAGTGAATGCCGCCGTGGCGGTGAATCTGCCGCGTGAGAGCAACCTGTTGCGCCAAGCGCTGCCGGAGACAGTCATCGTTTCAGTGGATGCGAACGGTGCCAGTTATTGGTTCGACGCCAAGTTGACCAGCAAT
Source organism: Burkholderiales bacterium (assembly GCA_037143475.1). Lineage (GTDB taxonomy): Bacteria > Pseudomonadota > Gammaproteobacteria > Burkholderiales > Burkholderiaceae_C > Allorhodoferax. The sequence continues at coordinate 17,772 of JBAWYQ010000065.1, read as the reverse complement.
GAGATTCTCCAGCAGCGACTTGCGAAGATTGCTGCTCAGAACCCGCAGCCCGAGGTGCATATCCGCGCCGATGCACGGTCTGACTACGCTGCTGTGGCCCAAGTGGTTTATGCCTGTCAGGTGGCTGGCATATCCCGAGTCGGTTTTTTGACCGAGCCACCTGTTTCACCCTGAAAGCCCCGCACCATGGCGATCGATTTTACGGACGAAGAGGACGACGAAGCTAACGTCGCACCCAGCATGAACACCACGCCATTGATCGACGTTTTGCTGGTGCTTTTGGTGATGCTTATTATCAGTATTCCCATTCGCCTGCACTCGGTAACCATGGACCTGCCTGGCGGTCTGCCGCCGCCCGATGCGCCTGCTCCCCAGGTGGTGCGGCTTGAAGTGTCAGCCGGCAACCAGGTGCAGTGGAATGGTGAGCACGTTGCTGATCGCGTGGAGTTGGAGTCGTTGCTGAAAGTGGCTTCCCAGCAAACGCCCGTTCCAGAGATTCATGTTCATGCAGACCCCAAGTCAAAATACGACACCGTAGCCGCGATATTGACCGCCGCACAGCGCCAGGGGTTGCAAAAAATCGGTGTAGTGGGTTTGGACGACTACGCCAAACCAGCGCTTTAAGGCCTATGGGTTTGGAGTTGACTGGGTCGCAAAGTTCAGCAGTAGTTTGTCTTGTTGGGTGAGGTTGATAAAGGCCAAGCCAATGTAATAGCTATCATCTTTCAGCGAACGGTTGTTGTGGCAGATGCTGGCCACAACCTTTAAAGTGACCGGGGCATTGTCAAAGTTCACCTCGATGCACAGGATGACCTTGTCGCCGACGGTGGCCAGCGCTGAATCAGTCTTGATCATCGCTCCTTGCATACTGATATCCACCAATGTTGTCGACAGAGGCTCGGATTCAGGGGTTTCGTTCTTCGCAGGAATTTGCACCGTCGTTGGCCACGATGTTTTGGTGCGCATGGACTGTCGCACCAAAGTCGCATCCACTTGCGCTGGGTAAGCCAGCAGCGCATAGGCGAACGGCTTCTGAAAGGTTTGAAGGACTTTGCTCAGGAATGAAAATTCGTATTGACCAGTGAAACCCCGAACGACACAAATTTCGCCTTCCTCGAGTTCCGTTTTGACACCCTCGGGCCCCATGGGGCCCACCATGACGCCCTTACTTTCGATGGCGCCAAAAAACTGCGACTCTTTCTTGCTCGCGCCTTCCACCAGACGGCGGGTTTGCAGGGCCATGCCGGTGCGCAAGCCCAATGCCTTGAGGGGCATTCGGCTCACAGGGGCTGTGGTGTCAACGTCTTGGCTCATGGGAGGCGCTTTCGGGTAGTTGCGGATGCCAGGTGATGGTTGAAATAGTGGCCTTCATTGGGCTTTTGCAACAGGATTTCTGGCTAAGATGGTACACCGGGGACGCCCACAAATAGGCGCAACCCAGTTCAAGGAGATCAACATGAGACCAACTCAAACCATTTTGCTTACCCTGGTGGCGAGCGTCGTGGCGGGTTTGCTGGCGGGTTGCGCCGATCTTAACGATACGGGGTTGGCGGCGCTGTCTTACAAGGTTCCGGCATTTGCCATCGTTGATGAGCAACTGGTGCAAGGCGAGATGGTTCTGTTCCCGGACCATACGGGAACCATCACGCTGCGTGCGGAGGTTGCTCCAGCGACCACGGCAACGGAGGCAACTGGCGCGCACAGACCCGTTGGTAAGCCGGTCCTGACCAGCTGCGTTGGGCGCATGCGATACACGGGCACAACGGCTGGAGTGGTTGATTTGCGGTGCAACGATGGCGCCATAGCTGACTTGCGCATGGCCCTGATTGGGGACACCCGTGGCTACGGCTATGGCTATACCGGCGCAGGGCTTGCCAGCGTGGTGTTTGGATTTACGCCCATCGAAGCGCGTGCCCATCTCACGGTGCCACCAGGCAAGCAGTTGCTGGAACGCACGGAGGGTAGCGGGCTTGAGCTGAAATGATGAAGTATTTCGACGTTCTTGTATGACCGAGTCGGTTGATTGCGTAGTCATTGGTGCCGGTGTGGTGGGCCTTGCGGTCGCGCGCGCGTTGGCCTTGGGTGGACGTGAGGTGCTGGTTCTTGAAGCCTGCTCTGCCATCGGTACCCAGACCAGTTCGCGCAACAGCGAAGTCATTCATGCCGGCATGTACTACCCAACGGGGTCGCTAAAGGCCCGGCTCTGTGTGCGCGGCAACGCTTTGCTGTATGACTACTGCGCCGAGCGAAGCATTGGCCACCAGCGCTGTGGCAAATTCATTGTGGCGACGACGACGGGCCAATTGGCTCAGTTGGAGACCATCCGTGCCCGTGCGCTGGCCAATGGCGTCTCCGATCTGGTTCTGCTGGACCGCGCCCAAGCCCACGCGGCAGAACCGGCCCTGCAGTGCGTGGGTGCCTTGCATTCACCTTCAACCGGCATCATTGACAGCCATGGCTTGATGCTTTCCCTGTTGGCCGACCTGGAGCATGCGGGCGGAATTCTTGCATTGAATTCGCCTCTAGCCCTCGCAGAATGTGCGCAAGACGCTATTGAATTGGTAGCAAAAGACGGAACCCACCTGTCTGCCAAAACCGTCGTCAACTCTGCCGGCTTGCAGGCACCCGCCCTGGCAGCCCGCTTTACCGGCCTGGACCCGCGCCACGTGCCCCAAGCCTACTTCGCCAAAGGCAACTACTTCACGCTGGCCGGGCGCTCACCGTTCTCGCACCTCATTTACCCTGTGCCTGAAGCGGCTGGCCTGGGCGTTCATTTAACACTGGACCTGTGCGGTCAGGCCCGTTTTGGCCCGGACGTTCAGTGGGTGGACACGCCTGACGACACGCAAGTCGAGGCCGCGCGTGGCGACGTTTTCTACGCTGAGGTTCGTAAATACTGGCCAGACCTGCCTGATGGCGCACTACAGCCCGCCTACGCCGGCATACGCCCCAAGATCAGTGGACCCAATGAGGCAGCCCGCGACTTTTGCATTCAAGGCCCCAAAGACCACGGCGTGCCCGGCTTGGTGAACCTGTTCGGAATTGAGTCACCCGGCCTGACTAGTTGTCTGGCTATTGCAGAATTAGTTCGCGCTTTGCTATCGAATGAATAGCTGGTTACGCAATATCGACGGGGGCTAGCGCTTGTTTTTACCCAAGGCTTTGATTGCGAGAGCCGAATCCTTGACCAGCTGCGGCCCCTTGTAGATCAGCCCGGTGTACATCTGCACCACATCGGCCCCGGCGCGGATTTTTTCTACTGCGTCTTCGGCGCTCATGATGCCTCCCACTCCGATGATGGGATATTTCGGGCCCAGTGCAGCGCGCAGTTGCGCAATCACCCGGTTGCTGGCTTCTCGTACCGGCGCTCCCGAGAGGCCACCCGCTTCCTCGGCATGTTCCATGCCCTTGACGGCGTCGCGGCTGAGCGTGGTGTTGGTGGCCACCACACCGTCCATACCGTGGCGCACCAGCGTGGCTGCAATCACGGCGACCTGTGCTTTATCCAGATCCGGCGCAATTTTTACAAAAATCGGGATGCGCTTGCCGTGTTGCTTCTGCAACGTCTCGCGCCGCGCGGCAATTGCACCCAAAAGCGCGTCTAGCGCCTCGTCACTTTGCAAGGCACGCAAATTTTTAGTGTTGGGGCTGGAGATGTTGACTGTCACGTAGTCTGCATGTGGGTAGACGCCGTCCAGGCAGATCAGGTAGTCATCGGTGGCGTTCTCGATCGGTGTGGCGGCATTCTTGCCAATGTTCAGACCCAGTACAAGGCCTGGGTCTTTTTTGCGACGCAGATCGGAACGTTGCACGTTTTTCAGAAAGGCGTCGAGCCCCTCGTTGTTGAACCCCAACCGGTTGATCAGCGCATTGGCCTTGGGCAGACGGAACATACGTGGCTTGGGGTTTCCTGGCTGTGCCTTGGGCGTCACTGTGCCCACTTCGACAAAGCCAAAGCCCATGCCTTTCAGCGCATCGATGCAACGGGCATTCTTGTCCAGACCCGCAGCCAGACCCACACGGTTCGGGAATTGGATGCCGGCCAGCACAATGGGGTCATCAACTTGCTTGGTGCGATAGGCCCAAGTGAGCGGCGTTCCCTGTATGTGGGCCAGACTGGCCATGGTCAACTCATGGGCGACTTCCGGGTCCATGCTAAAGAAAACACGGCGCGCCAGACCATAGGGAACAAGAGACATTGGATAATTCCTGCAATATTTCAAAACTAACCGGATTTTCGCCGATGCCCAGCTCTATGACCCCTGACACTGCCGCCACACCCGCCTTGACGCAGGACCAGCTCAAAACCCTGGTCGGACAGGCGGCCCTTAAATATGTCGTACCTGGTGACATCGTGGGCGTAGGAACTGGCTCCACCGTCAACAAGTTTATCGACGCACTGGCTACGATGAAGGACCAGATCAAGGGCGCAGTATCCAGCTCGGTTGCCAGCACCGAGCGCCTGCTGGCTCTGGGCATTCCGGTGTTCGACTCGAACGACGTGTCGCGTCTGTCGGTCTACATTGATGGTGCAGACGAGATCGATGGCCAGGGCAATATGCTCAAGGGCGGCGGTGCGGCGCTGACGCGCGAGAAAATCGTGGCGGCCCAGTCCGATCGGTTTGTCTGCATTGCCGATGAGTCAAAACTGGTCAAAACACTGGGGGTTTTTCCACTGCCGGTGGAGGTGATTCCCATGGCAACGCAGCGGGTGATGGCTCAGTTTGTGGCCAAGGGTGGCGAGGCCAAGTTGCGCCTGAAGGATGGCAAACCTCTGGTAACCGACAACGGCCAATACATTGTGGACGTCACCGGCTTGCAGATCACCGACCCTTTGGCATTCGAAGCCGAGGTCAGTCAGTGGCCCGGCGTCGTGACTGTGGGCGTATTCGCGTTCCAGCGCGCCCAGGTCTGTCTGCTGGGCACGGCCAGCGGCGTAAAGACTCTGACGTTTTAGTTTTCCGCTAGAACGTAATTCCGGCCGGGTTCGATGGGTTTGGGGGCGGTGGCTGGTAGGCCGGCTCAGTGGCAGGCGCTGGTGGCTTTTCTTCTGCCTTGGCGGCCGGTGCCTTTTGCACCGATACCAGCGGTGTTGGGGCAGGGTACTTGTAGTTCGCCGGCAGTGCGGACTTTTGCGGATAGCCGGCGGCATCCAGATACTGTGTCCATTCCACATCGGACAAGCCCTTGATGCGCTGGCTGCCAATGGTCAGGTAGGGCAGGGAACTGTCGCCGGTCAGGCGTTGCAGGTAATCGTGGTCTTCCGGGGTGCTGACGGTGCGTTCGTTGAAGGGCACTCCGCGGGATGTCAAAAATGTCCGACCGGTATCGCAAGGAGCACACTTTGTCGAGGTGTACAACACCACCGGGTACTTGGCCGCCACCTGACGAAGTTCAAAGGGCAATGCGGTTCCGGTGGAGTCGGTCTTGGCCCCCACACCCGTACTGGCAATCTTGCCCTGCTCGGCAGTAGCTGGCGGTTTGTCGGAGAACGTGACCTTTCCATCGGCCCCCACAATGCGGTAGACCGTTTGAGCTTGCAAGCCGGTCGCAAAGCTGAACACTGCGGCACCGGCCAGCAGGTATGCGAGTGTGTGCTGTTTCATGTTGCGTCCTCCAGTTGTCATCATGTTGCCATACCTTGGTGGCGCAGTAGCGCGTCCAGTGTCGGTTCGCGGCCCCGAAAGGCCTTGAACGACTCCATGGCCGGGCGGCTACCGCCCGCTTCCAGTATGGCCTGGCGGTATTTTCTACCTGTTTCCAGATTTGGCAATCCGTCCGGTCCGGCCGTCTCCTCAAACGCCGCATAGGCGTCGGCGCTGAGTACTTCGGCCCATTTGTAGCTGTAGTAGCCCGCGGCGTACCCACCCGCAAAAATATGGCTGAAGGTATGGGCTGTGCGGCTCCATTCGGGGGGGTGCATGACTGCTACTTCCTCACGCACCTGGCGCAGCAGTGGCATGAAGTCGTCGCCTGGTGCGTGTGCGGTGTGCAGCAGCATGTCGAAGAGCGACAGTTCAATCTGACGCAGCGTTTGCAGGCCGCTCTGAAAATTGCGGGCGGTCAGCATCTTGTCGAACAGCGCTCGGGGCAGTGGTATGCCCGTTTGCACATGGGCTGTCATGTGACGCAAAACATTCCACTCCCAACAGAAATTTTCCATGAACTGGCTGGGCAGTTCGACCGCATCCCACTCCACACCGCTGATGCCCGACACATCGTGCTCGTTGACCTGTGTGAGCATGTGGTGCAGGCCGTGACCGAATTCATGAAACAGCGTGGTCACGTCATCATGCGACAGCAGCGCCGGTTGTTTCTTGCCATCCACTTCAACACCATCGGCAAAATTACATACGAGATGGGCCACAGGGGTCTGTAACTTCGCGGTGTCGGGGCGCAGCCAGCGGGTACGCACATCATCCATCCACGCGCCGCCGCGCTTGCCGCTGCGTGCGGTGGGGTCCAGATAGAACTGGCCAACCAGTTGGGTACCTTGCGCACCAGCGCGTTCGATGCGGTAGAACTCTACGTTGGCGTTCCATACAGGCGCCTGGTCGCGGCTGATGGACAGGTCGAACAGGGTTTCGGCGATCTTGAACAATCCTGCCATCACTTTGGGTAGGGTGAAGTACTGTTTGACTTCCTGCTCGCTAAAGGCGTAGCGGGCTTCCTTGAGCTTCTCACCGACAAAGGGCCAGTCCCAGGCTTGTGGGTCCGCGAGATTGAGGTGTTCCCGGGCAAAGTTGCGCAGGTCGGCAAGGTCTTGCTCTGCAAAAGGGCGTGCTTTTTTTGCCAAATCACGCAAAAAGCTGATCACCACTTCCGGGGAAGATGCCATTTTTGGCACCAGCGACAGCGCTCCAAAATTCGGATAACCCAGCAAGGCGGCTTCTTCTTGCCGCAGGGCCAGTATGTTGTGGACTCCCTGTGTGTTGTCAAATTTCAGCGTGGCTGCATCAGCCTGGTCAGACCCGCGAGTGACATAGGCGCGGTAAAGCGCTGCACGCAGGGCGCTGCTCTGTGCAAACTGCATCACGGGCAGGTAGCACGGCATCTTCAGTGTCAGCTTGTAGCCCGTCTTGCCTTCTGTCTGGGCTGCAGCCAGGGCAGTTTTCTGCACATCGTCGGGTACGCCGAGCATTTCTTCAGCCGTGGCGTAGTAGCTGAAGGCGTCCGTAGCATCCAATGTGTTCTCACTGAATTTTTGACTCAGTGCGGCCTGCTGCTCCTGGATCTCGGCAAACCGGTCTCGTTGTGCGCCCGCCAGTTCGGCTCCGCCCAACACAAAGTTGCGCATCGCATTCTTGTGCGCCTGGAGTTGCTCGGCGTTGAGTGACTGGACGTCTATGGCTTTGTACTTGGCGTACAGCCGTTCATCGGCACCCAGTCGGGTCCAGAATTCGGTGACAGCTGGCAAAGACGCGTTGTATGCAGCGCGCAATTCTGGCGTGTCTGCCACGCTGTTGAGGTGGCTTACAGCGCCCCACGCAATACCCAGTTTTTCGGTCGCCACGTCCAGCACACGGGCAATCGATTCCCAATGGGCGGGGAAGTCCGCTGCTGTTACCGTTTCCAGGGCATTGCTGGCGCCGGTCAGCAACGTTTCGATGGCACTTTCCACGTGCTCGGGGAGAATTTGATCAAACAGGGGCAACGTCGCGGAACTCAGAAGTGGGTTCATGGGTGAACTCCGGCTTCGCGCTCGGCCGCCTCAATGGTGTTTACCAGCAGCATGGTGATGGTCATGGGACCCACGCCGCCGGGCACCGGCGTGATGTGACTGGCCACCGTGCTGACGCCGGCAAAGTCGACATCGCCGCAGAGCTTGCCCGCATCGTCACGGTTCATGCCCACATCGAGAACTACGGCGCCGGGTTTTACCATGTCGGCGGTCAGAACGTTGCGCTTGCCCACTGCCGCAACAATGACGTCGGCCTGCAGCGTCATAGCCTTGAGGTCGGCCGTGGCGCTGTGGCACACGGTCACTGTGGCATTTTTTTGCAGCAGCATCAGGGCCATAGGCTTGCCCACGATGTTGCTGCGTCCAATAACCACCGCATGCTTGCCACGCAGGTCAAAGCCGATGGACTCCAGCATCTTCATGCAGCCGTAGGGCGTGCAGGGCCAGAATCCGGGCTGACCCACCATTAACGCGCCTGCGCTGGCAACGTGGAAGCCATCGACGTCTTTTATGGGCGAAATAGCTTCGATCACCTTGCGCGCGTCAATGTGCGCGGGCAGCGGCAACTGGACCAGAATGCCGTGAATGGCTGGGTCGTTGTTGAGTGCGTCAACCCGTGCCAACAATTCAGATTCTGTCATGCCAGCGTCATATTTCTCTAACACCGAGTGCAGGCCCGCATCGGAACAGGCTTTGACTTTGTTGCGCACATAGACCTGGCTTGCCTGGTTTTCGCCCACCAGCACTACGGCCAGGCCAGGTGTGATGCCACGCGCTTTGAGGGCAGTGGTGCGAGTCGCAACATCTTCTCGCAGTTGTTTGGAAAGGGCTACTCCGTCAATGATTTTTGCAGTGGGTGTCATATAGGCTTTCAAATCAAAAAAGCCCGCAGTCCTTGCGGGGCGGGCGTGAGATGCTATGAAGAAGATAGCGTCAGGTTTTTGGCGCATTCTGCCCGAGGGCGATTTTCAGCAAGTCGGCCACGGTGTTGGCGCTGAGTTTTTCCATGATGTTGGCACGGTGCGCTTCCACCGTCTTGATGCTGATGCCCAGGTCGTCGGCTATCTGCTTGTTCAGGCGTCCAGCCACAATGCGCTCCAGCACCTGTGACTCGCGCAATGTCAATTTGGAAAGTAAGGCGTCACGACTGGCCGCCAACTGAAAATCCGAGAACGAGTCCTTTGCGTGATCCAGCATACGCTCCACGAGGCCGACCAGTTGGTCTTCGTTGAAGGGCTTCTGGATGAAGTCCATGGCCCCCTTTTTCATGGTGTCAACTGCCATGGGCACGTCCCCGTGCCCTGTGATGAAAACGATGGGCAGAGGCGAGCGTGCTTCGATCAATCGGGTTTGCAGTTCCAGACCTGTCATGCCACCCATGCGGATGTCCACAATCAGGCAGGCCACTTCACGTGCGTCGTAGCGGCTCAAAAACGACTCGGCAGAGTCAAAGCAGCGGACACGAAAGCCCTTTCCTTCGAGCAGCCATTGCAGCGAATCACGCACGGCCTCGTCATCATCCACAACGTAAACGGTACCTTTTTTGGGAAGCAAGCTCATTCAGATGTCCAGGTTCTAATTGCTTTGTCGCTAATGGCGGGTCAAACTGGCGGGCACTTCGGTCACCGGTATCCAGAAAGAGAATCGGCATCCCGACACCTCTTCACCATTGTAGAGGTTCTCGGCCGACATCCGTCCCAGGTGGGATTCCACGATCGAGCGGCACAAACTCAGTCCAATGCCCATGCCATCGGCCTTGGTGGAGTAGAAGGCCTCATAGAGCCTGGCCATGACTTCGGGCGCCAATCCATTGCCAGTGTCCTGCACCGAAAATTCGACCACCTGCTTGTCTTCAATGGTCTTTGGAATGACCCGTAATTCAACAATGCGCTGCGAGGTATGGCGCAGCGCCATGTCGATGGATTCTGCCGCATTGCGCAGCAGGTTGATGAGCACCTGCTCAATCAGGATGGGGTCCACCATCAATTGCGGCATGCGTGCAGCAACGTAGTGGTTCAATCGCACATTGAAGCGACGCAATTCGATCTCTGCCAGTTCAACCGCCTCATTCACCATGAGATTGACTTCTGAGGGGGTGCGATTGGGCTCACTGCGTTTCACGAATGAGCGTATGCGGTGAATGATCTGGCCTGCGCGCTGGGCCTGTTTCGCGGTTTTTTCCAGGGCGCCCAGCAGGTCTTCTTCGGTGATTTGCTGGGCCTTGATGCGTGACACCATGCCGTTACAGTAATTGTTGATGGCAGTCAGGGGTTGGTTGAGTTCATGGGCCACGCTGGAAGCCATCTCGCCCATCGTAATCAAGCGACTGGCTGTCTGGGCGCGCTCGGTTTGACTCGAGGCTTGCTCTTCGGCCAGGCGGCGACCGGAAATGTCGGTTGCAATCACCATCTGGGCCAGGCGTCCGTCCACCCAGCTCAGGTAGCGTGTGCGCACTTCCAGCCATTTGTTGAGATCTGCAATATAAATCTCGGCGCTCTCTGTTTCCGTATCGGGGAATGCGGTCGTTGGCATGCCAGCGAATGAGTCCACGCTATCGCTGGATTCGTCGCTAGTGGGGGTGTACGGTACGCCAGCTTGCGCCACCAGTTGTAAGTGGCCATTGGCCTGGGTTCCAAACCACTGGCGGTACAGCTTGTTGGCGAACAGCAACTCGTCGCTGCCCAATGGCGCGACCGAGATCGATGCATCCAGCGCTTCCAGAACTGTGGTGAAGCGTTCGTGAGAAGCCGACAATTGCTCACGCACGCGATTGGGTTCTGTAATGTCGGTCATGGACGTCATCCAGCCCGTTTGCTTGCCTAGCGCGTCGATCAGCGGCGACACATAGAGCCGTGCGTCAAACAAGCTGTTGTTGCGCCGCATGACCCGCACTTGAATGCCACCCGGCGTGGTCTTTCCCGATAGTTCCTCGGTGAGTACGGAGTTGAGCTGGTCGCGGTCGTTCTCAGGCCAATAGGGAAACGGCGCGGTGCGTCCGACCAGTTCGGATTCCGTCCAGCCTGTCATTTGACAGAATGCTGCGTTGACGTAGGTGATACGGCCTTGCAAGTCCATGGCGCGCATGCCGGTGAGCATGGAGTTTTCCATGGCCCGTCGAAACGTGGTTTCCGACAGGAGTGCCTGCTGGGCCTGAACGCGTCTGCGTGTGTGGCGCCAGTTGGCAATCAGCATCCATGCCGTCATAACGCTCAATGCGCTAACCAACCAGAAAAGGCCACTGCCGATCACACCCAGTGAAGCGCGGTACGCCTGGCCTTTCACCACGAGTGCACTGCCCACCGGCGACACGGGCATCGCGTATTCGTTGGTGGGGCTGGTCCATGGCAGCAGATTTTTGACTGTTTTTTGCGCCGGTATGGCTGTGCCGGTCAAAAGCCCGCCCTTGGCGTCCTGCAAAGAAATGGCGTAACGTGAGGTCACCTCGGTGGGTACTCCATACCGATAGAGACCGTCCACCGAATACTCTGCCAGCATCACGCCGGAAAATCGGGCCCGGTCCGTCAGCGGCAAATGCATTTGCAGAAATGGTGTGTCGCTGGGTGTACCCAGTGGCTGAATGTAGGTCGGCTGCTGTGATTCACGCGCCATCATGAAGCCACTCATGGTGTCATTGCGGGGAACCGTGTCGGCGCCTGTGGTCAGTTGGCTTGACACCAGCACTGCGGTGCCAATAGCGGACTTCACCTTGCGACGTTCATCAATCCAGGCCAACCCCTGTAGCTCGGGATACTGGTTAAGCATGGACCGTGCTCGGGCCCGGAAGTCTTCGACGTCCAGCTCACGGTTGGAGATTTCGCGCGCAATGCGCATCAGCTGTTCCTGGCGCTCCAGAAGACGCAGTCGCAGGCGTTGTTGGGTGTACTCGACGTCACGCTGTACGGCCTGCTGTTCCCGGTCAATTTCTTCCAGACGCAAATATCCAAGCGCTGACACGATTGCCGCAAAAAAAAGCAATACGGCAGCCAACGGCGCCAACCCGGCCACTCTGTCTTGCCGGTGCGGTGCCAGCCGATGCCACCAGCGACGGGCACGATCCAGGGTCGACAAGGCCAACGGCTTTGAAAGGGAACTGAGACTTGGCAAGGGCATGCTTTAAGTGTAGGCCAGAGCACGAACGTTCGCGTTTTTATAATTCACATTATGAGATAGAAAAGCACCAGTTGAAATTTTCAGAAAGTTGTGTCAAAATAGGTAGAACGTACTAAATTCGTTAAAACAAACAGGAGACAACATGTCAGCAGTTCCGTCAGGCGCAGCGAGCGCCCAGCCTCAAGACCTGGACAGCCAGGAAACCCGTGAATGGATGGACGCCTTGTCCGCCGTCATTCAAAGTGAAGGTCCTGAGCGGGCTCACTTCCTGCTCGAACAATTGTTGGACCATGCGCGCCAGCAGAGTCTGGATATGCCGTTTTCGGCGAACACGGCCTACGTCAACACCATTACGCCGGAACAGGAAGAGCGCTCACCCGGCAATCTGGAAATCGAAGAGCGCCTGCGCGCCTATATGCGCTGGAACGCCATGGCCATGGTGGTCAAGGCGAACCGCCACCACCCCATTGACGGCGGTGACCTGGGCGGTCACATCGGCTCATTTGCTTCGCTAGCCAGCCTGTTTGGCGCCGGCTTCAACCACTTCTGGCACGCCGAGACGGCCGAGCCTGGCAAAGAGCATGGGGGCGATTGCCTCTACATCCAGGGTCACGTGTCGCCCGGTGTCTATGCGCGGGCCTTCATGGAAGGGCGTTTGACGGAAGAGCAGTTGCTCAACTTCCGTCAGGAAGTCGATGGCAAGGGCCTGTCGAGCTACCCGCACCCCAAGCTGATGCCCGAGTTCTGGCAGTTCCCCACCGTATCGATGGGACTGGGCCCGTTGATGGCCATTTATCAGGCTCGCTTTTTGAAATATCTGCACGCCCGTGGCATTGCCAATACCGAAAACCGCAAGGTCTGGGTTTTCTGTGGCGACGGCGAAATGGATGAGGTCGAGTCGCTCGGCGCCATCGGACTGGCTGCACGCGAAAAACTCGACAACCTGGTGTTTGTCATCAACTGCAATCTGCAACGTCTGGACGGCCCGGTGCGTGGCAACGGCAAGATCATCCAGGAACTGGAAGGCGAATTCCGTGGCTCCGACTGGAACGTGATCAAGTTGATCTGGGGCTCCGGCTGGGATCCGCTGCTGGCACGCGACAAGGAAGGTGCGTTGCGCAAGGTCATGATGGACACGCTGGACGGCGACTACCAGGCCATGAAGGCCAACGATGGTGCCTTTGTGCGCAAGCATTTCTTTGGCAAGGACCCACGCACGCTGGAGATGGTCTCCAAGATGAGCGACGAAGAGGTGTTTGGCCTGCGCCGTGGTGGCCACGACTCCAAGAAGGTCTATGCCGCCTTCCACAAGGCTGTCAACCACAAGGGCCAACCCACCGTGCTGCTGATCAAGACCGTCAAGGGCTTTGGCATGGGCAAGGCGGGCGAGGGCAAGAACAATGTGCACCAGACCAAAAAGCTGACCGACGAAGATATCAAAGCCTTCCGCGACCGCTTCAATATCCCGATTCCCGATAGCGACTTGCCCAACCTGCCGTTCTACAAGCCGGCTGACGACACACCCGAAATGCGCTACCTGCACGAGCGCCGCAAGGCGCTGGGTGGTTACCTGCCACACCGCCGCGTCAAGGCGGACGAGCAATTTACGGTGCCATCCCTGGATACGTTCAAATCGGTCATCGAGCCGACTGCTGAGGGCCGCGAAATCTCCACCACGCAGGCCTATGTGCGCTTCCTGACCACGCTGTTGCGTGACCAGGCGCTGGGTCCGCGTGTCGTGCCTATTCTGGTGGACGAGGCGCGAACGTTTGGTATGGAAGGCCTGTTTCGCCAGATCGGTATCTACAACCCCGCTGGCCAGAACTACACCCCGGTCGACAAAGACCAGGTCATGTACTACCGCGAAGACAAGGCCGGCCAGATTCTGCAAGAGGGCATCAACGAAGCCGGCGGCATGAGCAGCTGGATTGCCGCGGCGACGAGCTACAGCACCAGCAACCGCATCATGCTGCCGTTCTATGTGTACTACTCCATGTTTGGCTTCCAGCGCATTGGCGACCTGGCCTGGGCGGCTGGCGACATGCAGGCGCGTGGTTTCCTGCTGGGTGGCACGTCAGGGCGCACCACGCTCAACGGCGAAGGCCTGCAGCACGAAGACGGCCACAGCCACATCATGGCGGGCACCATTCCGAATTGCATCAGCTACGACCCGACCTTTGCGCACGAAGTGGGCGTCATCCTGCACCATGGCCTCAAACGCATGGTGGAGAAGCAGGACAACGTTTTTTACTACATCACGTTGTTGAACGAAAACTACGCCATGCCGGGCCTGACGGTGGGTACCGAAGAGCAGATCATCAAGGGCATGTACCTGTGCAAGGAAGGCGCCAAGCTGACGCCGCGCGTGCAGTTGCTGGGCTCGGGCACTATTCTGCGCGAGTCGATTGCCGCGCAAGAGTTGCTGGAAAAAGACTGGGGCGTTGCGGCCAACGTCTGGAGCTGCCCCAGCTTCAACGAACTCACCCGCGAAGGTCAGGACTGCGAACGCTTCAACCTGCTGCACCCGGCTGACGCACCGCGCGTTTCCTTCGTGGCGCAGCAGTTGGAGAAGCACACTGGTCCGGTAGTGGCGTCGACCGATTACATGAAGGCCTATGCCGAGCAGATTCGTCCCTTTATCCCGAAGGGTCGCAACTACAAGGTACTGGGTACTGACGGCTTTGGCCGCAGCGACTTCCGCAGCAAGCTGCGCGAGCACTTCGAAGTGAATCGCCATTTCATCGTGGTGGCCGCTTTGAAAGCGCTGAGCGAAGAAGGCACCGTGCCCGTCAGCAAGGTCGTTGAAGCGATTGCCAAGTACGGCATCAAGACCGACAAGATCAACCCACTGTACGCGTAACAACTGAAACTTTGTGGGTCGGACCACTTTCCGTAGCAAATGTGCTCTGACCCCAACTAGGAAGAATGAAATGGCAACTATCGATATTCAAGTCCCCGATATCGGCGACTTTGATGAAGTCACCGTCATTGAACTGATGGTCAAGGTTGGCGACACGGTCAAGACCGAACAGTCGCTCATCACCGTGGAGTCCGACAAGGCTTCCATGGAAATCCCGTCCAGCCACGCCGGTGTGGTCACTGCCATCAAAGTCGCGCTGGGCGACAAGGTCAAGCAAGGCTCGCTGGTGGTGACGCTCGAAGGCGAGGGCGCTGGCTCCACGCCCGCTCCAGCGGCCGCTGCAGTTGCAGCTTCAGCGCCAAATACACCTGTGGCCCCCGTGGTGGCTGCGCAAGCAGCTCCTGTTTCTGTAGCAGTTGCGGCGGCTACAGCGGCTCCGTTCGCAGCCGTTGCGGCACACAACCCCACTAGTGCACCGATTGGGCTGCCCCATGCATCGCCGTCGGTCCGCAAATACGCGCGCGAACTCGGTGTGCCCTTGAGTGAAGTCAAAGGCAGTGGCCTCAAAGGTCGCATCACGGACGCCGACGTGCAATCCTTCACCCGTTCGGTCATGAGCGGCGCTACGCAAACGATAGCTGCTCAGGCACAGTCCAAGGGGGCTGCAGGCGGTTCTGGCAACGATGGCGCGGGCTTGGGCTTGATTCCGTGGCCCAAGGTGGACTTTGCCAAGTTCGGCCCCATCGAGCGCAAGGAGTTGTCGCGCATCAAGAAGATCAGCGGTGCCAACCTGCTGCGCAACGCCATCATGATTCCGGCCGTCACCAACCACGACGATGCCGACATCACCGATCTGGAAGCCTTCCGCGTCTCCACCAACAAGGAAAACGAGAAGTCGGGGGTCAAAGTGACGATGCTGGCCTTCCTGATCAAGGCCTGCGTGGCTGCGCTCAAGAAGTTCCCCGAGTTCAACAGCTCGCTGGACGGCGATGCGCTGATCTACAAGCAGTTCTATCACATCGGTTTTGCGGCAGACACGCCCAACGGCCTGATGGTGCCGGTGATCAAGGATGCCGACAAGAAAGGCATCATGCAGATCTCGGTCGAGATGGGCGAACTGGCCAAAAAAGCGCGTGACGGCAAATTGAGCCCGGCCGAGATGACCGGCGCCTCGTTCACCATCTCCAGCCTGGGTGGCATTGGCGGGCGCTACTTCACGCCCATCATCAACGCACCGGAGGTGGCCATCATGGGGGTGTGCAAGTCCACGATGCAACCGGTTTGGGACGGCAAGGCTTTTGTGCCTCGTCTAATGTTGCCGCTTTCATTGACGTGGGACCACCGTGTCATCGATGGTGCCGCAGCGGCCCGCTTCAACGTGTACCTCGGCCAGATTCTTGGCGACTTCCGGAGGGTTTTACTGTGAGCATTATCGAAATCAAAGTCCCCGACATTGGCGACTTCGACGAAGTCACCGTCATTGAATTGATGGTTAAAGTGGGTGACACCATCCGCGCCGAGCAAAGCCTGATCACCGTGGAGAGCGACAAAGCCTCGATGGAGATCCCCTCCAGCCACGGCGGAGTTGTCAAGGAGCTCAAAGTCGCGCTGGGCGACAAGGTCAAGCAAGGTTCGCTGGTGGTCATGCTCGAATCTGCCGATGGTGCGGGTTCTGCATCATCAAATCAGGCTGTGGCCCCCGTAGATACAGCGCAAGCAGCTCCTAAAGCTATAGCGCCTGTGTCGGTCGCTGCTGTTGTAGCTGCCCCCGCTGGCGCCAGCTATGCCGGCACGGTCGATCTGGACTGTGATCTGCTGGTGCTGGGTGCCGGCCCCGGCGGGTACTCAGCGGCCTTTCGCGCGGCGGACCTGGGCCTCAAGGTCATCATCGTCGAGCGTTATGCGCAACTCGGTGGCGTGTGCCTGAACGTGGGCTGCATCCCGTCCAAGGCGCTGCTGCATGTTGCTGCCGTGATGGACGAGGTCAGTCACATGGCTGCCCTGGGCGTGGACTTTGGCGCACCGGTGGTCAACATCGACAAGCTGCGCGGCCATAAGGAAAAAGTTGTTACCAAGCTCACCGGTGGCCTTGCCGCCATGGCCAAGATGCGCAAAGTCACCATCGTGCGGGGTTACGGCGCGTTTGTGGGAGCCAACCACGTTGAAGTGGAAGAGACTACCGGCACATCGCAAGACAAGACGGGCAGCAAGAAGGTCATTGGCTTCAAAAAGGCCATCATCGCCGCAGGCAGTCAAGCCGTGCGCCTGCCCTTCATGCCCAATGATCCGCGCGTGGTGGACTCCACCGGTGCGCTAGCGCTGAAAGAAGTCCCCAAGCGCATGCTGATTCTGGGCGGTGGCATCATCGGCCTGGAAATGGGCACCGTCTACAGCACGCTGGGCGCACGGCTGGATGTGGTGGAAATGCTGGACGGCCTGATGCAAGGCGCCGACCGTGACCTGGTCAAAATCTGGCAAAAAATGAACGCACCGCGTTTCGATAACATCATGCTCAAAACCAAGACGGTAGGCGCACGCGCCTTGCCCGAAGGCATTGAAGTGACGTTTGCATCGGCAGAGGAGGGCGGCACGGCCCCCGCACCGCAGGTGTACGACCTGGTGCTGCAAGCCGTGGGCCGCACGCCCAATGGCAAGAAGATTGCGGCGGAGAAGGCTGGAGTGGCCGTCACCGACCGTGGCTTCATCAACGTCGACATCCAGATGCGCACCAACGTGCCCCACATTTTCGCCATCGGCGACATCGTGGGCCAGCCCATGCTGGCGCACAAGGCGGTGCACGAGGCCCATGTGGCGGCTGAAGTGATTGCCGGTGAACTGCAAGGTGACAAAGAATTGGCTGCTGCCGCATTCAACGCCCGTGTGATTCCATCCGTGGCCTACACAGACCCCGAAGTGGCCTGGGTTGGCCTCACTGAAGACCAGGCCAAGGCGCAGGGCATCAAGGTCAAGAAGGGCCTGTTCCCGTGGAACGCGTCGGGCCGCGCCATTGCCAATGGTCGCGATGAAGGCGTCACCAAGCTGCTGTTTGACGATTCCCCGGAGGCGCACGGCCACGGCAAGATTCTGGGCGGCGGCATGGTCGGCACGCACGCGGGCGACA
>JBAWYQ010000064.1:0-19398 GCA_037143475.1 Burkholderiales bacterium | reverse complement strand
GCTTTTTTCATGAGGGTTTTTTCCAATAGGGTTAATCCAGATGTGAATTTTATGACGTCTCACCCAAAAGTTTAGGTACTAGGGTCAATTAGCGCCTTGGATGTAGTGGTTTTGCAACGATAACAGTCAGATCGACTCGGAAAGGCATCAGTCAACAACACGGCAAGGAAGAATATTCGACGCTCGCAAACGGCAAAAACCCCGCCGTGTTGCCACAGCGGGGTTTTGTTAATCAAAATCAACCACTGGCTTACGCCAGCGTTAGATTAGAAAGTGTGGCGCAGGCCGATAGCGAATGCTTGCGAAGAATTGCCGGCAACTGCTGACAGTTTGGCGCCATAGGCAGTAAAGTTAGCGCCAGTGTCTTGGGATACGCTAGCCCAGGTACCGTATGCAGTCGTGCGCTTGGAGAGTGCGTAGTCTGCACCCAGAGCGTACTGTGTACCCACGTTGTCTTTGCCACCAGCACCAGTGTTGTAGACAGATTGAATGTAGTCAGCCTTGAAGTTGAAAGCACCGACGGGAACAATCACACCCAGCAAGTTGGAGGTGTTCTTGGCTTTCTGGGCAGCATTGCCGGTCAAGCCAACCAGCTCTTCAGCACCGTAGTAGTAGACCACCTTGGCAACACCAAAGTTGTACGTAGCGGTGAAATCAGACATCGTGTAGTCACCAAAGGTCTGCAATGCAGTTGCAGATGGTGCTGCGACCGTTCCCTTGGTCACTTGCTGACCAGCTTGCACGTAGATGGGGCCATCGGCGAACTTGGCAGACACAGAGTAGCCGTCACCAGCGCCCGAGTTTGCAGCGTTGGAAGCGGTTTCACCTTGCCAAACTTGGGCTACAGCGCTCAAACCGCCAGCGAACACGGGTGTAATGTACGTCAGCATATTGCTGCCGCTGGTGTAGGTTGCTTGTGGCGCAACAAGAGCACCAATATTTTGAGTCATGTACAGTTGGTTAGCAGGGCCAGCCAGACCGAACGGATCGGTAGCAGCACCAGTAATAAATGTACCCGTGTACTCGCGACCGATGTGGATTTCACCAAAGCCACCGCTCACGCCAACGTAGGCGTAACGGTTAAATGTCAGACCTTGCGTACCAGCTACGCCGAGGGCGGACGCATTGACCGTTGCTGCACAAGGTGCACCAGCAGTGCTAGCACATCCAGGAACAACGCCGCCGCCAGCTGCCTGATTGAGTGTATTGGAAGCGGTGCCTGTACCCGTATCAGGGTTCACGCCACCTTCCAGTTTGAACAGGCCTTTCATGCCGCCGCCGATGTCTTCAACACCGGTGAAGCCGAATTTGGCGGTGCTCATGCCAGAAGAATCAACCTTGGTCCTGGAAAGACTTCCGTCAGCAGTTTGGCTAACTAAGGCTGCGTCAATGGTTCCGTAAATGGTAACTTGGGCGAACGATGCGCCGGTTGCTGCCAGAGCAGCCAAAGCGATGAGGGTTTTTTTCATTTCGGGTTTCTCAAAAAGGTTATACAGCGGGCTAAGGTCCTGCGGGGTCGAAACCCCGGGCCAACCTCCTGTGTCAGGAAGTTACGCCTATTGCAACAGACCCCTGTTGGTTTGGCAAAGCATTGGTGGATAAATGCCTCTAAAACCCCGTTTTACGGGCGTCGCCGTTGCTGGTTTGCAACAATTTGTTTCGTATTTCCCGCCCCGCACTCGCGGTAGACTGCCATACTGATGCTTTCACGGAGTTTGACCATGGACTCGCTGCTAAACGCCGCTGATTCCGCCCTGCGCACCTTGTTTACAAAGCCCCGCGCAGCGCTTGCCTGCCCGACTTTGGCCGACCAGACCACCGAGCTGAATGCCGCGGAGAGTCGTGCCGCAGCCTCGCTTATGCGCGTCAACCACGTGGGCGAGGTATGCGCCCAAGCACTCTACACGGCGCAGGCCTTGACCACCCGCAACCCGGCTCTGCGTGCCCATTTCACGCGTGCCTGCACGGAAGAGACCGACCACCTGGCGTGGACCGAGCAGCGTCTGAAAGAGCTGAATGCGCGCCCGTCCCTGCTCAATCCGCTTTGGTACGCAGGCGCTTTTGGACTGGGCCTTCTGGCAGGCCGACTGGGCGATGCGGTCAGCCTGGGCTTTGTGGTCGAAACCGAAGTGCAAGTTGGCGCGCACTTGCAAAGCCACCTCGACAAACTGCCGCCTGGCGACCATGCTTCACGCGCCATCGTGTCCCAGATGCGCGATGACGAGCTACGCCATGCGCAAGATGCAAAAGAGGCTGGAGCCATGGATTTGCCCGCCCCCGTAAAAGACCTGATGCGCGCAGCGGCCAAGGTGATGACCACTGTGGCGCACCACGTCTAGCCACACACAGGTTCAACACTGCGCTAGTGGCCTCAGCTCTCTAGCAACTCAAAACTGGTCGTGATATCTGCCGTCTTGGCCAGCATGATGCTGGCAGAGCAATACTTCTCGTGGCTCATGGCTATTGCACGCTCCACGGCGGTGGCGGGGACGCCTTTACCGGTCACCGTGAAGTGCATGTGGATCTTTGTGAAGACCTTGGGTTCGGTTTCAGCGCGCTCCGCCGTGAGCTTGACGGTGCAGCCCTGCACGGCGTGACGACCGCGCTTCAAGATCAGCACCACGTCATAGGCGGTGCAACCGCCCGTGCCGGCAAGCACCGTTTCAAGGGGACGTGGAGCCAAGTTCTGCCCTCCGTTCTCGGGCTTGTCGGCGTCTGGCGCGCCGTCCATTACCAGGGTGTGGCCGCTGCCGGTTTCGGCGACAAAGCCCATACCTGAGCGGGTGTTCAAACCGCCGGTCCAGCTGACTGTGCATTCCATAGAAACTCTCCCACTTCAAATGTTTCGGTATTCCCTATAATACCAAAATGAAGCCACAGATCGTTATCGACACTAATGTGCTGGTCACGGCGCTCAGATCGTCAAACGGCACTTCCTACCGATTGCTATCCATGCTGGAGGCAGATCTATTCCAGCTGCACATTTCCACACCTTTGGTGGCTGAATATGAGGCAGTCCTAAAAAGGGGTTTGCTGACTTTAAGCGCGCAACAAATTGACGATGTGGTGGATTTCATGTGCGCTCGGGCCACGCAGCACAAGATTTATTACCTTTGGCGGCCCGTGCTGAAAGACCCCGGGGATGACTTTGTGCTGGAATTGGCCGTCAAAGCCAACGCGCGGATCATTACCTGGAATGTGGCCGACTTCAAACGCGCCCAACCCCTCGGTGTGCCGGTACAAACGCCACGCGAATTTTTGCAATTTTTGGAGGAGAAACATCCATGAGCGCTATCAGCATCAGATTACCTGACTCACTGCATAGGCTGGCCCGAGACATCGCGCGACAAGACCAGGTATCCATGAACCAATTTATCGCCTCCGCAGTCGCCGAAAAGGTTTCTGCCCTAGCCACCGAGCAGTACCTGAATGAGCGCGCGGCGCGCGGCTCATCTGAGAAATTTCGAGCAGCATTGGCCCAAGTACCCCCTGCCGAACCAGAAGCGTTTGACCAATAGAACCTGACATGACGGACAAAAAAACAAAACACCTGACCCCCGCCGACTACCTGAAGAAGATCCTGACCGCACGCGTCTATGACGTAGCCGCCGAGTCAGCGCTGGAGCCGGCCAAACAACTGGGCAAGCGCCTGCACAACACGGTTTTACTCAAGCGCGAAGACCAGCAGCCGGTGCGCAGCTTCAAGCTGCGCGGGGCCTACAACAAAATGGCGCAACTCAGCGCCGAGCAGCTCAAGAACGGCGTGATTTGTGCCTCCGCCGGCAACCACGCGCAGGGCGTTGCGCTCAGCGCCGCCAAGCTGGGCACGCGTGCCGTGATCGTCATGCCAACCACCACGCCGCAACTCAAAGTGGACGCGGTGCGTGGCTTTGGTGGCGAAGTGGTGCTGTTTGGCGACAGTTATTCGGATGCCTACAACCATTCACTGACTCTGCAAAAGAAGCTGGGTTTGACCTTTGTGCACCCGTTCGACGACCCCGACGTCATTGCCGGGCAGGGCACCATTGCCATGGAAATGCTGCGCCAGGTGCAAACCCTGCATCTGCGCAATCCACCCGCAACACCGGAAACGACAGGGCGACCGGCTCTGGACGCCGTGTTTGTGGCCATTGGCGGCGGCGGCCTGATTGCCGGAATTGCCAACTACATCAAGGCAGTGGACCCACGCATCAAGGTGATTGGGGTGCAGATGAACGACTCTGACGCCATGATCCAGTCAGTCGTTGCCAAAAACCGCGTCACCTTACCCGATGTGGGCCTGTTCTCCGACGGCACCGCCGTGAAGCTGGTGGGCGAGGAAACCTTCCGCGTGGCCAGCAATCTGGTGGACGAATACATGACCGTGGACACCGACGCCGTGTGCGCCGCCATCAAAGACGTGTTCATCGACACCCGCAGCATTGTGGAGCCCGCAGGTGCATTGGGCGTGGCGGCCATCAAGCAGTACGTCGCCAAAAACAAGACCAAGGGCGAAACCTACGCTGCCATTCTGTGCGGTGCCAACATGAATTTTGACCGACTGCGCTTTGTGGCCGAGCGGGCCGAGGTGGGCGAGGAGCGCGAGGCCCTGTTTGCGGTCACCATTCCGGAAGCGCGTGGCAGCTTCAAGCGCTTTTGCGAACTGATTGGCGAGCTGCCCGGCGGCCCGCGCAACGTGACCGAGTTCAACTACCGCATCAGCGACGCCGCACAGGCCCATGTGTTTGTGGGCCTGACCACGCAGGCGCGGGGCGAATCTGCCAAGGTGGCAGCCAACTTCACCAAACACGGCTTCAAAACCCTGGACCTGACCCACGATGAGTTGGCCAAGGAGCACATTCGCCACATGGTGGGCGGCATCTCCAGCCTGGCGCAGGACGAACGCCTGCTGCGTTTTGTGTTCCCCGAGCGGCCCGGTGCGCTGATGAAGTTTTTGAGTCTGATGCGCCCGGGCTGGAATATCAGCCTGTTCCACTACCGCAACCAGGGCGCAGACTACGGTCGCATTCTGGTCGGGTTGCAGGTGCCCAAGACGGATGACAAGGCATTTGCCAAGTTCCTGCAAACGCTAGCCTACCCCTTTGTAGAAGAAACGACCAACCCGGTGTACCGGATGTTTTTGCAAAACTGATATGACAATCTCTCTGGACGGCAAATTGGTGGTGGCTATCTCCAGCCGCGCCTTGTTCGACTTTGAAGAAGAGAACGAGGTTTTCGAGCAGGCCGACGACACCGCTTACATGCGCCTGCAACTGGAGCGGCTGGACCTGCCGGCCAAACCCGGTGTGGCGTTTTCACTGGTGCAAAAGCTGCTGGCGTTCAACACGGACGCGTCCCAAAAGGTTGAGGTCGTCATCCTGTCGCGCAACGACCCGGTGAGCGGACTGCGGGTGATGAAGTCGGCCGCGCACTACGCGTTGCCCATCATCCGTTGCTCCTTCACGCGGGGCGAGCCGCCATGGCGCTACCTGAAGCCCCTGCGCGCCAACCTGTTTTTGAGTACCCACCTGAGCGATGTGCGGGCTGCGTTGGCGGCCGACGTGCCGGCAGCGCAGGTCTACCCACAATCTGCCCACGCCAGCGATGCACACCCGAGCGAAGTGCGCATCGCATTTGACGGCGACGCGGTGCTGTTCAGCGACGAGGCCGAGCGCATATACCAGTCGCACGGGTTGAATGCTTTCCAGCAGCACGAGAAGGACAAGGTAGCGTTGCCACTGCCCGACGGCCCTTTCAAGCCCCTACTGGTGGCGCTGCACCGTCTGCAGCAAGCCGCCACGCCGCAAATGCGCATTCGAACTGCGTTGGTCACGGCCCGCAGCGCACCGGCCCACGAACGTGCCATTCGCACTCTGATGAACTGGAACATTGAAGTCGATGAGGCCATGTTTCTGGGCGGCCTGGACAAAGGCGAGTTCTTGCGCGAGTTTGAACCCGACTTCTTCTTTGATGACCAGACGGGGCACATTGAATCGGCAGCGCGCCATGTGCCATCAGGCCATGTGGCCAGCGGCATTCGCAACTGAGCCCATGTTAAATGCTACTGAATATATAGCGCCTTACGCTTATTTTGCGGGGGCTAGAAGCACTTTTTGCCATCAGGTTTTTGCCGTATGTTTGTCGTAGCCTCTGGCACGCAGAACGCAGGCCGGGCACTCGCCGCAGCCGTAGCCCCAGGCGTGGCGGTGCTCGCGGTCACCCAGGTAGCAGGTGTGGGTGTGCTCAATGATCAAGTCCACCAGCGGCTGTCCGCCCAGTGACTCGGCCATGGCCCAGGTGGCGGCCTTGTCAATCCACATCAGCGGGGTTTCAATCAGGAAGCGCTTGTCCATGCCCAGCGAGAGCGCCAGTTGCATCGCTTTCATGGTGTCATCACGACAATCCGGGTAGCCGGAAAAATCGGTCTCGCACACGCCAGTGACGATGACCTGCAGGTCGCGCCGGTAGGCCACCGCTGCCGCGAGCGTGAGAAATAGCAGGTTTCGCCCCGGCACAAAAGTATTGGGCAAACCCGAGCTTTCCATTTTGAAGGCAGTCTGTCGGGTCAGCGATGTCTCGCTAACCGAGCCCAGCACAGCAAGGTCGAGCAAGTGGTCTTCGCCCATTTTGGGTGCCCACTGGGGAAATTGCTCGCGAATCTTTGTCAATACGACCAGACGTGCATCCAGCTCGACACTGTGGCGCTGGCGGTAGTCGAAGGCAATGGTTTCCACACGCTCGTAGCGTTGCAGGGCGTGGGCAAGGCAGGTGGTGGAATCCTGTCCACCGGAGAAAAGAACAAGGGCGCTGGTATGCATAGCCGCAATGTTAGGCCAAAGACCTATTGCGGCGCCAACCCGCGATCAGATCTTCTCGTTCTTCTTGATGATGTTCGGGTCGTAAACCAGCACTTCCTTGGCCAGGTTGCCCGGCGCCTCTGAAGGCACCACCGCGACCGGCGGATTGAGCTGGTTGTTGACCTGCTCCAACTGGATCGCGCTGGCGCTGGCCGTCCACATACTCTTGATGTGGTCCATCAGCACTTCGTACATCGGCTTGGGCGGCGGCACTTCCGCCTTTTCCGCAGCCGGGCGGTGAATGGTCCAGTCTTTTGGGGAGGTTGCGGCTTCAGAGCCACGCCGACCGGGGTCCGACACGCTGGTGTGCACCGGCTCGCCTTCATTGGTCTTGAGCGCCGGGTTGACCATGTCAATGACGCTGGGTACCGGCGCAATGGATGGGCTTGCACTCACCGCCGGATTCACTGGGGCTATCGGTATCACCCTGTTTGCCCCAGACGAACCCATCTCTGAGCCGGATGGCCTCAGATTTGGGTTTCGATCAATGGATGGCAATTGCATGATGCTAGGGTTTTTGGCCCCCTCCAGTTACTTTTCTATGTAGACGTACGTTTATTAACGGCAGATTTAGGGGGTTATTTAGGGCTATTTTCAAAAAGACTCTGAAAAAAGAAAATTTGACCACGGCGATTGGATCGATTGCACCAAAATGATGCACCGAAAGGGCCAACCCTGGAATCAATGCCGAAACTTGGACTCGCGTGTCACGATCGAGAGATCGACAAAGTTCAGGCCCTGGTGAAGGTCGCGGTCATAAACGGCCTTCAGTCCATTGAGGTCCATCCGGGCACCGTCCAGTGCCAGCAAAAAACCCTCGCGCGTGGGGTTGGGGCCCGCCAGCCGCAAGGCCATGACCAGCGCCTTGGCGGTCACGTAGCCTTCCAGGCTCCCATATGAAAACTCGTCACCTGGCCTGGCTTTGGCAAATTCGTCCTGGTACTCGCGGGTGATGCTGGTTTTGCGCTCCCACGGGCTAGGCACCACCTGCGAAAAAACCATGCCGTGCGCCAACTCCCCCAGGTGCTTGGCCAACTGCGTCGAGCCCGAGTTCACTCCATAAAACGTGATACGAGCCCCGCGGGCACGGGACTTCCGTATAAACGTCTCATAGACACCGCTGCTCCCATGGTTCAGCACCATTTGCGCACCCGCTTGCTCGGCCTGCTGCACCAGCTTCTCGACCTGCGCCTCATTGATATCAGCCTTGAATGGCATGTCTGCCACCAACTCGCTACCCAACTCTGCGCAGATCAGCTTCACATTGGCCAAGTGCTGCGCGCCTACCTCAGAATCCGACCGAAGGAACGCAACCTTGCCCATGCCCAGATTTTTGGCTTGGGAGATGAGCGCCCTGAACTCGTCCCTGTGCTCGGCGCGAACCGGAAACACGAGGGGTTGAAAGGGTCTGCGCAAGGTGGGGGACCCCGCCATGGGGCCGAAAAACGGAACCGACAACTTGTTGGCGACTTTCATGACGGCGGTAGACGGACCACCTTCAATCGAACCAAACAGCATAAATACCTTGTCCTGCTCCACCAACTGCTGCACGTTGGCTTCTGCCTTGTCTGTCTTGTTGTCATCGTCGAGCGTTTTGAGGACGATCTGGCGCCCATGCACCCCACCGCGGCTGTTGACGACCTGGAGATAGGTCTGCACCCCTGCCTGCACCGCGCTGCCGTAGTCATTCTTGCCACCCTGTAGGGTAATGCTCTGGCCGATCAGTATCCGATTGGGCGCCACACCATCGGCCGCCTGTGCCAAAGGCGCTGCTGCCAATGCAACGATAGCCAGCAGGCGTGTCGCAGTTCTACGCATATTCATGTACTCCTTGGGCAGTCTTCTGGATAAATTATCGACCTTTAGATCAATGTGGCATCAAAGTTGCTGAGTACCCTACGGGTTTCTAAGGTTTGTCTCCCGCAGAATGGGCTCTGCGTTGTCCCCTGCGTCTTCACGGATGCGGGGGATTTTTTCTTGGTGGGTGACGTTAGCTGTGCGAGCTGCGGTGCGCCCAACCGGTGGTGTGCCGCTCGATGACACTGAACAACTCGTACATCACCATGGCCATGGCGCCCACCACCACCAGGCCCGCAAAAGCCAGTCCCATCTGCATGGCCGAACCGGCCGAGATCAGCAGGTACCCAATGCCCTCATTGGCGGCGGTCATCTCGGACACTGTGGTTCCCACAAAGGCCAGCGTGATGGACACCTTCAACGACCCGTAAAAGTAGGGCATGGAACGCGGCAGGCCCACCTTGACCAGCACATCCCAGCGCTTGGCACCCAATACGCGCAAAACGTCCTCCAGTTCAGGCTCCAAGGTAGCAAGGCCCGTCGCGATGTTGACCATGATGGGAAAGAAGCTGATCAGAAACGCCGTCAGGATGGCCGGCCCCACGCCAATACCGAACCAGACCACCAAAATCGGCACAAATGCCGCCTTGGGCAAGGCGTTGAAGCCGGTCATCAGCGGGTACACGGCGGCATAGGCCAGGCGCGAACTGCCAATCACAAAACCGAGCAGCACACCCACCACAATGGCCAGGCCAAAACCTGCCATGGTCACCCAATAGGTGCGCCAGGCGTGCGCGGCGATGATGCTTTTGAACTCCATGAACTGGGTCCAGATGCGCCACGGACTGGGAAAGATGAACTCGGACACCTCCAGCGCCGAGCACAGAATCTGCCACATCACAATAATGACGACCAGCAGGATCCACGGAGCCCACATTTCCACTTGTTTCTTGTTCATGTTGTGCCTTATGGGGTGACTATTGCCGCTGTGACTGCACTGGTTTGGCGAATCGCACCAATATGGCCCCTGAGTTCGTGCACGATGTCGGAAAACTCTTTGGTGTAGGTGATTTCCAGATCACGCGGACGAGGCAGCTCAATTTCCCGCTTGACCACAAAGCGGCCCGGGCTTTTGCTCATGACGTACACCGTGTCGGCCAGAAACACCGATTCACGCAAATCGTGCGTGACCAGAATCACGTTGAACTGCTGCTCAGTCCACAGGTCTCGCAGGATGCACCACAGCTCCTCCCGGGTGAAGGCGTCGAGTGCACCAAAAGGCTCATCCAGCAGGAGCATCTTGGGCTCATGAATCAGCGCACGGCAAATGCTGGCGCGCTGCTGCATACCGCCGGACAGTTGCCACGGGAATTTGTCTTCATAACCGCCCAAGCCCACCTTTTGCAGCAAGCGCCGCGCGCGCTCTTCGTATTCCTGACGCTTGGCCTTGAAGCTGCTGCGAAAGGGCTCCACAATTTCCAGCGGCAGCAACACGTTGTCCACCGTGGTGCGCCACGGCAACAGGGACGGGGCCTGAAACGCCATGCCCGAGATCTTGAGCGGGCCCTTCACCGGCTGGCCATCAATCAGGATCTTGCCCATGGTCGGCATCTTCAGGCCCGTGGTCAGCTTCATGAAGGTGGACTTGCCGCAACCCGACGGCCCCACGATGGCAATGAACTCGCCCCGTCGCACCTTGAGGTCAATGGCCTCGACCGCGAAGTGGTTCTGCT
Source organism: Burkholderiales bacterium (assembly GCA_037143475.1). Lineage (GTDB taxonomy): Bacteria > Pseudomonadota > Gammaproteobacteria > Burkholderiales > Burkholderiaceae_C > Allorhodoferax. Next base: position 9,032 of record JBAWYQ010000064.1, on the reverse strand, counting down.
GCAGCAACTCTTCGTTGTAGGCCAGCCAGACGTCCTGAAAGTCAACAAACCATGGGGACTGATTTTGCGATGAGTTAGTCATTAAATTGGCCTCAAGGCGCCGTATTCACTGCGTAGCCAGCTATCACTTTTAGAGCAACGGCGGGAACGAAACGCGCATCACTTCTTGGGCAAAATCGCCAGTTCAGCCTTGGATGGCAACAAGGAGCCGTTCCACACCGTGTCCGCATTGATGCGGGTCTTGGTGTTGAACGCATCCGACACCTGGCTGGCCATCAGCGCCATGCGCGGGGCGCTGACCTGGCCAAAACCTTCGGCGCGGGCATTGGGGCTGTTGATGACGGTGTCGATGGCCAGTTTGAGACGTCGGGTTTCCAGATCGACATTGATGATGCCGTCGCGGGCTTTGACGTCGGCGATGGCGGCAGCCGGATTGGCCAGCACCTCTTTGGTGCCCTTGGTAAATGCCAGGAGGAAGGCTTTGACTGCAGCCGGGTTGTCCTTGAGCAGCTTGGGTGACACGATGATGGCGTTGCCGTACAGCTTCACGCCGAAGTCCGGGTAGGGCATGACCACCACGTCTTCGGCCTTGACACCCCGGGCCTCCAGATTCAACAACGACGTAAAAGTGAAGCCGGTAATGGCGTCCACATCACCGCGCACCAACATGGTTTCGCGCAGTGGCGGGTCCATGGCGGTCCACTGCACACCGGTGACCGCATTGGCCTTGGCAAAAATGGGGAAGGCTCGGCGACCGGCGTCAAATACGGGCGCACCCAGTTTTTTGCCGCTCAGGTCTGCGGGTGTTTTAATGCCCGACTTTTTGAGGGCCATGACGGAGGCAGGGGTGTCGTTGTAAACCATCATCACGGCGATGGGTTTGTTGGGCGCATCCGGGTTGTTGGCGTGGAACTCCATCAGCGCCGCCAGGTCGGCCAGGCCCATGTCATAGGCGCCAGAGGCCACACGCGTTACGGTGCCCCCGGAGCCATTGCCCGCGTCGATGGACACATCGAGCTTGGCATCCTTGAAATAGCCCTTGGCAGCGGTCGTCAGGAATAGGGCCGAGGGACCTTCAAAACGCCAGTCGAGCTGAAATTTGATGGGCGTGGTTTGGGCGTTGACCGCGCCTGAGGCGAAAACTGCGAGGACCAAAGCGGTGCATGTGAGGAAGCTGCGTTTTTTCATGGGAACTCCGGCAAAGTGGACTGGACAAGGTGTAACTGCTGAACCACGAGCAAGAACGGTGCCCGTTCTTGTCCAGTGGCCCACAAATTGCATAGGTAGTGGTCGGAATCACGCCACTTAACTCAACTTCACATGGAAACCGTCAAGATGCACCAAAACCTTACACGCGCCGTTGTTTGCGCAGCCACCCTCACTTGCACTTTTGCCGCACAGGCCGCAACCTTCAGCGACACCTCCATCGGCTACCGCTATGGAACTGAGTACGCCGAACCCTTCAACAACAACGCCATCGCCAAAGACATCATCAATTTGAACCATGTCAGTGGCTACAAGTACGGCACCAATTTCTTCAATGTCGACATGCTGCTATCCGACAGCAAGGACCCGGCAGGCGCTGGCTCCAACAACGGCGCGCAAGAGATCTACATCGTTTACCGCAACACCGTTGAATTGGAAAAACTGACCGGCTCACCCTACAAGTTTGGCCCGGTGCGCGGCGTGGGACTGACCGGCGGTTTCGACTTCAACACCAAAACCGACGCCGGCTATAACTCCAAGAAGCGCATGCTAGTGGCTGGCCCCACTCTCATGATGGACGTGCCCGGCTTCCTGAACCTCAGCCTGTTGGTTCTGTGGGAAAGCAACGCACCCTATAACACCTTCAAACAGATCTCCACTCCACGCTATAGCTACGATGCACATGCCATGCTGGGTGCAGCCTGGGGCATTCCTTTGGGCGGAACCGGTCTGTCGTTTGAAGGCTTCGCCAACTTCATCGCCGCCAAGGGCAAGAACGAATCAGGCTTCGACAGCGCGCCCGAGACCAACATTGACATGCAGATCATGTATGACTTGAGCGGCGCGCTGGGCGTTGCTCCCAAGAGCCTGAAGGTAGGCCTGGAGTACCAATACTGGAAGAACAAGTTTGGTAACGACAGCGATGCCGGTACGGGTAACAAGGGCGCATTCGCCAAGACCCCCATGGTCCGCGTGGAATACCACTTCTAAGAGACGTAAAAGTTGGCGACGTCAGCGCGCCAATCCATTCGCAGCCCGGCAGCGTTGAATATCACACGCTGTCGGGAGCAGGGCTCTGTATTCAACCCCTGGTTGCCGGATACCGCCATCGCGAATAGAGCAACTCTCCCCCTTGCCGTTGTCGTAATACGACGTCACATCCACACAGCGCCGGGAGTGGGCCATGACGCCAAAGAAGTGCCCCATCTCGTGGGAAATGAGCATTTGTAGCGTCTGGCGCGAGTCGTAGGCCGGGTTTCGGGTCTGCAACAGTTGAAATGCCGCCGGCCCCAACGAGAGAGTCTTCTGGCTGAGATTGGCAAGTCCAAAGTTATGCCGACTTCCAACATCGCTCCACTGAATCAAAATAGCGCTGCTTGGCAAAGGTGCCCCAGCCACAAGCGGCGTTACCGTCGCGCGTACGGAGCACTGCGACCATGCGATTGCCGCGTTCGCAATGGCCGCCAAAACCAGCGACTCACCAAACCATGCGGGCGCACCATCGTGCTGGTACGCAAACAGCAAAGGCGACTGCAGTGCAGGCCGATCTTGGCCGTCGCCCCAGGTGGAAACCTCGCCGGGCAGGCATTGCGCAATCTCCTGGTCCCGAACGGACTCCAGCGCGTGACACGTTTGCACCCCCAGCGCCAGCGCCAGCACCAGCATCGCAACCGCGAGACTTTGTCGATCACTCATTTGCTACCAAACTTATAGCTATTCACGCTTGTTCCACGGGGGCTAGAACCCTATTCGACCGTTACCGACTTGGCCAAATTGCGGGGCTTGTCGACATCGGTGCCCCGCGCACACGCCGTGTGGTAGGCCAGCAGCTGCAAGGGCACGACGTGCAGCAGGGGCGACAACTCGCCGTAGTGCTCGGGCATGCGGATCACGTGCATGCCTTCGCCGTTTTCAATGCGGGTATCGGCATCAGCCAGCACATACAAGACGCCGCCACGGGCGCGCACTTCGTGCAGGTTGCTCTTGAGTTTTTCCAGCAGCGCGTCGTTGGGCGCCACCGTGACCACCGGCATTTCGCTGGTCACCAGCGCCAGCGGACCGTGCTTGAGTTCACCCGCAGCATAGGCCTCGGCGTGGATGTAGGTGATTTCCTTGAGTTTCAAAGCACCTTCCATCGCAACGGGAAAGTGCAAACCACGCCCCAGAAACAGCGCATTTTCCTTCTTGGCAAAGTCTTCCGACCAGCTGATGAGCTGCGGCTCCAGCGCCAGCACCGCCTGCAGAGCAGCGGGCAAATGCCGCATGGCTTTAAGGTGGCGTTGCTCCTCGGCCTGCGGCAGACGGCCCTTGGCTTGGGCCAGTGCCAGCGTCAGCAAGAACAGGCCCGCCAACTGGGTGGTGAACGCCTTGGTGGACGCGACACCAATTTCTACCCCGGCGCGTGTCACATAAGCCAGGCTGCACTCGCGCACCATGGCGCTGGTGGCAACATTGCAGATGGTCAGCGTGTGCGCCATGCCCAGGCTTAGTGCGTGGCGCAGGGCGGCAAGGGTATCGGCTGTTTCACCCGATTGCGTGATGGTCACTACCAGCGTCTTGGGGTTGGGTACCGAATCGCGGTAGCGGTATTCACTGGCCACTTCCACCTGGGTGGGTATCTTGGCAATGCTTTCGAGCCAATACTTGGCGGTGCAGCCGCTGTAGTAGCTGGTGCCACAGGCCAGGATCAGTACCGAGTCGATCTCTGCAAACACCCGGGCCGCGTTGGCACCGGGTGCGTGGTTCATCTGCTGGTCAAACAACTCGGGCACGATGCCTTCCACGCCTTCCAGCGTGTCGGCAATGGCGCGGGGTTGCTCAAAAATTTCCTTCTGCATGTAGTGGCGGTACGGGCCCAACTCGGCCGCCCCACTGTGGGCCAGCACGGTTCTCACCGGGCGCTGTGCAGGGGCTACCGCCTTGCATTCCTTATCCAGCAGCCAGTATTTGCCCAGTTGCACATCCACCAGGTCACCCTCTTCCAGGTAGACGATCTGGTCCGTCACGCCCGCCAGGGCCATGGCATCACTGGCCAGAAAATGCTCTTGGCCGTCTTTGCCCACACCCAGAATCAGCGGTGAACCGGCTCGCGCACCGACCAGGCGGTGCGGCTCGTCCTTGCAAAACACTGCAATGGCGTAAGCGCCCTGCAGTTGGGTGATGGCGGCCTGCACGGCTTCGAACAGGTCCGCGTCATACAGGCTGTCGACCAAATGGGCAATCACCTCGGTGTCGGTCTGACTAACGAACACATAGCCTTTGGCTTTGAGCACTGCACGCAGTTCGTCGTGGTTTTCGATGATGCCGTTGTGCACCAGCGCAATGCGCCCTGGCCGCTGGTGCGCATCTGAACCCGGGCCGTGGCTGAAGTGAGGGTGCGCATTGCTGACCGATGGCACGCCGTGGGTGGCCCAGCGCGTGTGGGCAATACCCAAATTTCCCTGTAGTTGGCTTTGCGTGTCGCTACCCGCGACCTGCTGAATCAGCTCGGCCACGCGGGCCGTACTGCGGGCGCGGCGCAACCCACTCTGCGCGGCGTTGTCGCCTTGTACGTACACCGCCACGCCACAGGAGTCGTAGCCACGGTATTCAAGCCGCTCCAAGCCCTGTACGAGTACCGGAACAATATTTCGGGTTGAGACTGCACCCACAATGCCGCACATACACACACTCCCCCATCAAAAGATGGCGAATCGTACCGCCCATGGATTAAAATAAATTGACATTAATATCAATATTTTGATATTAAATTTCATTAATAGGTAATAGTGAAATATTAGTCCGTATTCTTAATACTAATGAAATTTATAGACCTTGATCCGATCGACCTACAGCTGCTAAATCAGCTCCAGCGCGATGCCAGCCTGAGCAACCAGGACCTGGCCGCGCGGGTTCACACCTCGCCACCCACCTGCCTTCGGCGCGTCAAACGGTTGCACGACGCGGGCTTGATCGAGCGGCAAATAGCCATCCTGAACCCGCAGCAGGTGGCGCAAGCGGTGGGACACGGTTTAACGGCAATTGTGGAGATCACACTCGACCGGCAGGACGCCGACTCACTGCTGGCGTTTGAAAAGCGCGTGGCCACAGACGACGCTGTGCAGCAGTGCTACCAGGTGTCGCCCGGCCCCGACTTTGTGCTGATCGTGCACGCGCGGCACATGCCGGACTACCAGGCATTGACCAGACGGCTATTCACCAGCGACGCCAATGTGCGCAACGTGAAGGCGTTTTTCAGCGTCAAGCGCAGTAAATTTGGGGCAGAACTACCGCTCAGCCCGGAGCCATCGGCAAAGTCAGCGTAATACAGCAACCCCCATCGACCACGCCTTCAATCGACAGCGTGCCGCCCATGCGCTGCAGCCGCTTTTGGGCCAGCACCAAGCCCATGCCAATGCCTTCAAACTGCTGCGCACTGTGCAGACGGCCAAACACCCGGAACAACTTTGCCTGCATAGCAGGGTTGTAGCCAACGCCGTTGTCCTTTACCTGCAAGCGGATATGCCCCTGCTGTCCTGCAGGCGCAGCACTGACCACGATGCGCGCATTTTCACGCGGCGCAGTGAACTTCAAGGCATTGCCCAGCAGTTGCTCCAGCACCAACTGAAAAACCGCTGCATCGGCCAGCACAACCGGCAAATCAGCGGGCACCTGCCATTCCACCAGCCGCGGGTGTTTGGAGCTGAGTCGTTCACAGGCGTCTTGTACCGCTTCGTGCAAAGGAACAGCCTCCAGAATCAACGGCGCAGACCCCACCTTGGATAAAGCCGTCAAGCCATCGAGCAACAGCCCCATATGGCGAGCCGAGCTGGTGATGGTGACCAGGAATTCCTGCACCTCGTCGTTGAGCAGCGGCCCGGCGTCCTCCTGCACCATCTGCACATAGGACACGATATGGCGCAACGGGGCCCGCAAATCGTGCGAAACCGTCGCGGTAAATTCCTGGATTTCTGCACGCACCTGCGCCAGCTCGGTTTCCAGCGTGGCAATGCGGTCCTCGGGTGATGCCTCTGATGATGCGTTTGCCATGCTCGTGAATCCCTGGTTACGCCTTGAGCGCCTTCTGGGGACGCGCCCAGTTGGCAATGCTGACCTGCTTGCCGCGCGCCACACTCAGCGCGCCGGGCGGCGTACTCTTGGTGATGGTGGAGCCGCCACCCACCGTTCCGCCTGCGCCCAGCGTGACCGGCGCTACCAGCACGCAATTGCTACCGACGTGCACATCGGCCTCGATCTCGGTGCGGTGCTTGTTCGCGCCGTCGTAGTTGGCCGTAATGCTGCCAGCCCCAAAGTTGACCCGCTCGCCCACCGTGGCATCGCCCAGATAGGCCAGGTGGTTGGCCTTGGCGCCCTTGGCCAGCGTTGAATTCTTGACCTCCACAAAGTTGCCAATGTGCACTTCGGAACCCAGCCTTGCGCCAGGCCGCAAGCGGGCAAACGGGCCAATCAGTGCACCTGCGCCAACCGTCACACCCAGCTTTTCGCCATCAATGTGGGTGAACGGGTGAATGACGGCACCGGCTTCAATGACGGCATTCGCAATGACGCAGTTGGCGCCGATGGACACGCCCTCGCCCAGGTTGACCTGGCCTTCAAACACACAATTCACATCGATGCTGACGTCATGCGCGCACAGCAAATCGCCACGCACGTCGAAGCGGGCCGGGTCGGCCAGGCGCACGCCCTCTTCCATCAACCGGTGCGCCTGTTGCAACTGGTAGGCCCGCTCCAACTGCGCCAACTGCACGGGGCTATTCACGCCAGCCACCTGCACCGCATCGTCAATCTTGTGTGCCACCACGCGCACGCCATCGGCAACGGCAAACTTCACAATATCGGTCAGGTAGAACTCGCCCTGGGCGTTTTTATTGTCCAACCTTGCCAGCCAGCGCTTGAGCTGAACGGCCGGCACGGCCATGATGCCGCTGTAAATTTCGGTGATGGCGTGCTGCGCCGCGCTGGCATCCTTGTGCTCCACAATGGCCTGCACGGCGCCATCCGTCGCGCCGGCCGTACGCACAATGCGCCCATAGCCTGTGGGGTTGTTCATTTCCAGCGTCAGCAGCGCCAAATTTTCGCCAGCACAGGCCGTTATCAGGTGAAACAGAGTGGCAGCCCGCGTGAGCGGCACGTCGCCCGACAGCACCACCACCACCCCGTCATCGGCCAGCACAGGCACCGCCTGCTGCACCGCGTGGCCGGTACCCAGCTGCGGCTCCTGGCGCACAAAACTCATAGTTAATTGGCCTGTAGCCCCCGATTCCAGTGCGCAGGCCGCTTCAACTTCAATAGCACCGTGTCCGGTAATAACCACCGCCTGGCGCACCTGGAGGGCTTGCGCGGTGTCCAGCACATGGCGCAACAGTGAACGCCCGGCCAGGGGGTGCAGCACCTTGGGTCGTTGGCTCTTCATGCGCGTTCCCTTGCCCGCCGCCATAATGACCACGTCGATGGGGGTGCCCTCCAGCGCACCACCTTGAGCCTGTTTTCCGGAAGTCATCTGCATGTCCCTTTCACCGCGACTACTCTTGCGTACTTTTGCCAATTCAGCGCCCATTATCGGCGTGCTGCTGCTCACTTTGGCGCTGTGCGGTTGCAGCGCAGTGCGCCTGGGCTACAACAATGGTCCCACCCTGGCGTACTGGTGGCTCGACAGCTATTTTGATTTTGACAGCGAGCAGAGCCTGCGCGTGCGCAATGACCTGCAAGCGGTGCAGGACTGGCACCGCAAGGTAGAAGTTCCGCTGCTGGCCCAAATGCTTAAAGAGCTACAGGCCGTAGCTCCCAAGCCCGTCACTGCCGAACAAGTGTGCACCCTCGTCAGCGAACTGCAAACCCGCCTGCAGGTCACGCTGGAGCGAGTCACCCCCACCATTGCGGCCATCGCGCCAGGGCTACAAAACGCGCAACTGGAGCACATGGCCCACGAGTTCGAACGGCGTGACCGCAAGTGGCGCGAGGAGTGGATTGATGGCACTGTGTCCGAGCGATCGCAGCGGCGTGTAAAACAGATCGTGGAACGCGCAGAGCCTTTCTACGGGCCGCTGGAGGCCGCGCAACTTGCGGTGGTACGGGCTCATATAGCCAGCTCCAGTTTTGACGGCCCGCGCCAATTCCAGGAAATGCAACGCCGCCATCAGGATGCGATACAGGTGCTGCGCAAAATTCGCTCGGGTGAAATTGCGTCCAGCCAGGCTGGCGCTGAAATTCGGGGCCTGCTGGAACGCACCCTCAAGGCACCCGCACCCGCCTACCGACGCTACATGGACCAACTCACCACCGAGAGCTGCACTGCCATGGCCGCCCTGCACAACAGCAGCACACCAGAACAGCGCTCGCGTCTGTTACTGGCGCTCAAAGGTTACGAGGGTGATGCCCGCACTCTGGCCGCACAACTACCCGACGAAGCACCCCCCAGTCAACCCCAACCAGGCTTGTAAACGACTATGGCCACTACCCCCTCCGACTTCGCACTGTATTGCTGTGAAATTCTGTCCAGCGCGGGCCCCTGCACCGCCAAACGCATGTTCGGCGGCTGGGGTATCAGCACCGACGGTCTGACCATCGCCATCATTGCCGACTTGGGGCGTGGCGAAAAGCTCTGGCTCAAGGCCAATGACGAGAGCCGCCAGGCGTGGGAGGCTGCAGGCTGTGAGCGCTTTACCTACTCCGCCAGCAAAGATGGCGAACCCGTATCACGCGGCATGAACTACTACAGCGCCCCCGAAGATGCCATGGACTCTGCCCACGCCATGGCAGCCTGGGCCCGCATGGCACTGCAGGCCGCTCTGATGACCAAAAACACCAAGAAGAGTCCCAAGAAGGCA
>JBAWYQ010000063.1:0-19421 GCA_037143475.1 Burkholderiales bacterium | reverse complement strand
CCCGTTCCAGTGGGCGCCCCTGCACTTTCGCGCCTGGCGGGCTTGGCGTTTGGAAATCCGCCGATCATTGCCGTCATCATTCCGGTTTGCGACCCAGAACCGGCGCATTTACTGGAGGCCATCCAGTCCGTGACATCGCAGACTTACCCGCATTGGCACATCTGCATCGCTGACGACGCGAGCACTCACCCCAGGATACTCGCCATCCTGGAAGCATTGAGCCTTCGCGCCATGCAAGATCCGCGCTTTCGTGTGGCAAGGCGCTCACATCGGGGTGGCATTGTGGCTGCCAGCCGTGATGCCATCGCGTTGACCGATGCGCCCTGGCTGGCGTTTCTGGACCATGATGATCGGCTGCACGAAGACGCATTGCTGGAAATTGCTGCTGCGATCCGGACCCAGCCGGAACACACGGCGTTCTACACAGACAGTAGGATGATGGATCGCAATGGTGTCGAGTTGCACAGCTACCGAAAGCCAAGCTGGGCCCCAGAGACCTTACTGCACTTGAATTACATCAATCACCTTAGTATTTTTGAACGAAACACCTATGAACAGTTGGGGGGACTGCGACCAGGACTTGATGGCAGTCAGGATTGGGACTTGTGGCTGCGGTTTTCCGCGCTACCGGGCGCGACCGTCGGGCACATCAAGTTGCCGCTTTACGATTGGCGCGCCACGGAGACCTCGATTGCCTATACGCCATCCAGCAAACCTTACGCCATCCAGGCGGCATGCCAAAGCGTGCGCGAGCACCTGACGGCACGTGGGTTGACTGCCGTGTACACCCACGCCGACGCCAGCGGGGGCGGTCTACGCAATCAATGGCACCACCAACCCGAACAGCTATGCGCCATCGTGCTTACCCACCACAACCCGGGGGATTTGCGCCGCCTGATCGAAGGACTAGCCAGTTCGGTCTACCCCCGACTTGAAGTCATTCTTGTGGCTAACCGCGTCACCGAAAGTGACACACTGGAGCAACTGGAGCAGGCCGCATTGCGTCCGGGTTGGCAGGTGCTGGTGGACGACCGCAGCTTTAATTGGGCTGCACTGAACAACACAGCGACCCGCTATACCAGCGCGCCCTGGTTACTATTTCTCAACGATGACATCGAATTGCCAACGCCTCAAACGCTTCAATCGCTGACGCGCTACCTGGCATTGGACGAGCAGATTGGGGCCGTGGGTGCGCGACTGGAGTACGGGCCGGAGCAAGGCGGTGGCATACAACACGATGGCGTCGTGACCAGCATTAATAATATTCACAACGTCACAGACCAGCGTGATGGCAAAGGGCTGGGAGTCCCACGCAATGTCTCTGCCGTAACGGGGGCATGTTTGCTGACGCGACGATCTGCATTCGTGCAAAGCGGTGGTTTCGATGAACGATTTTCAGTGTCGTTCAACGATGTGGATTATTGTTTGCACCTGCGAAGGTTGGGGTGGCGCGTGGTGCAAGCCAGTGACGTCGTGTGCATTCACCGCGAATCACGCACGCGCGGCCCCCTTGATAACGCGTTGAAGCAACAACAACTGCTGTCAGAAATTACGCTGATGAACAGCAAGTGGCAAGGTTTTCTCGAAGAAAAGTATGTCCTCAATTATGTGCATCGCTTTATGGGCAGCAGGATTGTGAAGATTCCAGATGCCTAACTTCCTTGCAAACCCACGCCCCATGTCGAACGCTGATTGGACATCGGTGGAATCGGGCTATGCCCACAGTTTCAGTGACTGCCGACCCGGCGCGGTATGGGACTGGCGTTTTCAACGTCAAATGCCCAGGCAGTCGGGCTGGCGCGGTTGTATTTGCCCCGCGCCCGATGGGCATGATGTTGCGGCGTTCATTGGCGGCAGCCTGCACCGTGGCTGGCTGGCGGGTTCCGACATTTGCATCTTTTTGTCGCGCGATAGTTTCACGCATCCCAGTTGGCGCGCTTTGGCAAACGGTAGACGTGGATTGTTCGCCAGAACTGAAGAGGCATTTCATCAAGCCTGCAAAAGTGAGGCTGCGCTATGTCTGGGAATTGGACTGGATCGACGGGTACGCCTGGGCGCCTTGTTGGGGGTCAGCACGCCCTACCCCGGCGGCCAATGGTACCGCAGGGAAATCGAGCATGAACCACCGACTGCAGGGCATTCCTGCATCGTGCTACCCACAGACTTTCATGAACTTAATTGGAATGAACTATGGCATGTGCGACGGTCACGAGTGCGCATGAGTCTGGTACGCGATGCCAATTTTTTGGCTTGGCGATTCTCCGATCAGCAAGGTAATGCGTACTGGCGTTTTGGTCTACACGGACTTGATTCGCAAACCCCGCTCGGTTACTTGGTGCTGACGATGGCAGAGCCAAATCGCGCTATTCTCGTCGACGCCATTTTGCCTGAATCGGTCCAGCAAGCCCGTGATGGCTTGCGACAAATCAACCGATGGCTATTCAGCCGTGGCGTACGTTGGGTTGATACATTTTGCGGAGTCGCGTGCCCCGAAAAATCGACATGGACAGCCCTTGGTTTCCGTTCCATCAGCCCACCATTGCCAGTCATGCCTGTGTACCGAATTTACGACCCTTCCATCAGTGATCTGCGCTTCGTCCAAGACTACGCATTTACTTTGGCTGACAGCGACCTATTTTGACACCATTTAGGTTTGCAGCAAACGCGGAAATTAGCGCGCCAACAAAGTAATATCGCAGATGAATTTCAAGTGGTCCCCGAGCATGAGGATTGAACCTGCCCCTGTTTGGTTGGCGCTTTGAAGCGCAAGCCAGGAGGCTTCGCCCGTTGGGTGCTACGCGATGCGGAATTTCCCCGTGCTGTGTACCGCAAACCTGGGAGCGGCTGGCTGCACAACGACTTGAACGCGAAGCATGCAATACCATGGTGGGCCTATTGGTTCTGGCAGCCGATGGACATGAGGTCCAACTGGCCCAGGAGCTGGAACAGTTGATTGAATTGGACCCGCTACCAGACCTCAATGCCCTGACCCAGTTACTGGCACCGCCCAACGGGGATGTGCCGCAGGTGGTTATAACATTGCCCACGTTTGACGTAAGGACGCGGTGAACTCATATTGACCGCATCCCAGCGGCTGTGGTTGGCACTCAGGCGAATTGCGTTTGTGTCTGCCAGCGATGTGGCAACAACGCGCCAATCATGCTGTTGCGATGGGTTGGCAGGCGAGTCAGGGCATCTTTCAAGTATGCATACGGATCGTGCCCGTTGAGCTTGGCACTCTGGATCAGACTCATGGTGGCCGCACCACGCTTGCCTGCACGCAGGGAGCCAGCAAACAACCAATTGTTCATGCCAATCAGCGGCAGGTAGAGCATGAGTTGTGCAAATAAGAGCTTGCCTTGGTGCATGGAGGTTTCGGGCGGGAATCCGCGAAAAACCCCAAGTCTGACTTTCGACGTTCAAATCGAGACCAGACTGAAACACCAAGTTCATCAAGCAAATCCTTAACTTACGGGGCTCCGACGTGACAACATTGGGACACTACTGATCTACCAATTTAGAAAAGCTACCTTTTAAGTTGCGTCAACTTCATGGCCGATCCAATTAGCGCGGCAACTTCCGTCATATTGCTCGGCACAATGAGTGTTGTGGTAGCGTCTGACGCCACCTTCGAATACGCCAGAACTGCCTGCTCGGCGATCTTTAGCTGTACGGCCTGCTCACCGCCCGGCTGACATATGGCAGACGCCACTCGCTCGATGGCCTGCCCATTGGCTTCTGCAACCGCCAGTATGGACGCCGCCTGACCTTGTGCGTTGTTAATGGCGGCCTGCTTCTCACCTTCTGATCGGGCAATGAATGCTTCACGCTCGCCAGTAGCGATGTTGATCTGCTCCTGTCGACGGCCCTCGGATGCCGCGATTAAAGCGCGCTTTTCACGTTCTGCGGTAATCTGCTGCTGCATGGCATGCAGGATTTCCTTGGGCGGTGTCAGATCTTTGATTTCATAGCGCAGAACTTTCACACCCCAATTCAGGGCCGCTTCATCAATAGCCTGTACGACCTGGGCATTGATGATGTCTCGCTCTTCGAAAGTCTTGTCCAGTTCCAGCTTACCGATGACTGAGCGCAACGAAGTTTGTGCAAGCTGAGAAATGGCTACCACATAGTTGCTGGAGCCGTAGCTGGCGCGCATGGCATCCGTGACCTGGAAGTAAAGGATGCCATCTACTTGCAACTGCGTGTTGTCGCGAGTAATGCAAACTTGGCTTGGGATGTCCAGCGGGATTTCCTTCAACACATGCTTGTAGGCCACCCGGTCCACAAAAGGCATCAAAAAGCTCAGGCCTGGGGTCAGGGTTCCGTTGTACTTGCCCAGGCGTTCAATGACCCAGGCGTGCTGCTGGGGAACAACCTTGACCGATCTGGTGACGAAGATCACGGCAATGACCAGCAAAATAATTCCAATTTCCATGGTGTTTCCTTAGAGTTGATGCTGTTACAGGCCTTCCCGGCCCGGTAGTTATAGTTTCTGGACGATCAGGCGGCTGCCAACCACCTCAACTACCCGATGCGGCCCAATGGCTAACACATCGCCCGATACGCTGGCGACTGCCCAGTTGGCGCCTCGGTATTTCACGTTAGTCGTGCCGTCTGGATTCCAAGCTTCCACTTGCACGGTTTCACCAATATCAAGGTTGACGTCCCGATTTGCATTGGCTGGCAGGTTAGTAGGCTTGGTTTGTTTGTAAGCGCGCCAAGCCAACACGGCGCCGATGCCGACCATCGCTGCGACCACGATTTGTGCGGTGGAAGAGGCTCCAACATGGGCGGCAATGGCCGCTGCCGCCAAACCAATGGACAGCATTAGGAGATAGAACGTTCCCGTTGCCAGTTCGATACCTACGGCAATGCCAGCGAACAGCCACCAGAGTGTGGATTCGGCCATAAGGTCCTCGCTTGTGTTGAGATCACCACATTTTGGGGCAAAAGGGCGGCAACGCAAGCCGCCCGACACAATAAGTCCTTACACTTCGCGCCTGTTTTTCCATTTTTGCGCCAATGGCTGGAGCCTTTCATGAAATTTCGCTTTCCGATCGTCATCATTGACGAGGACTTTCGGTCTGAAAACACGTCCGGATTGGGTATTCGCGCTTTGGCCCACGCCATTGAGTCCGAAGGGTTTGAAGTGCTGGGTGTCACCAGTTATGGCGATCTGAGCCAGTTTGCACAGCAGCAAAGTCGGGCCAGTGCATTCATCTTGTCGATTGACGATGAAGAGTTTACGCCCGGGCCGGACCTCGACCCGGCAGTGCTCAATTTGCGACATTTCATTGAAGAGGTGCGCCGCAAGAACCTGGATGTGCCAATCTATGTGTACGGCGAGACTAAGACTTCGCGCCACATCCCCAATGACATCCTGCGTGAATTGCATGGATTCATCCATATGTTTGAGGACACCCCCGAGTTTGTCGCGCGCCATATCATCCGCGAAGCCAAGAGCTACCTTGAAGGCGTACAACCACCTTTTTTCAAGGCTTTGCTGGATTACGCGGAAGACGGTTCTTACTCATGGCACTGTCCAGGGCACTCGGGCGGAGTAGCTTTTCTTAAAAGCCCAGTGGGGCAGATGTACCACCAGTTTTATGGCGAGAACATGTTGCGCGCGGACGTGTGCAATGCGGTGGAAGAGTTGGGGCAATTGCTGGACCACAACGGCGCCATTGGCGAGAGCGAGCGCAATGCGGCACGCATCTTCAATGCGGACCACTGCTTCTTTGTGACCAATGGAACATCAACGTCCAACAAAATGGTTTGGCACCACACGGTGGCACCAGGCGACGTTGTGATTGTAGATCGCAACTGTCACAAGTCGAACCTGCACGCAATCATCATGACGGGAGCGATCCCGGTTTTCCTGAAGCCCACACGAAACCATTTTGGCATCATCGGCCCTATCCCGAAAAGCGAATTTGAGCCAGCCGCTATTCGAGAAAAAATAAGAGCCAATCCGCTGCTGATGGGCGTTGACGCAAACAAGGTCAAGCCGCGGATTCTGACGCTCACGCAGAGCACCTACGACGGTGTTCTCTATAACACTGAGACTATCAAGGCCATGCTAGACGGGTATGTGGAGAATATCCACTTTGACGAAGCTTGGCTGCCTCACGCCGCTTTCCACCCGTTTTACGGCACTTACCATGCAATGGGCAAGAACCGAGCGCGACCGAAGGAAGCGATGGTCTATTCAACCCAGTCCATCCACAAACTGCTGGCAGGCATTAGTCAGGCCAGCCATGTACTGGTTCAGGACTCTCAAACCGTCAAGCTGGATAAGCATCTATTTAACGAGGCGTACTTGATGCATACGTCCACCTCGCCACAGTACAGCATCATTGCCAGTTGCGATGTGGCTGCAGCCATGATGGAGCCGCCCGGAGGCACAGCCCTAGTGGAAGAGAGCATTGCGGAAGCATTGGACTTCCGCCGTGCCATGCGCAAGGTCGATGAAGAATATGGCGATGACTGGTGGTTCAAAGTTTGGGGCCCGGACAAACTGGTCGACGAAGGTATTGGCCGCGCAAGTGACTGGATTATCAAAGGCGAGTCCAAAAACGCAAAGGCCAACTGGCATGGGTTTGGCAAGATGGCCACTGGATTCAATATGCTGGACCCGATCAAGTCAACCATCGTCACACCAGGGATGGATTTGAATGGAAAGTTTGCAAAAACAGGCATACCGGCCAGCATAGTGACCAAGTTTTTGACTGAACACGGTGTAGTTGTCGAAAAGACCGGCCTGTACAGTTTCTTCATTATGTTCACGATCGGTATTACCAAGGGCCGATGGAACAGTATGCTGACTGCGTTGCAGCAGTTCAAGGACGATTACGCCAAGAACCAGCCAATGTGGCGCATCTTGCCGGAGTTCTGCAAGGCGCATCCGAAATACGAAAAAATGGGCTTGGCCGACCTTTGCCAGCATGTGCACGCGCTGTACTCCAAGTACGACATTGCGCGGTTGACGACCGACATGTATTTGAGCGACCTGACTCCCGCCATGAAGCCCAGCGATGCCTACGCACACATTGCGTTGCGTCAGACCGAGCGTGTGGAGATCGACAAGTTGGAAGGCCGTATCACCGTTGGCTTGGTCACACCGTACCCGCCCGGAATTCCGCTCCTGATTCCAGGTGAAGTGTTCAACAAGAAAATCGTGGATTACCTCAAGTTCTCACGCGAGTTCAATGCCAAGTGTCCTGGATTTGAGACCGACATTCACGGGTTGGTGGAAGAGAAAGACGCCGACGGGGTGGTCCACTACTTCGCGGATTGTGTGCGGTAGACGCACAGACCAAAAAATAGCGCCATTTAGCCGCTATTTTTTTGATAGCTGCTCACGCATATTCTGCGGGGGCTACCACCTCGTTATGCTGTTGGGGTTTCGAGTACGGCAACGGCGGATTGACTGACACCGCAATCCACATAAGTAATCTGTCCAGTCATTCCGGACGCCAGGTCGCTGAGTAGGAAAGCTGCCACATTGCCGACTTCGTCAATAGTTACGTTGCGACGCAGAGGCGAAGCGTTGGCGGAGATGGACAGCAGTTTTCCGAAATCCTTGATGCCGCTTGCGGCCAGCGTTTTGATAGCGCCGGCACTCAGGCCATTCACCCGCATGCCGCGTGGGCCAATCGCTTCTGCCAGGTAGCGAACTGAGGATTCGAGTGAAGCTTTAGCCAAACCCATTGTGTTGTAACTTGGCACTACACGTACGCCGCCCAAGTAAGTCAGCGTCAGCAACGATGCGTTGTCGTTCAAAAAGGGTAGGGCTGCCTTGGCCATGCCAGGGAAACTGTAGGCGCTTATGTCATGGGCGATGCGAAAATTCTCACGGGTCAGGCCATCCAGAAAATTGCCGGAAATCGCTTCACGGGGAGCGAATCCGATGCTGTGCACAAAACCGTCAAATTTGGGCCAGTGAGTGGCCAGGTCGGTAAACATTTTTTCGATTTGCGCATCGTCACCCACATCGCAATCGAATATCAGTTTGGAGTGGAAATCGGACGCAAATTCGGTGATGCGTTCCTTGAAGCGCTCTCCAGCGTAGCTGAAGGCCAGCTCGGCACCTTGCGCGTGGCAGGCCTTGGCGATGCCATACGCAATGGAGCGATTGGACAATACACCCGTAATCAACAATTTCTTACCTGATAAAAATCCCATTTCATCCTCATGTGTATTGCGTGTCTCGATGCAGAATTGTCGCACGTCAATGGCTGCGGACGATGTTTCTGATAGCTTTGGATGCACACGAACCGTGCCTGACATACCTAATCATGAGAATTTTTCCTTCGACCATTGAATAACTCCTTACAAATCAAGGCACTTAGCGCATTTTTGAAGTACAATACAGCCTCACGACCAAACGGGCGGGTAATTACCGCCCGTTTTTTTTGGGCGATTGTTTTTGAACGGGTAAATTAGAAGTGGCACTGCAGGACATTGTTGAACAAACAGTAAGTGGTTTGGGATATGACTTGGTAGAGATTGAACGCTCTGCTGGTGGCCTGTTACGCATCACCATTGATTTGCCCTGGATTGCGCCTCAGGT
The DNA here is from genome assembly GCA_037143475.1 of Burkholderiales bacterium. Lineage (GTDB taxonomy): Bacteria > Pseudomonadota > Gammaproteobacteria > Burkholderiales > Burkholderiaceae_C > Allorhodoferax. The sequence goes on along the minus strand of JBAWYQ010000063.1, from coordinate 10,849 downwards.
TGGCGTTGCGTCCACTGAGCAATACATCAACGTGGAAGATTGTGAGAAGGTGAATCGCCAGTTGCAGTTTGCGTTGGAGGTTGATGGCGTTGAGTACAAGCGGTTGGAAATTTCATCGCCAGGCATTGATCGCCCGCTGCGCCATGTTCAGGATTTTGAGCGTTTTGTTGGCCATGTGATTGACATTACGTTAAAGGTGCCCATGGGGGCTGCAGCGGATGGGAAAGTGCACGCCAGCCGCAAAAAATTTCGAGGCACGCTTGAAAAGATAGCTGCAATTGATGGTGCTATGGGTTGGCAAATCGTTTGGAGCGATGCGCCACCGGTCAAGCCGGGGCAAAAGGTTAGCAAGAAGCGTGTGCCTCCCCCGCTACAGGCGTTGGGATTTACTTTAGATGAGTTGCGTGAATCGCGCTTGGCACCTATCGTGAGTTTTAAGGGTCGCGGTGGCGCGGACGGCGAGATGGATTAGCAAGCGACCGTTTGGTTGTGGGTCGGAAAAGTTTTTGTTTTGTATTGGTTAAATCGAGTGTTCAGGAGAGTCATGGCATGAATCGCGAACTGTTGATGCTGGTTGAAGCAATTTCACGTGAAAAGAACGTGGAGCGTGATGTGGTGTTAGGTGCTGTAGAAGCGGCCTTGGCACAAGCGACCAAAAAGCTGTATCCCGGTGATGTGGATATTCGCGTCGCCCTGGACCGCGATAGCGGCAACTACGAGACGTTCCGCCGCTGGCATGTAGTTCCTGATGAAGCGGGTCTGCAACTGCCTGACCAGGAAATCCTGTTATTCGAAGCCAAGGAGCAAATTCCTGACATTGAAGTGGATGAACACATAGAAGAGTCGGTGGCTTCTGTGCCCATCGGCCGCATTGGTGCCATGGCGGCTAAGCAAGTTATTTTGCAGAAGATTCGCGATGCCGAGCGGGAAATGTTGCTGAACGACTTCATGTCGCGTGGCGAAAAAATCTTTGTTGGCACGGTCAAGCGCATGGATAAGGGTGACCTGATTGTGGAGAGTGGTCGTGTGGAAGGCCGCTTGCGACGCAGCGAAATGATTCCGAAAGAGAATTTGCGAACGGGTGACCGGGTGCGCGCCATGATCATGGAAGTGGACCTGACATTGCGCGGCGCTCCCATCGTTTTGTCCCGTTCGGCACCCGAGTTCATGATTGAACTCTTCCGCCAGGAAGTGCCCGAGATCGAGCAAGGATTGCTGGAGATTAAATCCTGCGCCCGTGACGCCGGTTCGCGTGCCAAGATTGCGGTGCTGTCGCACGATAAGCGTGTTGACCCCATTGGTACCTGTGTCGGCGTGCGTGGCACCCGTGTAAACGGTGTGACCAACGAGCTCGCCGGTGAACGCGTCGACATTGTGCTGTGGAGCGAAGATCCGGCACAGTTCGTGATTGGCGCACTGGCACCTGCAAATGTATCCAGCATCGTGGTGGACGAAGAGCGTCACGCCATGGATGTGGTCGTAGATGAGGAAAATCTCGCTATCGCGATTGGTCGCGGCGGACAGAATGTGCGTCTGGCGTCAGAATTGACCGGCTGGCGCATCAATATTCTCGACGCCGCCGAGTCCGCACAGAAACAGGCCAGTGAGACCGACGTCGGCCGCAAGCTGTTTATGGAAAAACTCGATGTGGATGAAGAAATCGCCGACATCCTGATTGCCGAAGGCTTCACCAGTCTCGAAGAAGTGGCTTATGTGCCATTGCAAGAAATGTTAGAGATTGAAAGCTTTGATGAGGAAACTGTCACGGAGTTGCGAACCCGTGCCAAGAACGCCTTGCTGACGATGGAAATTGCACATGAAGAGAGCGTGGAAGAAGTCTCCCAGGATTTACGTGACCTCCAAGGCCTGACGCCTGAATTGATCGGCAAGCTGGCCGATGGAGGCGTGCACACGCTCGACGATCTGGCCGATCTGGCAGTCGATGAGCTCACCGATATTACCGGCCAGTCGGAGGACGAAGCCAAGACCCTGATCATGAAGGCGCGCGAACATTGGTTTACCGATGAAGCCGCTTCTCAAGAGTAATGGTTATGTAAATATAGTTTCAGTAAAGGCCAACAACGACCCTCGTGGTAGTTGGGCCGACGCCAAAGGTTTCACCACAAATGTCCAGTACGACCGTCGCAGAGTTTGCAAATGAACTCAAAAAATCCACTGACACGCTGCTTGAACAGCTGAAGTCAGCTGGTGTTGCCAAATCGGCTGCCTCCGATGTCCTGACCGACTCCGACAAGCACAGCTTGTTGAACTACCTGCAAAGTAGCCACGGAACTGTCAGTGCTGACCGCAAGAAGATAACGCTGGTCAAGAAGCAGACGACCGAGATCAAGCAGGCCGATGCCACGGGCAAGGCACGCACGATCCAGGTGGAAGTGCGTAAGAAGCGCACGTTTGTACGTCGCGACGACGAAGTCAATGCCGGCTCTGAAAGCCTAGACACAGAGGCGCCTGTAGCCATACTAACTGCGCCACTCATTGATGACGCCGAGTTGGCCCGCCGCGAAGAAGAGGCCCGCCGTCAAGCCGAGTTGATCCGACGCCAGGAAGAAGAATTGGCACAGCGCCGCCGTGATCGCGAGGAGCAGGAAGCCCGAGCACGGGACGCTGCTGAGGCATTGGCAGCGCAAGCGGCGGATCGCAAAGCAGCAGACGCTGCTTCGAAGATTGAGCAAGAAGCGACAGGCGTCGAAGCGGCTCCCAAGCATATTGAGTCTCCAGAAGCATCAGAGGCTGCGAAAGCTGAAGTGTTGGCGCGCGCGAAATCGGCCGCCGCCGCCGCATCCAAGGCATTGGCTGACGAGGAGGTGGTTCGTGCCGCTGATTTGGGTGATCGTCGTCGCAAGGCTGAAGCCGAGGCCGCTGCAATACGCTCCATGATGGCGGCTCCCAAACGTGTGCTGACCGCCAAGAAGCCCGAAGAGGCGAAGCCCGCGGTGGCCGATGCAAAGGCGGGAATGAAAGGTACGCTGCACAAGCCCGCGACAGGTACCGTTGCCAAGCCTGTTAAACCGGCACCAGGCGCTGCCGTCAGCGCACCTGGTGGTGCTGGAAAAGAGGTCAAGTCAGCCAAACTCTCCAGCAGCTGGGCGGGGGACCCTGCCAAAAAGAAAGCTATTCCAACGCGTGGTGACAGCGGCGCCGGCGCCGGAAGGTCAACCAACTGGCGCAGTGGTCCTCGCGGCCGCCGCGGCAGCAACGACCGAGATCGTGAACACCAACCCACTTCGGCACCGGTTGAAGCTCGGGTATTGGAAGTGCATGTGCCTGAAACCATTACCGTGGCTGAATTGGCGCACAAAATGGCGGTCAAGGCATCTGAAGTCATCAAGCATTTGATGAAACTGGGCCAGATGGTCACGATTAACCAGCCATTGGACCAGGACACCGCCATGATTTTGGTGGAGGAAATGGGGCACAAAGCCGTCGTTGCTGCGCTGGATGATGCTGAGGCATTTACCGATGATGAAGTGCTACAGCAGCATGCCGAATCGTTGCCGCGCGCACCGGTTGTTACCGTGATGGGTCACGTGGACCACGGAAAAACATCTTTGCTGGACTATATTCGCCGGGCTAAAGTGGCATCGGGCGAAGCAGGTGGCATTACCCAGCACATTGGCGCCTACCACGTGGAAACTCCACGCGGCATGGTGTCTTTCCTGGATACACCTGGACACGAAGCTTTCTCGGCGATGCGTGCCCGCGGCGCCAATGCCACAGATATCGTGATTCTTGTTGTGGCGGCTGATGACGGTGTGATGCCGCAGACCAAGGAAGCTATTAAGCACGCCAAGGCGGCGGGTGTTCCTATCGTGGTCGCCATCAACAAAATCGACAAGCCTGATGCAAACCCTGAGCGTGTGAAGAACGAGCTGGTGGTGGAAGAGGTGATCCCCGAGGAATTCGGTGGCAGTTCACCGTTCGTGTCAGTTTCTGCCAAAACCGGCCAGGGTATCGATGACTTGCTGGAGCAAGTGCTTCTGCAGGCCGAGGTGCTGGAGTTGAAGGCGCCAGTGGATGCTATGGCCAAGGGCCTGGTGATCGAAGCCCGTCTGGACAAGGGTCGGGGCCCAGTTGCCACGATTCTGGTGCAGTCCGGTACGCTCAAGACGGGTGACGTCGTTTTGGCTGGACAGACCTATGGCCGCGTACGCGCCATGTTGGACGAAAACGGCAAAACCATCAAGACTGCAGGACCATCAATTCCGGTCGAAATCCAGGGTCTGACCGAAGTACCGCAAGCGGGTGACGAATTCATGATCTTGGCCGACGAACGCCGCGCTCGTGAAATCGCAACCTACCGTGCTGGGAAGTTCCGCAACACCAAATTGGCCAAGCAACAAGCCGCCAAGCTGGAAACCATGTTCACGGATATTTCTGCTGGTGAAGTCAAGATGGTTCCGATTATCGTCAAGGCGGATGTGCAGGGTTCGCAGGAAGCCCTGGCGCAGTCGCTGCTCAAGTTGTCGACCGACGAGGTCAAAGTGCAGATGGTGTACACCGCAGTGGGTGCCATCAGTGAGTCCGACGTCAATCTGGCCATTGCTGCCAAGGCCGTCATCATCGGGTTCAACACCCGTGCCGACGCTGGCGCACGCAAGCTGGCCGAGAACAACGGCGTGGACATCCGTTACTACGACATCATTTATGACGCAGTGGATGACCTGAAGCTGGCCATGTCCGGCATGTTGACGCCCGACAAGCGCGAGGAAATTCTGGGAACCGCCGAGATTCGCAATGTGTTCGTGGCGTCCAAGATCGGCACCGTGGCGGGTTGTATGGTCACTTCCGGCCTGGTCAACCGCACAGCACGCTTCCGCCTGTTGCGTGACAACATGGTGGTGTACACCGGCGAACTGGACTCGCTCAAACGGGTCAAGGACGATGTGCGCGAAGTGAAGGAAGGTTTTGAGTGCGGTATCAAGCTCAAGAACTACAACGACATCTCGGTGGGCGATCAGCTGGAGTTCTTCGAAATCCGCGAAATTGCCCGTACGCTATAAACAGTAACGGTCCATGGCGCGCAAGAAAACCTCAACTCCCCATCGCGGTTTCCGTGTGGCCGATCAGATCCAGCGTGATTTGACCGAGTTGATTGCGCGCGAGTTGAAAGACCCGCGTGTCGGCATGGTGACGATACAGGCGGTGGAAGTAACGCCGGATTACGCGCACGCCAAGGTGTTTTTCAGTTTACTGACTGGTGATCCGGTCGCATGTGCAGAAGGTTTGAATCAGGCGGCCGGTTTTTTGCGTGCGGGGTTGTTCAAACGATTGCACATTCATACCGTACCCACGTTGCACTTCCACTTTGACCGGACCACAGAGCGTGCGGCCGACATGAATGCCTTGATTGCGCAAGCTGTCGCGTCTCGTTCCCAAAACGAGGAATAGCATGACTACAGCGCCACGTGCACGGGTTGCCAGGCGCCCCGTGCATGGGGTGCTGCTGCTGGACAAGCCTTTAGGCTGGTCCAGCAACGACGCATTACAAAAAGTAAAGTGGTTGTTGCGGGCTGAAAAGGCAGGACATACCGGTACGCTGGACCCACTGGCGACCGGCGTGTTGCCGCTGTGTTTTGGTGCGGCTACCAAGTTCAGCCAGTTGCAACTCGATGCCGACAAGGAATATGAGGCGACGGCGCTGCTGGGAACCAAGACCAGCACGGGAGATGCAGAAGGGGATGTGATAGCGGTGCGTGCTGTGCAGGTGCTTGCGGACGATATTGCGCGGGTAGTTCCCCTCTTTACGGGACCAATCCGCCAGACGCCGCCCATGCACAGTGCTTTGAAGAAGGATGGAAAGGCGCTATACGAGTATGCGCGTGCGGGCATTGAAGTGGAGCGGGAGGCGCGTGCAGTCACGATTCATAAGCTGGAAGTGGCTCTAGCCCCCGTGGATATTGCGCAAGAAGCTATCAAAATGGTAGTGAAGTGCAGCAAAGGAACCTACATCCGCACGCTGGGTGAAGACATTGGTGAGGCCTTGGGATGTGGTGCACACCTGACCCGGTTGCGTAGAACGGCGACAGGCAATTTCACGGTGTCGCAATGTGTGACGCTGGAAGCGCTGGAAGCGATGACGGAAGAAGAGAGGCAGGCTTGCCTGTTACCGGTGGACGCGCTATTGGAGCGACATACCGTTGTCACGCTGGATGTGGAAAATGCAGGTCGGTTTTTGAGCGGTATGCGTCGTCGCGGAAGTTGGCCTGACCAGGACATGGTGGCTGTGTATGGCACCCAGCCGCATGCTTTGCTGGGCACCGCCCACACCAAGTCGGGGGAATTGATACCGGGGCGCTTGCTGAGCCCGCTTGAGATTGCACAATCTCAGACCCAGCAAGCATGGAACCAGGAACCAGCCTGAACGCCACAAGCGTGCGGCACAACAGATTCAAGAGAAAGTGAACCATGACTACTAAACAAATACGCAATATTGCGATCATCGCCCACGTCGACCATGGCAAGACCACTATGGTGGACCAATTGCTTCGGCAGTCCGGCACATTTGCCAGCCATGAGAAGGTGGTTGACACCGTGATGGACAACAACGCGATTGAAAAAGAGCGTGGCATCACGATTCTGGCCAAAAACTGTGCAGTGACCTGGGAAGGGACACACATCAACATCGTTGACACTCCCGGACACGCTGATTTCGGCGGTGAAGTGGAGCGTGCCCTGTCAATGGTGGACGGCGTGGTGCTGCTGATTGACGCGCAAGAAGGCCCCATGCCTCAGACCCGCTTTGTGACCAAGAAGGCGCTGGCGCTGGGCCTAAAGCCCATTCTGGTGGTGAACAAAGTTGACAAGCCAGGTGCGCGGCCCGACTTCGTGGTGAATGCCGCTTTCGACCTGTTCGATAAGCTCGGTGCCACGGATGAACAATTGGACTTCCCCGTGGTTTACGCCTCGGGTATCAATGGCTGGTCGTCAATGGAAGAGGGCGGGCAGGGCGAACAGTGGGGCCCCGACATGTCGGCCCTGTTCAACACCATTCTCAAACACGTTCCGCATCAGGAGGGTGACCCTGCAGCGCCGCTGCAGTTGCAAATCTCTGCACTCGACTTTTCAACATTTGTCGGTCGTATCGGCGTGGGACGTATCAGTCAGGGAACCATTCGGCCCATGATGGATGTCGTCGTCATGGAAGGCCCGGATGGCAAACCCATCAAAGGCCGCATCAACCAGGTTTTGACCTTCGAGGGTCTGGAGCGCATGCAGACCACGGAGGCAGGCCCCGGTGAAATCGTGCTGATCAACGGTTTGACGGATATTGGCATTGGAGTAACCATTACCGACCCTGTCACACCCATGCCTTTGCCAATGCTCAAGGTCGATGAGCCGACCCTGACCATGAACTTCTGCGTCAACACCAGCCCTCTGGCCGGACGCGAAGGAAAATACGTCACCAGCCGTCAAATTTGGGACCGACTGCAAAAGGAACTGCAACACAACGTGGCCTTGCGCGTTAAAGAAACCGACGAAGAAGGTATCTTCGAAGTGATGGGCCGCGGCGAATTGCACTTGACAATATTGCTGGAAAACATGCGCCGTGAAGGGTTCGAGATGGCTGTGAGCAAGCCACGCGTCGTCTTCAAGGAAGTCAACGGTGAAAAGCATGAGCCTATTGAAATGGTCACCGCAGACATAGAAGAGCAGCATCAGGGTGGCGTCATGCAGGCTTTGGGCGAGCGCAAGGGTGACTTGGTCAATATGGAGCCGGACGGTCGTGGCCGCGTACGCCTTGAATACCGAATTCCGGCGCGTGGCTTGATCGGCTTTACCAACGAATTCATGAATTTGACGCGTGGTTCTGGGCTGATCTCCAATATTTTCGACAGCTACGAGCCGCACAAGGGCGAAATTGGCGGTCGCAAGAACGGTGTGTTGATTTCCATGGATGCGGGTGAAATTTTCACCTACGCCCTGGGCAAACTTGATGACCGCGGCCGTATGTTCGTGCGCGCCAATGATCCCGTGTACGAGGGCATGATTGTGGGTATCCACAGCCGTGACAACGATCTGGTGGTCAATGCGACGCGCACCAAGCAATTGACCAACTTCCGCGTGTCCGGCAAGGAAGATGTGATTAAGATCACGCCCCCCATTGAGTTGACGTTGGAATATGGCGTCGAGTTCATCGAGGACGACGAATTGGTCGAGATCACGCCCAAGTCGGTGCGGCTGCGCAAGCGCCACCTGACGGAAAGCGAACGCAAGCGCGCTGGACGTTCTTAAGCCTTGATGAGGGCAACGCACGGCATGCGACTCAGCCACAACAGGGCTGTGCTTCTCATGGTTGGCGTGGCCTTTATGTGGTCTACCGCTGGTGTCGTTACACGCCACCTCGATGCCGCGCGCAGCTTCGAGGTGACATTCTGGCGGGCAGCGTTTACGGCGCTCTCACTACTGGTCATATTGCCCGCTTTGAGAGGTGCGCGTGTGTTTGCCGACATCCGCCATGCTGGAGCAGCCTTCTGGATATCAGGCGTATGCTGGAGCGTGATGTTCACCGCCTACATGGTGGCACTCACAATGACCAGTGTGGCCAATGTCTTGGTCACCATGTCGCTTGGCCCGTTGATGACTGCCTTGATTGCACGCATCTTCATAGGTCACCGCATCCCGGTTCGGACGTGGGTTGCCATCATCGTTGCAGGTAGTGGCATTGCTTATATGTATGGCGCGCAGCTTGCCGGTGGTCAATTGGTGGGGACCCTGGTGGCACTGTGCGTGCCGATTGCTGGCGCCACCAATTGGACGGTGACTCAAAACGCCCATGCGCAGGGACACGAAGTCGACCTGGTTCCCGCTGTTTTTGTGGGTGCTGTGATCAGTTGCCTGGTCACCTTGCCGTTTGCCTACCCCTTTCAGGCTACTACGCACGATCTGGGACTGATGGCTTATCTGGGTGTATTCCAACTGTCCATTCCCTGTGTACTGTCGGTTCTGTGTGCCCGCGTGCTCAAGGCGCCGGAGCTGTCGTTGCTGGCCCTCCTGGAAGTCGTGTTCGGCATCTTGCTTGCCTGGCTAGGAGCCAACGAAGCACCGGGCCCAACAGTGCTGGTCGGCGGCACACTGGTTATTGGCGCCTTGGTAGCGAACGAATTGCTGGGCTGGAAACAAAGGAATATGCAAGCATGAATCACGCAATCACTGAAATTCACACCATAGTCGCAGGTGGAGTCGGCCTCATTACGCTGAACCGCCCCAAAGCACTCAATGCTTTGTCCTTGCCCATGGTTCAAGCGTTGTTGATCACGCTTCAGGCCTGGCGCGATGATCCAGCTGTCATTGCCGTCGCGATTCGCGGCAGCAACAAGATCGGCCGTCCCGGTAGTCCAGAGGCCTTGTTTGGCGGTTTTTGTGCGGGTGGCGACATACGATTCTTCCACCAGGCCGCGCTGGCCGGGGATCCGGCTCTGGATGACTTTTTCTCCGAGGAGTACACACTCAACCACCTGATCCACAATTACCCCAAGCCCTATATCGCTTTCATGGACGGCATCGTGATGGGCGGTGGCATGGGTATCAGCCAGGGTGCGAGTCTGCGCATCGTGACCGAGCGCACCAAAATGGCCATGCCGGAAACCGGGATTGGCCTGTTTCCCGATGTCGGTGGTGGCTATTTCCTGAGCCGCTGCCCCGGCCACGTGGGTGAATACCTCGCTCTGACCGGTGACACCATTGGTGGAGATCAGGCCGTGGCCTGGGGACTGGCTGATGTGTGCGTACCGTCTGAGTTGCTGCCGGCGTTGTGGGCGGCCCTCCTGACCCAAGGTTCTGTGGAGAATTTGAACCGCTGGATTGCTACCAATGTCATAGCTGCTCACGCTGCTTCCACGGGGGCTACAGGCCAGTTTGGCATAAAAGACTATGCTGCATTCGGGCTTGAAAGTATCTCGTCGATCGTTGCAGCACTGGAAGCCTCAGGCACCAAGCCAGCACGCGCCATGGCGGCCACCCTTCGCCATCGCAGCCCGCTAATGCTGCATGTGGTTCTGCAGCAGATTCGCCGCGCCCGCAGTATGACGCTTGCCGATGACTTGCGAATGGAGCGCGACCTGGTGCAGCACTGCTTTTACACCGCCCATCTGGAGCGCAGTGGAAACGCCAGTGAAACCGTTGAGGGCATTCGGGCGCTGGCTATTGACAAGGACTACAAGCCGGTATGGAATCCAGCGCGCTTGAACGATGTAACGGCAGCCATGGTTGAGCCATTTTTTGTCAGCCCGTGGAGCGCAACCGCACACCCACTGCGCAATCTGGCCTGATTACAGTTGCTGGTAAACGGCCTGCGCCAGTTGCATCAGGGCATCGCGTTGCAGCGGGCCTGACAGGGCGTAACCAAAACCTTGGTCAACCCAGTAGAAGCTGGGAACTGCGCCGTCGGTCGCGAACCGGAATGCGGTTTGCTGCGCCACCTCGCTTTGGGCAGGCCCATGTATGGCACCCAGGTACAGAGTGAGGCGGGTACCGGCCCCATTCTGGAACATGAACTGGGCACGCGCACCGGTATCACCCGGCAACAAACGCCCACCCACCAATTCATAGCCTTGTGCTGTCAAATTTGGAACTTTGAGTGTCTTGCCGACGCGCTTCGATAGCCATTGCACAAGATGCACCTGCTCAGCGGCGGTCACTTCCACCGGGTGGCGGACCTCGGGCGCGTACACCACATGGGCGTAGCGGGCCTGGCGCACGAACTCGCTGGACGCTGGTACTTGGGCGGTCAGGGTACCTCTGTGCTGGGATTGCCAGGTAGCGTTCGCCAGCCAACCCATTCCAAATGAGATCACGACCCCGGCGGCGATACCGCCCATTCGCGACCAGC
>JBAWYQ010000062.1:0-19485 GCA_037143475.1 Burkholderiales bacterium | reverse complement strand
TGTCGTTCATGAAGGCTGGGCTGAAGTTTTCCCAGAGGGTGACCACCGTCAGCCCGAACTATGCGCGCGAGATTGCGACCGAAGAGTTTGGTTGTGGGCTGGATGGGGTTGTTCGGGCGCGCGGCGCGGCCGTCAGTGGCATCCTCAATGGTGTGGACGCAAGCGTCTGGAATCCGGCTACCGATGGCTCGATTGCCAGCGTCTATTCGGCCCGTAACCTCAAAGGCAAAGCCTTGTGCAAGTCGGCTCTGCAAAAGGAGCTTGGCTTGCATGTCGATGCGAAAGCACCGCTGTTTGCAGTGGTCAGTCGGTTGACTTCGCAAAAGGGATTGGACCTGGTACTGGCGGCCTTGCCAACACTCATGCAGGGTTCCGCGGACGGTGGCGCCCAATTGGCCGTTCAGGGCAATGGTGATTCGGCATTGGAAGCCGCATTTGCTGCTGCTGCGGCCAGTTATCCCGGGCGTGTAGCCGTGTGGTTGCGTTATGACGAAGCCCTGGCGCACCGCATGATGGCGGGCGCCGATGCGATGCTGGTTCCATCGCGATTTGAGCCCTGTGGGCTGACCCAGTTGTACGCGCTGCTCTATGGCACGGTGCCGGTGGTGAGGCAGGTGGGTGGTCTGGCGGACACAGTGGTTGATGTGACCGTCGTGACCATTCAGTCTGATACGGCCACGGGCTTTATGTTTGGCCCGGCTACTGCGCTGGGTCTGGATCAGGCGCTGGCACGTACGCTGGATGCTTACCGCAATCCTGCACTCTGGCGGCAGCTGATGCTGCGTGGCATGGCCCAGAATTTCTCATGGGACGTGGCTGCTGCCCAGTACCTTTCGCTCTACAAAGAGTTGCTCACGGCCGGTGTGGCTGTGGCCTGATTCAGGCGCTGGCCAGCGTGTGCAGCGGTATGTCTTCGTCCACCGCAAGTTGATCCAGCTGCTTGCGGGTTTGCGTGAGCAGAAAGCCCGCAATCGCGCTATGTGTTTCAGGAGCGAACATGGCCATGATGTTGGAGGCTTGCAGCCCCACGGCGCCTGCGAGCGCCGCTGCAAAGTGGGGCTCCAATGCCGCCACCGCCACGCGCCCATCCTTGCACGGATAGACACGGTAACCCGCGTGGCCACCACCGACTGCAGCGCCGGGTTTTGTCAGACCCCAGGTGCGCGGCAAGGCCAGGTAGGCCGCGGCGTCCGAGAGTGCAATATCGAAGCGTGCACCTTTGCCTTTTTGCAATTGGTGCAGGCACGCTTTCAAAACCGCTTCTGAGGTCATCAGCGAGCCGCCCATGTCGGCGTACAGAGTGGGTGGCAGATCCAGGCCGCCCACCAGGTTGTTCTCAGCCAGGTAGGTCAGGTCATGGCCAGGTTCTTCGGCCCGCTCGCCGGGCGCGCCAAATATGGCTACCAGCGACAACATGGGGTAGAGCCTGTGCAGGGTTTTCCACTCAAGGCCAAGCTTTTGCATGGCAGATGGGCGAAACGAGGTAAGCAACACGTCGGTTTTGGTCAGTTCGCGGTGCAAGGCTTTTTGGCCCTTTTCAGACTTGAGGTCGATGTTGGCGACGCGCATGCCGGCATGTAGCGTGTCGTAAGCCGAGCGGTTGTAAAGACCCATGGGGTCCCCTGATGTTCCCTTGGGCGCGCTGGGGTGCGGTGGTGGTTCCAGCTTGACGCAGGTTGCGCCCATTTGCAGGCAGCGCATCAGGGCCGCAGGGCCGGGAAGGTTCAGCGCCAAGCTGAGAATGCGAACTCCCTTGAGTGGAAGTAAGGGCTTGGGAGTAGTTGATTGGACTTTTTGGGTGGTCATGGGTCGGAGTGTTGGCGAAATTGTGTTCGTGGCCCATGATAATGGCTGTCCAATTGCCAGTACAGGGTAGCCTTTTGACCAACGATCAACTTGATTTTTCCTTTGTAGCCGAGCTCCCCGTCTTGGCTACGGCGCCGAAAAAGCGACCTTCTCGCAAAGCTGCACAGGCTACCCCGCTTGCGCCCAACGCACCATTGCAGCCATTGATGTCTGTTGGTGCGATTGATACGTCCAATACTACGCCCGCTCAATTCAACCCGGAAAGTGTGGAGGCCATGGCAGCTGTGCTGGAGGCACATCCCGATTACAGGGTCCTGCGCCGTTTGCAACCCCGCCTTCAGTGGCCAGAATCGAGCGGCCAAGGGGTGTGCCGCGTGGTGGTGCTGGACACTGAAACGACGGGCCTAGACCACTCCAAAGACAGGATCATGGAGTTGGCGTTGTTGCGGGTCGACGTCGACCTGGTTACTGGCCTACCGGTTGGGACCATGCAGGTTTATGACCAGCTGGAAGACCCTGGAATCCCCATTCCGCGCGAGGTTCAGGAGATTACGGGTATCAACGACGCAATGGTGCAGGGGCAACGACTGGATGACGCGCGCATTGCCGTGTTGCTGGACGGAGTGGATCTGGTGATTGCCCACAACGCCGGCTTTGACAGGCCATTTTGTGAAGCACGGATAGAGCAGTTTCGGCATCTGACATGGGCTTGTTCGATTGCGGATATATCATGGAAGGCGCATGGCAAGCGTTCGGCCAAACTGGAGAGTCTGGCACTTGAAATGGGCTGGTTTTACGATGCCCATCGGGCCGAGATGGACTGCCATGCACTGTTGGCCGTGCTGATAGCGAACTTGCCGCAGTTGCCCCACACGGGGCTTGCCCATTTGATGGAGCAGGCACGCAAACCCAGCTACCGCCTGATGGCAACCAATGCGCCGTTTGACGCGAAGGACAAGCTCAAGGCGCGTGGCTACCGCTGGAGCGCAGAGCAAAAAGTCTGGCATACCCGCGTTGGCGACAGCGTAGCCCTGCAAGCAGAGTTTGATTGGCTCAAAGATAACGCTTACCACCAGCGAGCCGCCGTTGTCCAGTTTGAGAAGCTCGATGCACTAGTGCGCTATTCAAGCCGGGCAGGTGAGTTGTTGTACCACCAGTTATAGGAATCGTATTGTGGCGATTAAGAACCTGTCTCTTGCCAGCGTCCAGGTTGCGCAGGCCCGCAAGGTCTTCATTGCCGGGCGGTCCATTTTGACGGCCATCCACAAGACGCAAGTACACGGCCCGGTGGCCGTCGCTGTATTGGGCCTTCAGGGGGACGAACAGGCTGACCTGTCAGTGCATGGCGGGCTTGAGAAAGCGGTCTACGCCTACCCGGCTGAACACTATGGTTTTTGGCGTGAGGTCCGGCAAAAGGCAGGCGTGTCGGATATCGATACGCAACTCAACCACGGCGCCATGGGCGAAAACCTGACGCTCAATGGACTGCTGGAAACCGACGTTTGGGTTGGCGACTTGTTGCGCTTTCCCCATTGCGCGCTGCGGGTGAGTCAACCGCGTGAACCCTGTTACAAGTTCAATGCCGCCATGGGGTTCAATACGGCCGTCAGAGAGATGGCTCTGAGCGGCTATTGCGGGTTTTATCTGTCAGTGGACGAACCAGGAACCTTGGAACAAGGAGATTCGTTCGAACTGCTGCATGGCCCACGTCATGTCAGCATCCCGCAGCGGTTTCAGGCCAAGATGTTCAAGCACCTGCGCTGATTTTTTGCGGTTCGGTGAATGTTACTTGGAAATATATTTTTCCAGGCTAATGGGTTTTTCGCTTTGATCCTTTGGGGATGGAGTATTTTTTTTCTCCGCTGCGACGGCTTTGGCGTTTGCCTTAGGCAGTTTGGTCGCGCTTTCATTTTTTGCCGATCCGGCAACATTGATGTCAATGACGTGCAAATCACCGTAAAAATCCATAACCTTTATTATTTGCTTTTTACTTGTTTTGCCTTGATTTTTTGCGAGATTGACAATCCACACGCCATTGCCTTCGCTAATATTTACATCTTTTGTTAGCAGCGTATAGTCCATTGAGTTGAAAGGCCTTTTCATAATGCATGGCATATCGGCAGAATCCGGGCAGTTAACGGAATGGTGCTTTTCTGGCGTTGTCAATTCATTGGATATCGCCCCATCAGCGATGAACATAGAGGCCGACAGGTAAATAAATAGAATTAGATTTCTATTATTTGAAATAGAGCTATGCATACAAATTTTTGAATTTTCAACTGAACTACCATAGCTTCGTGCTTCAGACGTTAAGCGCCAAATAGCGAGGTTTTCCCCGGGTATCTTTATTGTGGGTTGATTCAAGTTGGTGTGATCTACGTCGATACTATTAGGATCAACAATCAAAGTTTATCGAGGGGCTCCAATGGTCGTTACTTCACGCTTATTTATCGCCGGAAGTGTGCTATTTTCAGCCCTGCTCTCTGGATGTGTCCTGGCCCCATGCTGCATCAATCAGGCGTCAGACCTTTCTGTAAGGCCTGAAGTGGCGGCAAATTGTGTTTCGGCAGGTAATTCTTGCATCGGTCCGGCTCGAGTTATTGCTGCCACGCCAATCAAGTTTTTGGCCGCAGGATACGGATCAGCGGGCAGCTACCCTCAGTACACTGCCGGTCAACAGAAAATGATGGCCATGCGCGCTGCGCAGGTGGATGCTTATCGCAACCTGGCGGAACAGGTTCAAGGGTTCCGAATCACGAGCGCGACGACCGTATCGGCCTTTGCACTCCAAAACGACTCCATTCACACCTATGTTGATGCATTCATTCGGGGAGCCCGCGTGGTTGGCATCAATGCGATCGGAGACGGTAACTATCAGGCCAATGTTGAACTTGAGCTTTCAAACCGATTCTTTGACTGTGTCTTGAGCCTGACTAATTGCGTGGCTCCTCAGTTGCTGACGGGTTGTGCTGGCGTAGGGTGTTCTGCTTCGAGTGCGACATATTTTAGTTATTAGCCTAGGCCACCGTGATGAATCGAACTGGTCGTTTGGTATTGCTTTGGGCCTTGAGTGTCTTTGCTACGGTGTGCCCAGCGAGAGAAATTGTGACCGTCGGCAGCGCTCCTATTCGGAATAACGATGTTGGTCAAGCTCGCGAGATGGCGTTTCGCCGTGCGTTGGCACAAGCGGCCGAGTCAGAGAGTGCGACGGTTAACTCGCATTCTGTCGTGCGTCCAGGATTGGTTTCTGAGTCGACCCAGTTGCGCGCATCAGCCTGTACAGGCAGTTCCCAGTTGATCAAGGAAACGGTCACTGACAACGAATTGACTGTGACTCTGGCTGTTAGCGTTTTAGCACCCGGGGCTTGCCCTGTCGTATGCCAGTCAAATTACGTCAATAAGGTAGTAATCACAGACTTTAGATTTGAATTTCCGGAGCAACTATATGGATCGGAAAGAGAAAAGTTAAAATATAAGACAGCTGGTGAAGTGGCTAGATCCATTCGCAAAGGAAAGCGTTTGCTTGCTGAAATCGATGCCATGAATTTTCCATATGTTTCGCCTGACTTGGCTCCAGAACCCTCTATGAGAAAGGCAGAAACGGAAACTCCGTTTGTAAAAATAGCGCGTAGTCACCGTGGACAGTATGTGTTATCAGGTGTATATCGAGACATAGGTGTTCATATTGACCGTTGGAATCGACAAATTCGGCGCATTGAAGTCGAAGCTTTTCTCCATGACGGAGCAAATGGTGCATTATTGGATCGGGGCACCTTTGTGTCCGAGGCGGCTGGTGTGGTCGTTCTCTCGGATGCAGCCGTGCTCGGTAGTCCAGGTTTCTATCAAAGCGATTTTGGTAAGGTATGGGGCGATGTTCTTGACAAAATTGCGCGTTGGACAGAGGGAAGGGTGACCTGCCTGCCGTTTATGGCCAGGGTTATCAAGACGGAAGGTGATTTGGTTTATATCGATGCGGGTGCAGAGTCTGGGCTTACTGCTGGAGATACGCTTAATCTTCACGCCTGGCGTAAATCGGATGTTCGCAATATTGAAAATACCCATTTGGGTGTGGAAAAAGACTTTAGGACTAGTGCTTCCCTAAAATCCATCTATCCGCAGTTTTCCGTTTTGCAGATAGTGCAGAAGCTTAATCCACCTAACAGTGTCAGCGTAGGTGATTTGGTTTACAGCCAGTAACGACTTGGTCGGCATCGAGAACTGGCCTTGGTTTAAAAGTTTTATTCTTTTTTGGGCATCAACTTGGATGATCTAACTGAAAAGACTGAAAAGTCCCTGCTAATAAAACTTCGTATGGCTGTTTTGGCTACTTTGTTCGTAGCCGTGATTGCGGTTGTTGGTTCTATTATTTTTCTTGTTTTTCAGTACTCACAACCACTTGAAGTACAAAAACCAGAAAATAAACCTCAAATTACATCAATCAAAGCTGACGATTTTTTGAAACAAATGGCGTCAAACGGTGATTTTTCCTCGGAAAAAGCAAACGATGCTGCGGTATCTCAGTCAACTTTAGCTCACGCACAAACCAAGTATCTTGATGAAGCAAAAAAAATAGTCGTGTGTTCTAAGGAATCTAACGCCAAGTCCGGGTTGGATACATCGGCATTCACGCCCCAATTGGCCGAAACTTTTCAACACGAGTTGCAGGGTGTGGCGGATTCCTTGCGCGGGCAACGAGGGATCTTGTATGTCGCCGACGCGGTAAGGTTTTTCTGCGAAGTTATGAGCAAAGCTGAGGTCATTGCCTATAAAAAGAGTAACTCTGAGGTGCAGCTATTTGATGCAGTCATCAATTTCCACCTCAAGCACTGGGATCAATTGAACGAGGATTTGATTCAATTCCGACAAAATGAGCAACAACGTGTTTTGAACGCAACCGCCAAAGAAGAGTTACGCGTTTTGAAGTCGCAATTTAGTCTATTTGGTGTGTTAAGCATTGTGGGTGGCTCGCTTGGCTTGCTGATGGCAACAGCCTTGTATTTTGTACTTGCCAGGGTCGAGTCAACGGTTAAAAGCTTATACCGAATGGTTGAGCCGCTCAATTTGAATAGGATGCCAGAAAAGCCTTTGAGTCAATTTTCTGAGTTGCCACTTCAGAACCCAACTCACGATGCGCCCCTGGCAGACTCAACGGAGCAAACCGCTTAGTTTGCCCGACTCCTGTGAAAGGTAACTGGCACAAAGTCTTGAGAAACTGCCTGCTCTTTTCGGAACTGGTTCAGAACCGATGTTTTCATCTTGCCCACCACATGCATCTCACACGGCTTGCAGTCAAAGCGCAGGGTTAATTTTTCTTTGCCGTTGATTAACTGCAGTGGCTCGGCTTTGACCTGGCCCTGTACTCCCACCACGCCCTTGGCCTGTTTGGGGCACAGGCTGAGCGAAAACCGCACGCAGTGCTTCGTGATCATCAGGCTGACTTCGCCCAGTTCTTCGTTGTTCTCGTACGCAGCGTCCATGACCTTGACACCGTGTTTGGCATAGAACGCGCGGGCAGCCTTGTTGTGCACATTGGCCAGGTAGCTCAGCGTGTCCTCTGGGAATCCCACGGGCGGTTCCACTGCAGCGGCGCGGGGCAAACGTGTCAGAGCAAGGGCGCGAACTGTTTCCAGTTCCTCCACAGCGTCCCGGCGCAGTGCATTGAGTGTGGATGCTGGCACAAACAGGTCGCTAGCCCCCGTCAAACGTGCGTGAGTAGCTATAAAAATCGTAGTGCCTAGTTTGCCCATGTGCTGCTCCAGCAGTGTCGCGTTGGCGGCTGGGTCGTTCGCGGTGGTGTGGGGCAGGGTGGCATGGGTGGTGGCCGTGTTGCCGTCTTCGTCGGTCAGGGTCAGCGCGACGCCCTTGGGTGTTCGGGACAGTTCTGCCCACACGGCAATGCGACGGTCGCTGGATTTCTTGTCCAGCACGCGCACCCAGTCGATATCGCGATTTCGGTTGACCTCGGTGCCCTTGCGCAAGTCCTTGAGACCAGCCACGTCGTCCTTGGGAAACACCCGCCAACGCTGGGTCCCACCTGACTTGGGCTTGCCTATTGGCTCTGCGCGGTTGACGGCCAGACCGACCAGTTCCTTTTGCAGGTCGTAGTAACACAGGCCATCGCCGTTGTGGAGCACGGTAGCGGCATCGGTGGTTTCCAGTTCAACCCAGTTGGGGCCAACCTGCGTCACGTAGCCAATGGCCAGGCCAGGGTTCTTGGGCGAGTCAAACGCGCCAATGTCGTCCTTGCGGCCCTGAATAAAGTAGTCGGTGAATTCGCGGTTGAAGTTTTGGTTGGGGTCAGGCGTGAATGTGAATGTGGTGGTACCGCTGGATGCACGCGCGAGAGGACTGTGACGGTGTTGGGCAGAGCCCTGGCGCTCGTCAATCAACGCGTCCAGCAGTTTGCGGTAGTGGGCCGTGATGTTTTTCACATAGCCCATGTCTTTGTAGCGGCCCTCGATCTTGAAACTGCGAATGCCCGCATCTACCAGTGCCGACAGGTTTTCGCTCTGGTTGTTGTCCTTCATGGACAGCACGTGCTTGTCGTGCGCCACAAAGCGGCCCTTGTCATCCACCACCTGGTAGGGCAGGCGGCAGGCCTGGCTGCACTCGCCGCGGTTGGCACTGCGCCCGGTGTGGGCGTGGCTGATGTAACACTGGCCGCTATAGGCCACGCACAGCGCGCCGTGCACAAAGAATTCCAGCGTGCAACGCTTCGGATCGATCTGGGCGCGGATGGCGGCAATTTGCGGCAACGTCAGCTCGCGTGCCAGCACGATTTGTGAGAGGCCTACGTCCTGCAGAAAGCGGGCTTTTTCGGGCGTGCGGATGTCGGTCTGGGTGCTGGCGTGTAACTGAATGGGCGGCAGGTCAAGCTCCAGCAAGCCCATGTCCTGGATGATCAAGGCATCGACCCCGGCGTCGTAAAGTTGCCACGCCAGTTTGCGTGCACCGTCCAGCTCATCGTCACGCAGGATGGTGTTGAGTGTGACGAAGATGCGGCTGTTGAAGCGGTGGGCGTGGTGAACCAGACCGGATATTTCCACTACGCTGTTGTCAGCACTGGAGCGCGCACCAAACGAGGGGCCACCGATATAGACCGCGTCCGCGCCATGGTTGACGGCTTCAATGCCAATGTCGGCATCACGCGCCGGGGCTAAGAGTTCCAGCTGAAAATCGAGGAGGGACATGGCGTATGTTGCGATTCTTCAGGCTTGAACAACCCGTTGGGTCTGTGTGCCCAGGCCGTCAATGCCCAAATGCATGGTCTGCCCGGCCCGCAAATACACCGGCGGCTTTTGGCCCATGCCCACACCGGGTGGCGTGCCGGTCGAGATGACATCGCCGCTTTGCAGGCTCATGAAGCGACTCAGGTAGCTGATCAGAAACGGCACCTGGTACACCATGGTTGCGGTCGAGCCGTGCTGGTATCGCTTGCCATCCACCTCCAGCCACAGTCGCAGGGCCTGCGGGTTCGGCACTTCGTCGGCGGTGACCAGCCAGGGGCCCATGGGGCCAAAGGTGTCGCAACCCTTGCCCTTGTCCCAGGTACCGCTGCGCTCGATTTGGTATTCACGCTCGGACACATCGTTGACGATGCAATAGCCCGCCACATGGTTCATGGCGTCGGCTTCGGTGATATAGCGCCCACCTTGGCCGATGATCACGCCGAGCTCCACTTCCCAGTCGGTCTTGACCGAACCACGCGGGATCTCCACCGCATCGTCTGGCCCCACGATGGCACTGGTCCACTTGTTGAACACCACGGGTTCGGGTGGAACCTGCATGCCAGCTTCGGCGGCGTGGTCGGAGTAGTTCAGGCCAATGCAGATCAGCTTGCCGGTATGCGCAACGCAGGGGCCCAGGCGCAACTCTTTTTGCGGTTGGCCGGCCACCAGGGGCAGGGTGCTCAGGTCCAGTTTCTGGAGGCGGTTGAGCTGGGCGGGGAGTAACACGGGGCCGCCAATGTCGTCCACCACGCCTGACAGGTCACGTACATTGCCCTGCGCATCCAGTGCACCGGGCTTTTCATGGCCAGGAGGGCCAAAACGAAGGAGTTTCATGGCAATTTGAATGTAAAAACGCGGCCGTAGCCGCGTTTCATGGGGAACTGGAGCTATGCGATCAGCTTATTCGATCTTGGCCTTGCCGCGCAGCTCTTCCTGGTATTTGCCAATCTTCTGCTGTTGCAGTTGCTGGGCAATCTGGGGCTTCACGTCGTCAAATTTTGGCAACTGGGCGTCACGGATGTCGTCCAGGCGAATGATGTGGTAGCCGAACTGGGTTTTTACCGGTGTCTCGGTCATCTTGCCCTTGGTCAATGCCGTCAGTGCCTCCGAGAATTCTTTCACGTAGTTGCCGGGGTTAGCCCAATCCAGATCCCCACCCTTGGCACCGGAGCCAGGGTCCTTGGATGACTTCTTGGCGATTTCATCAAACTTGCCGCCCTTTTTGAGCTGCGCAATGATGGCCTTGGCTTGGTCTTCCTTCTCTACGAGGATGTGGCGCGCCTTGTATTCCTTGCCGGAGTTTGCAGCGGCAAACTTGTCGTATTCAGCCTTGATTTCTTCGTCGGTGACGGGGTTCTTCTTCTGGTAATCCGCAAACAGTTCGCGAATCAGAATGGCCTGGCGAGCCAGTTCGATCTGGGTCTTGAAGTCTTCGGTGGCGTCCAGGCCGCGTACTTGGGCTTCTTGCATGAAGATTTCGCGGGCGATCACTTCATCCTTGAGTTGGCCTTGCATTTCGGGCGTTACGGGGCGTCCCGAGCGCTTGACCTGTTCTGCCAGCGCTTCAACGCGTGACTTTGGAATGGCCTTGCCATTGACGATGGCCACGTTTTGAGCCCACACCGCAGGTGCTGCCGCCAACAAGGTGGCAGTTGCGAGTACGGTCAAAATTTGCTTCTTCATGCGTTTTCCTTCAGGGATACAAATAAATAATTGCCAATAAGGCGCTTTAAACCAGAGGTTTGCTTGGCGATTCTTCGGTCTCTATGGCCAGTGCATGCAGCCCCTGGTCAATGAAATCTTGCAGCGCATCATACACAAGGCGGTGGCAGGCAACCCGGGACAGCCCTGTAAATCTTTGTGAAGCGACTTTGACACGGAAATGCGTGCCAAATCCGGTGCCGTTGGATCCGGCATGACCGTTGTGCTGGTAGCTCTCATCCAGAACCTCCAGTTGGGTGGGGGCCAGACGCTCGCGCAGGCGCTGGTCGAGCGCGTTGACAGTAGGGCCGTTACTCATGGCGAAGCTTCCTTTTCTTTGTCATCTCCACCCCGCAGGTGGGGCGCAATATAGACGCCCTGTCCAATAATGAACGCCAACGGGAATATGTAGCCCCACAGCTTGAAGCTGACCCATTCCTCCGTCGTGTAGTTCAGAACGACATAGGCGTTCAGGATCGACATGAACGCGTTGTAGGCAATCCAAACCACATTGAGACGGTGCCAGACGGAGTCAGGTAGCTCCAACTGATGGCCCATCAGCATTTTCAAGAAATTTTTGTGCAATACCCATACCGCAATACCCAGAGCGATGGCCATTGCCGCGTACAAAACGGTGGGTTTCCACTTGATAAAACGGTCGTCGTGCAACGCCAACGTCAGTGTGCCAAACACCAGTACCAACGCAAGGGTAATCTTGTACATGGCCGGCACCTTGCGGTCGATCGCATACATGATGGCAACCTGCAACACGGTCGCGCCCATAAGAACGCCAGTGCCGACGTAGATATCGTAAAACTTGTACGCGCCTACAAATAGCAGGATGGGGAAAAAATCAATCAGTATTTTCATGCAGGCGTGAAGTGTAACGAAGCCGAGTTCATGCAGTAGCGCAGACCCGTGTCAGTGGGGCCGTCATCAAACAGGTGGCCCAAGTGGGCGCCACAGGTGGCGCAGAGAGCTTCGGTGCGAACCATGCCGTGTGCACGGTCGGTTCGCGTTTGAACCGCGCCGTCGGCAATGGCCTTGTCGAAGCTGGGCCACCCGCAACCGGCGTCGAATTTGGTGCTTGATGTGAACAGGGGTGTGTCACAACAGATGCAATGGTAGGTGCCGTCCTTGAAGTTGTCCGCGTATTTGCCGGTAAAGGGGCGCTCGGTTGCGGCATGCCGTGTTACCTCAAAGGCGACAGATTCGGCGCCCTTGACCTGCAGCAGGGATTTCCACTGCGGCTCGGTCTTCTGGATGGGATAGGGCATGGGGGTCTCTTTCTGGGTTTGATCAGGAACTGCAACTAATGGAAATGCTGCCAGCCCAGTCGGGCGGGAAGCCGGCATAGGACTCAAATTCGGGATGCTCGTCAAACGGCTGCTCCAGCACTTTGAGCAGATGGGCTACCACCGTGAAGTCCTTGACCCGTGCCGCCTGGATGGCTAATTCGCCGAGATGGTTGCGCAGCACGTACTTTGGGTTGGTCCTCAACATCAATTCGGACGTTTGCCCCCGTGGAATATGCGCAAGATGCTCTGAATATTGTAGCAACCACTGGTCGATTCCAGAGCGATCCACAAATAGGTCGCTGACCGAAGCGTCCACGCCACGAGGGTTTTCGTCCCGCGCTTTGACCCAATGGCTCAGACGGCGCCAAAAAATGGTGTAGTCCACCCGCTCGGCAGCGAGAAGGCGCAAAGCCTCGTCGCCCAGCTCGCGCGTCGCATCCTGCACCTCGGCGAATCCCAGCTTGGCGGACATACAGGCGGCAAATGCAGCGGGATACGCATCCTTGTAGGTTTCCAATGCGGCCACAGCCAATTCCTGTTCGCCAATCAGAGGCAGCAGCGCCTGCCCCAGGCAATACAGGTTCCAGTAGGCTACGTTGGGTTGCTTGTTGAATGCGTAGCGCCCCTGGTGGTCGGAGTGGTTGCAAACATGGCCGGGATCGAACCCATCCAGAAATTGGAATGGACCGTAGTCGATGGTGAGGCCCAAAATGCTCATGTTGTCGGTGTTCATGACACCGTGGCAAAACCCGACTGCCTGCCAGTGCGCCACCATCTTGGCCGTGCGTTCGGTGACTGCATGTAACAGGTTGGCATAGGCGTTGGCTTGTAACTGCGGGCTGGTACGGCACTCCGGGTAGTAACGGTCGATCACATAGTCGGCCAATTGCTTGAGCTGCGAATGTTGGTCATGGTGGCAAAAGTGCTCGAAATGGCCAAATCGGATGAAGCTCGGTGCCAGCCGTGTCACCACGGCGGCGGTTTCCATGGCTTCGCGGCGCACGGGTTCGTCCGACCCGGTCACGCACAGTGCGCGGGAGGTGGGAATGTGCAAACCGTGCATGGCTTCGCTGCACAAAAACTCACGAATGCTGGAGCGCAATACGGCTCGACCATCACCCATGCGGGAAAAAGGCGTGAGCCCTGCGCCTTTGAGCTGTACCTCGTGTCCGGCTGTTTCTCCCAGCAAAATTGCCCGCCCATCACCGAGCTGTCCTGCCCACACGCCAAACTGGTGTCCGCTGTAAACGCTGGCAAGCGGCTGGGTTCCCACTATCGGTCGATTTCCTGTCAGGGCGTGCAGCAGATCCGGGGATTCAAGCCACTCCAGTGACAAGCACATGTCCTTCGCGACTTGGGTGCTGCGCCCAACCCAATAGGGCGTTGGCAATGGGGTCGGCTGTAGTGGGACGTAGAAGCCATCCCCCATGCCTGCGAATGGATTGCTCCAGTGCAAGCCAAGGTTCAGATAAGGCGCGCCCGGCGATGCGATGGTCATTAGGAATTGTCTCGCATATGACTAACACGGACAGTTTTTGGGGCTTTAGTGGGGGTAGGATGCGACTTCGCGCAGAGGCAGGCTTCGCGCAACTGCCATTTATTCAAAAGAGGAGTTTTTGCCATGTTAGGGTTAATGCAAAGCCAGCAACTGTTGATTTCATCGCTGATTGAATTTGCCGAGCGGCACCACGGTGAGGCAGAGGTAGTTTCGCGTCGCGTTGAAGGTGACATCCATCGCTACACCTACAAGGACGTGGCCCAGCGATCACGCAAGGTTGCGAATGCGCTGGACAAAATGAACCTCGCGTTCAGCGGAAGGGTCGCCACCTTGGCCTGGAATGGCTATCGCCACCTGGAACTGTATTTCGGGGTCAGTGGAACCGGTCGCGTGCTGCACACTCTCAATCCCCGTCTTCACCCAGACCAGATTGTCTGGATTGCCAATCACGCGGAAGACCAGGTGCTTTGCTTTGATATGTCGTTCCTGCCCATCGTCAAAGCAGTGCACGGTCGTTGTGCGACGATCAAACATTTTGTTGCATTGTGCGATGCAGACAAGCTGCCGCCGGATACGGGCATTCCCGGGCTGATCAGCTACGAGGCATGGATCGGCTTGCAGCCATCGGAATACAAGTGGCCGGAGTTCGACGAAAACTCGGCCTCCAGCATGTGCTACACCAGCGGAACCACGGGCAACCCGAAGGCGGCCCTGTATAGCCATCGGTCGACCATGCTGCATGCACTGGCCGGGGCGTTGCCCGATGCATTGAGCATGAGCGCCCGAGATTGTGTGCTGCCCGTGGTTCCCATGTTCCATGTCAACGCTTGGGGCTTGCCTTACTCGGCCGCCATGACCGGTGCCAAGCTGGTGTTCCCCGGCCCGGCCATGGATGGCAAGTCAATTTTTGAATTGATCGAGACTGAGAAAGTCAGCTTTGCGGCCGGCGTTCCTACCGTCTGGCAAATGATGTTGGCCCACATGCAAGCGGGCAAATTGCGGTTTTCAACACTCAAGCGAACAGTCATTGGCGGCTCGGCGTGCCCCCCCGCCATGATTACGGCTTTCAACGATGACTATGGTGTTGAAGTGCTGCATGCCTGGGGCATGACGGAAATGTCGCCGCTGGGCACAGTGTGTACGCTCAAGAATAAGCACTTGCCCATGGACTCCGCAGACAAGATGAAGGTCCGCCTGAAACAAGGTCGCGGCATCTTTGGCGTGGATATGAAGATCGTCGGAGACGAAGGCCAAGAACTTCCGTGGGACGGTAAGGCGTACGGCGATCTGCTGGTAAAGGGCCCGTGGGTCATTAGCGCGTACTTCAAAGGCGAGGGCGGATCGCCGCTGGTTGACGGCTGGTTTCCGACAGGCGATGTGGCCACGATCGACCCGGATGGTTACATGCAAATTACCGATCGAAGCAAGGACGTGATCAAGTCGGGTGGAGAGTGGATCAGCTCTATCGACGTAGAAAACGTTGCCATGGCGCATCCAGCGGTGGCAATGGCCGCGTGCATCGGCATGAAGCACCCCAAGTGGGATGAACGCCCAGTGATTGCGGTGGTGAAAAAGCCGGGAGCCGAACTGACTCGTGATGAATTAATTGCTTTTTACGAGGGTAAGACGGCTAAATGGCAGATTCCGGACGACGTCATTTTTGTCGAAGCCATTCCACTGGGTGGTACCGGAAAAATGCAGAAGGTCAAGCTGCGTGAAATGTTGCAGGACTACAAGTTGCCTGGTGTGTGAGCGCCAGTGCAGTCGAGATCGTGTCGTCTGGGTTTTAGTCGCCTAAGTGATACGGTCTAGGGGAAACCCTCGCGCTGTAGCGCGCTAATTCTTGTACGCTTGCGTCAGTCTTTTTCAAGGAGTCTTTCATATGAAGTTCGGTCTGAAATGCGTTGCTGCCTCGGTTGCGTTGGTGTGCGCCTCGTCGGCAATGGCGCAGAAGGGAGAGTCCGTCAAGATGGTCAGGATCGACCCTTTGACGGGTCTGTTAGGCCCGGTCGGCATCAGCCAATTGAAAGGCTATCAGTTCTTTGCTGAGAAGTTCAGCGGTGCCGGTAATGCGGCGGGGGTCAAGTTCGAAATTACCGGCATTGACAACAAGTTGAGTCCGACTGAAAGTCTGAATGCCCTGAAGGCGGCCATTGACCAGGGCGCGCGTTACATCATCCAGGGAAATGGCTCATCTGTTGCGCTGGCACTATCGGATGCGGTGACGAAATACAACGAACGCAACCCTGGCAAAGAAGTGCTGTATCTGAACGACTCGGCAGTGGACCCCGATCTGACCAACAGCAAATGCAGCTACTGGCATTTCCGCTTCGATGCAGACACTTCCATGAAGATGGAAGCCATGTCCAGCTTCATGGAAACGCAAAAAGACATCAAGAAGGTGTACATCCTGGGTCAAAACTATTCCCATGGTGTTCAGGTTGCAAAGTACTCTAAAGAAACTTTGGCACGCAAGCGTCCTGATATCCAGATCGTCGGCGAAGACCTGCATCCTCTGGCTCAGGTGCGTGACTTTGCACCGTATATTGCCAAAATCAAGGCGTCTGGCGCCGACACGGTGATTACCGGCAATTGGGGGTCGGACTTGTCGTTGCTGATCAAGGCAGCTAATGAGAACGGATATACCGGCAAGTTCTTCACGTATTACGCGGGTGTGACGGGCACGCCAACCGCACTGGGCACAAACGGTGCCGGACGCGTCTACCAGATTGCTTACAACCACTACAACATGGGTGGTCAGATGGACAAGTGGATGAACGAGTTCAAAGCCAAGTACAACGACGACTTCTACACCGGCTCTACCATTCGCATTTATCAGGTGCTCGGGGCCGCCATGGCCAAAGCCAAGTCCACCGACCCTGTCAAGGTCGCTGCCGCGATGGAAGGTCTGAAGTTCGATAGCTTCAATGGTGAAGTCGAAATGCGCAAGGCTGACCACCAATTGCAGCAGCCGTTGTATATGTCTGTCTGGCAAAAGGCCGACAAAAAGTATCCCTACAGCCCAGAGGGCACGGGCATGACAATGGCGCCGGTCAAAGAGTTTCCTAACTATGTGTCGAGCACGCCAACGAGCTGCCAGATGAAGCGTCCCTAATCCCTTCGTGGGCGTATAGAGAACATGAGCCCGAGCGGGCGTTCCGCATCGGGCTCTTTTACTTCTTGGAAACATTGCGGGACAGACCGTAGCGAAGCGAATCTCTGTCGCCAACTGATTAAATGGAAGGTCTGTAGACAATGGAGTTTTTCATCATCTCGATGCTCAATGGGCTCAGTTACGGCCTGCTGCTGTTCATGTTGAGTTCTGGGTTGACCCTGATTTTCAGCATGATGGGTGTGCTGAATTTTGCCCATGCCAGCTTCTATATGTTGGGTGCCTACGTGGGCTACACCGTGTCCCAATGGGTGGGCTTCTGGCCAGCGCTGATCATTGCTCCGCTGGTGGTGGGCGCGATGGGTGCAGGCTTTGAGCGCGTGTGTCTGCGTCGGGTACATAAGTTTGGACATGTGCCCGAGTTGCTCATCACCTTCGGACTGTCGTATGTCGTGCTCGAGCTGGTGCAATTGGTCTGGGGACGCATCGCGCTGGAGTTCCGCCCCCCGGAGTTGCTACAAGGTCCCGCTTTCACCCTGATCAATCACACGGTTAACGGGTTAAGTATGCAGTGGGGTGTTGCGCCTGCGGAAATGTGCAGTGCGGCAGATGCTGCGATACGTGTAGTGTGTTCGCCGTTTCCTGCAACCCGTGGCTTCATGATGCTGGTGGCAATGGTCATGCTTGTGGGCGTGTGGTTGCTTTTGACGCGCACGCGCATTGGTTTGGTTATCCAGTCGGCTCTGACACACCCTGAAGCGGTTGAGGCGCTGGGCCACAACGTACCTCGAATATTTATGTTGGTCTTTGGTGCTGGCGCAGCTTTGGCCGGGTTGGCGGGTGTCATTGGTGGGAGCACATTCCTGACCGAGCCGGCCATGGCTGCAACCGTGGGCTCCGTTATTTTCGTGGTGGTCGTTGTCGGCGGTATGGGGTCGCTTTCTGGTGCCTTTTTGGCATCGGTGCTCATTGGCGTTATACAGACCTTCGCTATAGCGTTTGACTACTCGGTTGCAACCGTCGCGCAGCAATTGGGCCTGCACCTGGGCGAGGCCTCACTCAACAATACGTTTGTGAAACTGACGCTGTCACAGGTTGCCCCCATCTTGCCGTACTTGTTTCTGGTACTGATTCTGATTTTCCGGCCCAAAGGCTTGTTGGGTACGAGGGAAGGATAAGAATATGGCCAATGAAAATCAAAGCAAGCCCTTGAATGTGGGCCGGTGGGTGACGTGGAGTCTGTTCGCCCTGGTGTTGATGCTGGCGCCATTGGTGTTCACCAGTGGATTGGGCTTGACAGTTTTGTCCCAAATGGGCATCGCCATCATTGCATGTCTTTCCTACAACATGCTTCTAGGGCAGGGCGGCATGCTCAGCTTTGGTCATGCGGTATATACCGGTTTGGGTGCGTTTCTGGCCATACATGCTCTCAATGCAGTGTCCAGCGGAGCATTGCCGATTCCTGTGTCGGCTGTTCCGCTTGTGGGGGGCTTGGCGGGCATGGGCTTTGCCGCGCTGCTGGGCTATGTCACCACGCGCAAGGCAGGCACCACGTTTGCCATGATCACCATGGGCATGGGGGAGCTGGTATTTGCCATGTCGCTGATGATTCCGGAGTTTTTTGGTGGTGAGGGCGGGGTGTCGGGTAACCGGGTCATCGGCAAGGCATTCCTGGGCATTACCTATGGCCCCCCTATTCAGGTGTACTACTTGATTGCGGTGTATACCTTCATCGCCGTGGTCCTGATGTTTGCGTTTACCCGCACGCCGCTGGGCCGTATGCTCAATGCCGTGCGGGACAACCCTGAGCGCGTTGAGTTCGTGGGTTACAACACGCAGCGTGTCCGTTACACGGCGTTCATCATTGCCGGATTTTTTGCCGGCATTTCCGGTGGGCTGGGTGCGTTGAATTTTGAAATTGTGACGGCGGAGGTTGTGCACGCGGCGCGGTCCGGTGCCTATTTGTTGTTTACGTTCCTGGGTGGAGCTACCTTCTTCTTTGGTCCTATTATTGGTGCCATTTTGATGGTGCTGGCCTTCGTTCTGTTCAGTGAGTTCACGAAAGCCTGGTTGCTGTATTTGGGCCTGATATTTTTGTTCATGGTCATGTATGCGCCGGGCGGTTTTGCAAGCTTGATCATGATGAATCTGCGCGTGGCTTCATTTGGAAAGTTGCGCCAGCTCGGGGTTAGTTATCTGGGACTTGCGGTCACCGGTCTGGTGGCATTGGCCGGGGCTGCAGCCTTGGTGGAAATGACCTACCACCTCCAGCTCAGTTCGTCTCTGGGCAGTGAAATAGTGTTCATGGGCGTTACGCTCAATACATCCGGTCTGGATCACTGGCTCGCTGCATCTGTGGTGATGGTCATAGGAATGGGTCTGTTCGAAATGGTTCGCCGCCGGTTTGCGCGTGAGTGGGAAGAAATTCAGGCCTTCATTGAGATGAAGACGAATCAGGGGGACGCGCAATGACTGCACCGGATTCATTCGCATTGGAGCTCAAGGATCTGCGCAAGAGTTTTGGTAAGACCGAGATCATTCGGGGTATCAATCTGTCGGTCAAGCACGGCGAGAGGGTCGCCATCATTGGTCCCAATGGTGCCGGTAAGTCGACTCTGTTCAATTTGATCAGTGGCCGTTTTGGTGCCAGTAGCGGTGACGTATTGCTAAATGGCACGGTCATCAATGGCTTAAAGCCATATGAGATAAACCGCCTGGGCCTGTCACGAAGCTTCCAGATCACCAATATTTTCCCCAAGTTAAGCGTGTTTGAAAATCTGCGCTGTAGCGTGCTGTGGAGCTTGGGCTACAAATACACGTTCTTCAAGTTTCTGGCGAATC
>JBAWYQ010000061.1:0-19505 GCA_037143475.1 Burkholderiales bacterium | reverse complement strand
TTCCCTCGGTGGGTTGCAGCACCCCGGTCAGCAGATTGATCAGCGTGGTCTTGCCCGCGCCGTTGGGACCGATCAGCGCGTGGCGTGCGCCTCTCTTCAAGTTAAGCGTGACGTTGTTGGTGGCCGTGATGCCGCCAAAGCGCATCACAAGACCTTGGGCAGATAGCACGGTGTCCTCTGTGCTCATGGCTGACCTCCCTTGGCGCCACGGCCAAACCAGGTCCAGGGCCGGATCAGGCGCTCGCGTCCCACCGACACCAGCACCACCAGGAAGAGGCCGATCCAGAAGGTCCAGTACTCCGGGGTGATGCTCGATATGGCGTCCTGCATCAGCTTGAACACAATGGCGCCTGCCACGCCACCGTAGAGCCAGCCGACACCGCCAATCACCAGGATCAGCATGACGTCGGCCGAGCGGTGAAACTCAAACACATCCAGTGATGCAAAACCGGTGGTTTGCGCCAGCAGCGCACCGGCCGCACCGGCCACTGCCGCTGCCACGGTGTAGACCACGGCCAGGCGGCTGTTCACCGGTATGCCGATGGCCATGGCACGCAGCCGGTTGTCGCGTATGGCCTTGAGCGTGGCGCCAAAGGGTGAATTCACAAAGCGTCGGGCCACCACAAACACCAGCAGCAGCACGGTCATGGAATACCAGGCCGCTGTCTTGCCGTACAGGTCAAATTCGAACTGGCCCAGCAGTGGCCCCATGACCACGCCCTGCAATCCGTCCGCTCCGCCGGTCAGCCAGTCCAGTTTGTTGGCCAGTTCCATCAAAATAAGTCCCACACCCAGCGTTACCATCAGACGGGTCAGATCCGTGCCGCGCAGGATGGTGGCGCTGCACAGCGCACCCAATATGCCGGCTGCCGATATGCCGACGAGCAAGCCCAGCAAGGGGTCCGGCATGACCAGCTTGGCAAACAGCGCGGCAGCGTAGGCGCCCATGCCGAAAAACGCGGCGTGCCCCAGTGACACGATGCCGGTGTAGCCCAGAATCAAATCCAGAGCGAGAGCGAACAGCGCAACGATGGCAATCTCGTTGACGATCAGCGCGTGGCTTGGCATCAACAAGGGTACCGCCAGTGCCAGCGCCCACAACGGGTACTCCCAGCGCTTCCAGCGGCCGCTGCTCAGCAGGGTGTCTTGCGCGGCGCGCATCACTTGACTCCCTTGCGCACAAACAGGCCCTGCGGGCGCCAGATCAAAATAGCAATCATCAGGCTGTAAACGATAAAGCCACCCATCTTCGGGATGTAGTACTTGCCCGCGACATCTGCCACGCCCAGCAGCAGGGCGGCCAAGAGCGGGCCGGTGATACTGGAAGTGCCGCCCACCGCGACCACGATCAAAAAGTAAATCATGAATTTGAGTGGAAAGGTCGGGTCCAGGCCCAGCACCTCGGCACCGAGCGCACCGCCCAGACCGGCCAAGCCCGATCCCACTGCAAAGGTGCCCAGGAACACAGTGTTGACGTTGATGCCCAGGCCGGCCGCCACCCGCTGGTCGTCCACCGAGGCGCGCAGGCGGCTGCCGAAGCGGGTCCTGGTCAGCACATATTGCAGCCCTACGGTAAGTGCCGCACACACGGCGATGATAAATAGGCGGTAGTGGCCCATGCCCAGCATCCACGCGCCCTCACCCAGTTCGGTACGTCCCTTCAGCCACTCGGGCAGTTGCACATTCTGTGGACTGGAGCCAATGAAATAACCCACCATGGCGACCGACATGAAGGTCAGTCCAATGGAGAACAGAACCTGATCCAGGTGGGGCTTGTGATACAGCGGGCGGTACAGGGTGCGCTCCAGAATGCCACCCAGCAGCCCAGCACCCAGAAAGGCCAGCGGCAAGCAAAGCAGAAACGGCACTCCCATTTTCTGCATCAGCAACACCGTGATGTAACCGCCCACCATGGCAAATGCACCGTGCGCCAAGTTGATGAAGTTCATCAACCCCATCGTCACCGCCAGCCCCACGGCCAGAATGAACAACAGCATGCCGTAGGCAATGCCGTCAAAGAGAATGGTCAACATGGGACGCTAGCCAGACGCCCCCTTACCGGGTCTTGCCGGGATCCTTGACATCCTTGATGACATCAAACTCAACGTTGTGCAATTGACCATCCTGGCGCTGCACTTTGCGCAGATAGATGTTCTGCACCACGTCGCGGGTTTGGCCGTCGATGAACATGGGGCCGCGTGGGCTCTCGAAGATCTGGCCCTTCATGGCTGCCAACAGGCCATCGCCACCGCCCTGCCCCTTGCTGGCTTTGAGCGCTTCGTAAATCACCCGCATGCCGTCATAGCCGCCCACGGCCATGAAGTTGGGGCGCATGCCCTTATTGGCTTTCTGGAAGGCTTCGACAAACTTCTTGTTCATGGCCGAGGGGTGCGCGGCCGAGTAGTGGTGCGAGGTGACCACGTTCAAGGCGCCGTCGCCCATATCGTTGAGTTGGTCGTCATCGGTCACGTCGCCGGTGCCTATGAGTTTGATACCGGCTTTGTCCATGCCGCGCTCCAGAAACTGCTTCATCACTGCGGCACCTGCGCCTGACGGCACGAAAACAAACAGGGCGTCGGGCTTTTGGTCACGCACTTTTTGCAAAAACGGGGCGAAATCTGGGCTGCGCATCGGCACGCGCAACGACTCGGCCACTTGGCCGCCATTGAGCAGCAGACGCTCGATGAAATACTTTTCCGCATCAATACCGGGGCCATAGTCGCTAACCAGTGTTACGACTTTTTTGATGCCGTTCTTGGGCGCCCAGTCGCCCATGGCCACCGCGGCCTGCGCCAGCGTGAAGCTAGTGCGCACAATGTAGGGCGAGGCTTGGGTAATGCTGCTGGTGGCAGCAGCCATCACCACCATTGGGGTTTTGGACTGGGTAGCGATGGGTGCCGTCGCCAGGGCCGAGGGGGTGATGCCAAAACCAGCCAGCACGTTGACTTTTTCGTTGACCACCAGCTCCTGGGCCAGGCGCTTGGTTACGTCGGGAATCGTGGTGTCGTCCTTGACGATGAGCTGAATTTTCTTGCCAGCCACGGTGTCCCCGTTCTGGGCCATGTAGAGGCGGGCTGCGGCTTCCACCTGTCGGCCAGTACTGGCCTGTTGCCCAGTCATGGGCAGGATCAGGCCGATCTTGAACACGTTGTCATCTGCTATTGAATAAGTAGCACTCAGCGCAGTCAGTGCGAGGGCTGTGGCGCGAAACATCGCATTTTTGTTCATGGGTTGTCTCCAATTATGGAATCGGGTCTCGGATTTTCACAAGTATGAAGGGAAGTCGGCATTTTGTAATGGGGATTTGCGACTCTTTGTTATACCAATATTGAATAACACACTGCCTCCAGTTCAGATCTTAACCAACGGTGCGATGCATTCTGCTGGTGGCGCATATGCCAGACCATGAACATGGGCATGCTGGGACAAGCCACCGGCACAGGCGCACTGGCAAGCTCACGCAAAAGATGGGATTGCAACCGTGCCGGCCCGGTGGCAAGCAACTGGCTGCCACGGATGAATGCGGGCAAGGCAGCATAGCCCGGCACCATGACCGCAAAGTGGCGGTGTTTGCCCTGAGCAGCCAGCCATTGGTCTACATCAAGCGCGCGCTGAGCTTCATAGACTACGGTGATATGGTGTGCCGCCAGGTATTCGGCCTCGGTCGTCGGCGGCTGGCGTTGGCTGGGGTCGTAGAACACACGGTACGGGTCTTCGAACAGGCGTTTTTGCAAAATGTCGGTTCCGTCCGGTGGGCGCGGGCTAATCACCAACTGGCATTGTTCGTTGCGCAGCATGTCCAGGCTGGGAATGTTGGATGGGATGACCCTCATGGCCACGCCAGGTGCCTGAGCGCGCAGACGCGCCATCAGCGGCGGCAAGAGCAAGTCACGCTGAAAGTCGTTGGCGGCGATGGTGAAGGTCGTGCGCCAATTGGCAGGATTGAAATCGCCCGAAATGGCAAACTGCTCCATGGCAGATAACAATTCGCGCGCTTGGCCGGCCAAGGCCTCGGCGTGGGCAGTAGCCACAACGCCACGGCCGGATTTGACAAACAGCGGGTCAGCGGTGATGGCGCGCAGCTTGTCCAGCTGGTGGCTCACCGCCGACTGGGTGACCCCCAGCCGCAACGATGCGCCTGTAATAGACCCCGCCTCCACCACGGCCACCAGCAATTGCAACAGTCGCCCATCCAGATCGGAATAATCTAATTTACTCATGGGTTACATCATGATTGATGCATTTATCTTTGGCAATAAGTATTGAATACTGCAGGCTGTTTGTGATCACAACAGGAGATTGAACGTGGCTTCCAAAAATCCATTGCCCCCCATACCGGGCACCACCCCCTTCGATGGCGAGCAGGCCAAAAAGGGCTATGCACTCAATAAAATGTGCTTCTCATTCAACACGGCGGACAACCGAGCCGAGTTTTTGAAGGACGAGGAGGCGTACATGCGCAAGTACCGCCTGACCGAGCCCCAGGCAGCGGCCATCCGTGCCAAGAACGTGCTGCAACTGATCGCAGCAGGTGGCAACGCCTACTACCTGGCCAAGTTTGCCGGCATTTTTGGCCTGGACATGCAGGACATCGGCGCTCAGCAGACCGGCATGACCAAAGACCAGTTCAAGGCCAAACTCGTGGCCGCTGGTAACCAATAACTTTGCGGGACAGACCGCAGCGGCGAAGCCGCAAGCTCTGTCGCCAACACTCTAGGAAAGAAAAAAACCATGGCAAACCTCATAGGCTGCGTCGGCACCTCCCACATTCCCGCCATTGGCGGCGCTATCCACAAGGGGCTACAGCAAGACCCGTACTGGAAACCTTTTTTTGATGGCTTTCCGCCGATTCGTCAGTGGCTGGGCGAGAAAAGGCCCGATGTCATGGTCATCTTCTACAACGACCATGGTCTGAACTTCTTCCTGGACAAGATGCCAACCTTTGCGGTGGGCGCTGCACCGCAATACGTGAATTCGGACGAAGGCTGGGGCATTCCGTCGCTAGAACCACTCCAGGGTGAGGTTGATCTGTCCTGGCACATCATCAACACGCTGATCGACAAGGAATTCGACATCGTGTCCTGTCAGGAAATGCTGGTGGACCACGCCTGCTCGCTACCGCTTAAATTGCTCTACCCTGCAGGCAACTACCCCGTCACCGTGGTGCCGATCTGCATCAACACCGTACAGTTTCCACTGCCCAAAGCCAGCCGCGTTTATGCGATGGGGCAAGCGGTGGGGGAAGCCATTGCGTCCTGGGACAGCAGCAAGACCGTTGCCGTGATTGGCTCGGGTGGCCTGAGTCACCAACTCGATGGTGAACGCGCCGGCCACATCAACAAAGCATTTGACCTGCAATTCATGGAAAGCCTGCTGACGAACCCGCAATGGGCCACGCAGTTCAGCATCCATGAACTCGTGGAAAAAACGGGCACTCAAGGCGTGGAACTGCTGATGTGGCTAGCCATGCGTGCCGCACTCACGGCCGGCGCCGGCGCGGGAGTTCGCAAAGTGCACAGCAACTACCACATTCCGATATCCAATACCGCTACGGGCTTGCTGGCGCTGGAAAAGACGGACTGACCATCGCGTACCGTTCTCACGACCCCCGGTACGTCGAATAGCTCCACGGGCTGACCAGCAGCGGCACATGGTAGTGCTGGTCGGCGTGGGCCACGCCAAAGTCCAGACTGACCCGGTTCAAGAAGCTGGGTTCTGGCAAATCCACGCCGCGCGCCTTAAAGTAGGCCGCCACATCAAAAACCAGGCGGTAAGTGCCAGCGCGCAAACTCGCATGGTCGTACAACATGCCATCCGGATTGCGGCCGTCCTGATTCAAGGTGAAGGACTTGACCAGCGTCGCCGACTCGTTCTGCGTGGTGTAAAGCGCCACCAGCATACCCGCTGCCGGGGTGCCGTGCATGGTGTCCAGTACGTGTGTGCTCAAGCCCATTTGCGGTTCCTTCGGTTGGTTTTCCAAAGTGTATACACTTTTTCGGATTACCGCTATCATGCGCCGCATGGACTCCACCACCACCGGCTTCATCGTCGAAACGCTCACGCGCTCCATCGTGGAGCACCGCCTGCAACCCGGCACCAAGCTGGTGGAGCAAACGCTAGCGAACCAATTTGGTGTGTCGCGCACGTTGATCCGCCAGGCACTCTTCAAACTCTCGCAAAACCGGCTGATTCGCATGGAGCCCGCACGTGGCGCCTTTGTGGCATCACCCTCCATTGCGGAGGCGCAACAGGTATTTGCGGTGCGCCGCATGCTGGAAGCCGGCATGACGCAGGCTTTCATTCGAGTCGCAACCACCGAGCACATCGTCGCTCTGCAAGATCACATTGCGGAAGAAAAAGCTGCGATCCTGCGAGGCGATGTGCCAGGTCGGACCGTGCTGCTGGGCGACTTTCATGTGCGTATGGCCCAACTGATGGGCAACGAGGTGCTGGCTCACCTGCTCATGGATTTGCTGTCGCGCTGTGCGCTGATCACGCTGATGTACCAGTCCGCCGGAGCGGCCGAACACTCCCACGAAGAACACGCGGCCATCGTACAAGCGCTTGAAGCCCGCGACGAGGCACGGGCCTTGCTTCTGATGGACACGCATCTTCGCAACGTGGAGGCTTCGCTGACATTGGAACCCCACGCACCGACCCAATCACAGCCATGAAACACTACGATTCCACCCAACCCTACCCCCGCGATCTGGCGGGCTACGGCAAGAATGTGCCCCACGCCCAATGGCCGGGCGGCGCCCGTGTGGCGGTGCAGTTTGTTCTGAACTACGAGGAAGGCGGAGAAAACAGCGTACTGCACGGGGACGCGGGCTCCGAGCAGTTTTTGTCCGAAATGTTCAACCCGGCCAGCTACCCGGATCGCCACATCAGCATGGAAGGCATTTACGAATACGGCTCGCGCGCCGGGGTGTGGCGCATCCTGCGCGAGTTTGAACAACGCGGCCTGCCACTCACCGTATTCGGCGTGGGCATGGCGCTGCAGCGCCACCCGGAGCTGACCGCTGCGTTCGTCGAACTCGGGCACGAGATCGCCTGCCACGGTTGGCGCTGGATCCACTACCAGAACGTGGACGAGGCCACCGAACGGGACCATATGCAATTGGGCATGCAGGCGATTGAACAACTCACGGGCCAACGGGCCCTGGGCTGGTACACCGGCCGCGACAGCCCGCGCACGCGCCGTCTGGTGGCCGACTACGGCGGCTTTGAATACGACAGCGACTACTACGGCGACGACCTGCCCTTCTGGATGCAGGTGCAAAAGACCGATGGAGCTGTGGTGCCGCAACTCATCGTGCCCTATACGCTGGACTGCAACGACATGCGCTTCGCCCTGCCCCAGGGTTACTCGCATGCCGACCCGTTCTTTCAGTACCTGAAGGACACGTTTGACGTGCTGTATGCCGAGGGCGACCCAGCCGGCCACAACCGACCCGCCATGATGAGCATCGGCATGCACTGCCGTCTGCTGGGCCGCCCCGGTCGCATCACCGCGTTGCAACGTTTTCTGGACCACATAGGCCAACACAACCAAGTGTGGGTGTGCCGCCGCGTGGACATTGCACGGCACTGGAAAGCCACCCACCCCTTCACGGCATAAAGAAACCATGGCACTGACTCTCTCTCAACTCAATGCGGCACCGATCGAAGATGCCACCGCGCTCTTAGGTGGTTTGTACGAACACTCTGCTTGGATCCCCAGAGCGGCGCTGGCCCAGGGCCCTTTCAGCAGCTTGGCACAGCTCAAGTTCGCGATGGTGGGCGTGCTCAACGCCGCCGGCGTTGAGCCTCAACTAGCCCTGATTCGCGCGCACCCCGAACTAGCCGGAAAAGCCATGGTGGACAAGAGCCTGACCGCCGAATCAACCAACGAGCAAAGCAAAGCCGGTCTGACGCAATGCACGCCCCAAGAGTTCGAACGCATCCAGCAACTCAACCGTGACTACAACATGCGTTTTGGCTTCCCGTTCATCCTGGCGGTGCGCGGTCCGCGCGGCACAGGACTCTCCAAGGCCGACATCATCGCCACCTTCGAGCGGCGCCTGCCGGGTCATCCGGAATTTGAGCGCCAGGAGTGCATCCGCAACATTCACCGCATCGCCGAGATTCGCCTCAACGATCTGTTTGGATTTGCACCCGAACTGGGCAATCGGGTATGGGATTGGCAAGAGGCTTTGGCCCAGCATTCCGACTCGGGCTATGCCGAGCAGGGTCAACTCACCGTGACCTACCTGACTGATGCCCATCGCGCCTGCGCACAGCGCATCAGCATTGACATGCGCCATGCGGGCTGCGACACGGTGCACATCGATGCGGTTGGCAATGTCATTGGCTGCTATAAAGGTGATAGCTGCTTGCGCATTGTTGACGCGGGCATTAGGCCCATTTCATCAAAAACTCTACTGACGGGCAGTCACTATGACACGGTGCGCAATGGCGGCAAATACGACGGTCGACTGGGCATCTTCGTGCCGCTGGCCTGCGTGCAGGCGCTGTCCCAAGCTGGCAAGCGTCTGCCGTTTGACCTGGAGATCATTGCGTTTGCCGAGGAAGAAGGCCAACGCTACAAGGCCACCTTTCTGGGATCGGGCGCGTTGACTGGCGACTTCGATACAGCCTGGCTGGATCAGGTCGATGCCGACGGCATCAGCATGCGCCACGCCATGCAGCATGCCGGTCTTTGCGCGGATGACATCGCCAGCTTGAAACGCAACTCCGACGACTATCAGGGTTTTGTCGAGGTGCACATCGAACAGGGCCCCGTGCTGAACGAGCTGGACATTCCGTTAGGTATCGTTACCTCTATCAATGCCTCGGTGCGATACGTGGGCGAGATCACCGGCATGGCCAGCCACGCGGGAACCACTCCCATGAACCGACGCCGCGATGCCGCAGCCGCTGTTGCAGAACTGATCCTGTATGTCGAGCAACGCGCCGCACACGACGGCGACTCGGTCGGTACCGTTGGCATGTTGCAGGTACCCGGTGGATCCATCAATGTGGTCCCCGGCCGCTGCCAGTTTTCGTTGGACCTACGCGCGCCTAACGATGCCCAGCGCGACGGACTGGCCGAAGATGTGTTGAGAGCCGCCCGCGACATCTGCGAGCGCCGTGGCGTGCACCTCAACTTGACCGAAACGATGCGTGTCAGCGCCGCGCCTAGTGCACCGGTCTGGCAAGCTCGCTGGGAAACCGCCGTGCAGGCTTTGGGCCTGCCGCTGCATCGCATGCCCAGCGGCGCCGGACACGACGCCATGAAGTTGCACAAGATCATGCCCCAGGCCATGCTGTTTGTGCGCGGTCTGAATTCGGGCGTCAGCCACAACCCGCTGGAATCCACCACCAGCGACGACATGCAATTAGCCGTTGACGCATTCCAACACCTGCTTGAACAACTATCCAACCCAACACTATGAACACCTACGAACAACTCGACGCCTGGATCGACTCCCACTTTGACGAACAGGTGCGCTTTCTGCAGGAGCTGATCCGTGTACCCACCGACACCCCTCCCGGCAACAATGCGCCCCACGCCGAGCGTGCCGCCGAACTGCTGCAAGACTTTGGATTTGCGGTCGAAAAACACGCCGTGCCCGAGGCCGAGGTGCGTGCCGCCGGGCTGGAATCGATTACCAACCTGATCGTTCGCCGCAAATATGGCGCCGGCACCACCGTGCTGCTCAACGCCCATGGTGACGTGGTGCCACCGGGCGAAGGCTGGACCAAGAACCCCTATGGGGGCGAGATTGAGGACGGAAAAATCTATGGACGGGCATCGGCAGTCAGCAAGTGCGATTTTTCCACCTACGCATTTGCCGTGCGCGCGCTGGAGGCCGTGGCCAAGCCGACTCAGGGCAGCGTGGAGTTGCTATTCACCTATGACGAGGAGTTTGGTGGTGAAGTCGGTCCTGCTTGGCTACTCAAACACAAGATCATTCACCCCGACTTGATGATCGCTGCCGGGTTCAGCTACCAGGTCGTGACCGCGCACAACGGTTGCCTGCAAATGGAAGTCACGGTGCACGGAAAAATGGCGCACGCGGCCATTCCGGCATCGGGCGTGGACGCACTGCAAGCAGCCAACCACATCCTGACGGCGCTCTACCAACAAAACGCCCTGTACCAGGGCATTACCTCGCGTGTGGTTGGCATCACGCACCCCTACCTGAACATTGGCACCATTGAGGGGGGCACCAACACCAATGTGGTGCCTGGTCGGGTCAGCTTCAAGCTGGACCGCCGGATGATCCCGGAAGAAAACCCAGCCGAAGTCGAAGCCACGCTGCGCAAACTCATTGCGGATACTGCTGCAGCCATTCCAGGCATCACGGTCGACGTCAAGCGCATCCTGTTGGCACGCGCCTTGCAACCGCTTCCCGGTAACCGACCGTTGGTAGAGGCCATTCAGAAACATGGAGAGCATGTGTTTGGAGAGCCGATTCCCGCTTTAGGCACGCCGCTTTACACCGATGTGCGCCTATTCTGCGAAGCTGGTATTCCCGGTGTGATCTATGGCGCCGGGCCTCGCACGGTTCTGGAGTCACACGCCAAGCGAGCTGACGAGCGACTCGAGCTGGAAGACCTGCGGCGTGCGACCAAAGTGATAGCGCGCACTTTATGTGATTTGTTGGGTTGACTATGGCAGATTGGGCCCGCGATGGCCCTATTTTTATAAAGCCCGGCCTATCGAGGCCAAGAGGAGACAAAGATGACAAATGCAACCCATCCGGTAGATGAACATTTGCCCACTGGCAAACTTGCCGCCCTGGGCCTACAGCATGTGCTGGTCATGTATGCAGGTGCTGTAGCCGTGCCGCTGATTGTCGGCAGGGCGCTGAAGCTCAGCCCGGAGCAAGTAGCCATGTTGATCTCGGCGGACCTGTTTTGCTGTGGATTGGTGACGCTGATCCAGTCGCTCGGCGCGACACAATGGTTCGGAATCAAACTTCCGGTCATGATGGGCGTGACGTTTGCCTCGGTGGCGCCAATGGTCGCCATGGCCAATGCCACGCCGGGCGCTGCCGGTGCGCAACTGATTTTTGGTTCCATCATTGGCTCGGGCGTTGTGGCCATACTGATTGCGCCAGTGGTGAGCCGGATGCTGCGCTTCTTCCCACCGGTGGTTACCGGCACCATCATCGCAGTGATCGGCATCAGTCTGATGCGCATCGGCATTAACTGGATTTTTGGCAATCCATTCGGTCCCACGGCACCTAACGTCGTCAACCCGGAGCACGCCAAATGGCTGGCCGATGCCGCTGCTGCCGCTGCCGCGCCAGGTTCAACCTTGGCGCCGTTGCCCAAAGGACTTGCCTTGGTGGGCTCGGTACCCAACCCCAAGTACGCCGATCTGGGCGGTGTGGGTGTGGCCGCCCTGGTACTCGCATCCATCTTGCTGATTTCGAAATTCGCAAAAGGCTTCCTGTCCAACATCTCGGTGTTGCTGGGCATCGTCATCGGCGGCGTGGTGGCTACAAGTATGGGATTGATGAATTTTGACAAGGTTGCCAAAGCCGAATGGTTCGCGCTGGTCCTGCCATTGCAATTTGGCACGCCGGTGTTTGACCCCGTGCTGGTTCTGACCATGTCCCTGGTCATGATCGTGGTGATGATCGAGTCCACCGGAATGTTTCTGGCGTTAGGTGAAATGACGGACAAGCCCGTTTCGCAACCGGACCTGGCGCGAGGCCTGCGCACCGATGGTCTTGGCACCCTCATTGGTGGACTGTTCAACACCTTCCCCTACACCAGTTTTTCACAAAACGTGGGGCTGGTGGCTCTGACAGGCGTGCGCAGTCGTTTTGTCTGCGTGGCTGGCGGCATCATCCTGATCGTCCTGGGTCTGCTGCCCAAGATGGCCGCGCTGGTCGAGTCGTTGCCCACCGTCGTGTTGGGCGGCGCCGGGCTGGTGATGTTCGGCATGGTGGCGGCCACCGGCATTCGTATCCTGGCCGGGGTGGATTTCAAGGGCAACCGCTTCAACGCACTCATCGTTGCCATCTCGCTGGGCATCGGCATGATTCCGTTGATTGCCCCTAACTTCAAACAGTGGATGCCGCACAACATCCATCCACTCATTGAGTCTGGCATTTTGCTAGCCTCCATCACTGCCGTATTGATGAACCTGTACTTCAATGGTGGCAAAGGCGATGCTACTGCGGCCATTGCCGCAGCCAAACAGGCGGACGCGCACTAGCCCCATAGTGAAGACCAAGGCGGCACCGACCATGTCCTGGCATGCCCAGCTTACGCTGGACTACAGCGTGGAATCCGAGCGAACCGTAGCGCGCCATACGCACAGCGGGCCGCTGCGGATTTTGCAGAGCCTCTATCCCGAAGGCGATGCCATTTGTCACAATGTACTTGTGCATCCGCCGGGCGGTTTGGTCGGCGGGGACACTTTGGACATCCGCGTGCATGCCCAATGCGGGAGCCACGGCCTGATCACCACGCCGGGTGCCACGCGCTTTTATCGCTCCGATGGTCTGCCCGCCTGCCAGAAAACGTACCTGAAAGTCGACCAGCAAGCCAAACTGGAATGGCTGCCGCTGGAGACCATTTGCTACAGTGCCTGTATTGCCGAGAATCACCTAACACTGGACTTGGCGCCGAGCGCCGAACTAATAGGCTGGGACATTACCGCGCTCGGGTTGCCCTACGCCAACCAGCCATTTGTACTGGGTACATTGCGTCAACACATCGAAGTGCCAGGCATCTGGCTGGAGCACAACACGGTGGACGCCCACGACACGCGTTTGCTCAACAGCCCTGTTGGCATGGGTGGATTTCGTTGCATCGCGACCCTGTTTTTTGCGAGTGGCACACCCCTGACCCGCGAGCGTCGCCAACTGGCACTTGACAGTGTACGCGCCGAAATCGCGCAGCATGCACTGGCCAGCACCGCCGGCGCCACCAGCCCCCATACACAGGTCGTGGTGGTGCGCGTGCTGGCCCCGGTCGTCGAGCCCGTAATGTCCCTGCTGCGCACTCTGCGCAACACATGGCGCACACAATTGTGGGACAAACCTCTGTCCAGCCCCCGAATATGGTCCATGTAATGCTATCATTTTGATAACAATGCCATCGTGCCCGCGCGGGTACAGACGGCCAGAAAAATACATGGAGCATCCCGAGCCCGCTGATGGCTACTACATTTGATGATGATCTGACGCAGTGCACTGCCCTGGTAGTGGACGGCAACCCAACCTCGCGTTCCATCCTGGTTGCGCAGTTGCGTGATTTTGGCATGGGAACAGTGGTACAGGCAGCGCGGGCAATGGATGCCAGGCGGCAGCTGGAATTCAGATCCTTCGATTTTGTGTTGTGCGAGTTGCACTTCTCCAATGAAGCCAGCTCCGGGCAAGACCTCCTGGATGATTTGCGACGCAACCAGCTGCTCCCCTTCTCGACCATCTTCATCATGATCACCGGTGAGGCCACCTACGCAAAAGTAGCCGAGGCGGCAGAGTCCGCACTGGACGGCTATCTGCTCAAACCTCATAAGGCGGCCCACCTGGGCGAACGACTGCGGGCCGCACGCGTGCGCAAGGTCTCTTTGCAAGGCATATTTACCGCTATAGAAGCAGAAGACTTTGAAGGCGCTGCCCGACTCTGCATGGAGAGGTTTGAATCCAAAGGTCTGTTCTGGCTATACGCCGCACGGGTAGGTGCAGAACTGCTGCTTCGAGTCGGGCGCCCGGGTGAGGCACAAAAACTTTACCAGGCCGTGGTCGCGGCCAAGACCTTGCCTTGGGCCAAGCTGGGCGTCGCCCGCGCACAACTCGATGCCGGGCAAACCACACAAGCCACCAGTACGCTGGAAAATTTAATCAGCGCCGACCCGAATTTCAGCGATGCGTATGATGTGATGGGCCGTGCACAGTTCGAGCTGGGTAAGTTTGACAAGGCCCTGGAGACCTACAAAATGGCCTCCATGCTGACACCAGCGTCCGTCAGTCGCTTGCAAAATCTGGCCATGATGACCTACTACTCTGGTGACCACGTAGAGGCCGAAAAACTGCTGGACAAAACTACGCGTCTGGGCCTGGAGTCCAAAATGTTCGACTGCC
This sequence comes from Burkholderiales bacterium, assembly GCA_037143475.1. GTDB lineage: Bacteria > Pseudomonadota > Gammaproteobacteria > Burkholderiales > Burkholderiaceae_C > Allorhodoferax. Next base: position 5,415 of record JBAWYQ010000061.1, on the reverse strand, counting down.
AGACGCTAGTCCTGCTGGCCTTCACACGACTGGAAAACGGCGACCGTAAAGGCCTGCAGCGTTGCCACGACGACTTTGTCCGACTGATTGACAGAAGTCCTGACAACGCGCGAATAAAGCGCCTGTCCGATATCGTGATTGCGCTCAACCTGATCCAGCAACACCAGTTTGCCCAGTCTGTAGAAGCGGTTCGACGTCTGGCCAAAACGGTTGGCAACAGTGAGTTTGACTTTGAATCCGCCAGCAATGTATTGGCCCTGATGGCGCAACTGGCACACAAGGCCATCCAGCTGGACGATGTGGAGTCAGTGGTCGAAACAATTGGCCTTCGCTTCTGTAGCAACCGCTCGCAAACCGAGCTTCTGGCCGCCAGTGCAGTGGCGCACACGCCCTATGCCGATCGCATGCGTGCCTCACAAACCAAAGTACTGGAAATGGCTGAGACCGCCATGGCCCTGAGTATGTCTGGCAATCCCACCGCAGCAGTCAAAAACCTGATCCTGCACGGAAAGGAAACCCTGAACGCACGCTTGATCGACAATGCCCACCAGGTGCTGCTGAAGCATGCCGCCAAAATTCAGGATGCAGAAGCGCTGCGAGCCAACCTGCAAGAACTACGCGCCAATTTCGGCCTGCACAACGTGAAGGCATCCCTGGGAGAGCAAAAGCGCCAGGCCGGTGGGCTGGCGCTGCGAACCGGCTCTGGCCCAGCTGCCAAATCGGCTGACCGTTCGATGGCGCCACCGAGCCAGCCGGCCTAAATCGCCACCAGTCTGCGTACGCCGTTGGCTTCCATGTCCTTGCCAAGGCCGCTGGCCACAACGGCACCGCGCTCCATTACCACATAGTGGTCAGCCAGTTCCAGCGCAAAGTCGTAGTACTGTTCCACCAACACAATCGCCATGTCACCCCGATCGGCCAGCATACGGATGACCCTGCCAATGTCCTTGATGATGCTGGGCTGAATGCCCTCAGTGGGTTCATCCAGTATCAGTACCCGTGGCTTGGCGGCCAGTGCCCGGGCAATGGCCAGCTGCTGCTGCTGTCCACCCGACAAATCGCCACCCCGGCGCCCCAACATCTGCTTGAGCACCGGGAAAAGTTCAAATAGTTCCGCAGGAATGGGTGTGCTGGCACTCTTATAGGCCAGGCCCATCATCAGGTTCTCTTCCACCGTCAGTCGGCCAAATATCTCGCGGCCCTGCGGTACAAAGCCCATGCCGGCACGCGCACGTTCGTATGGGGTTTCCTGGTGGATGGGGTGGCCATCCAACTCAATGGACCCTGTCTTGATAGGTACCAGCCCCATCATGGATTTCAACAACGTGGTCTTGCCCACGCCATTGCGTCCAAGGACGACGGTGACTTTGCCCAGCTGCGCTTCAATGCTCACGTCCCGCAAAATATGCGAGCCACCATAGTATTGGTTGATGCTTTTAACGTTCAGCATGGTCAGCGGCCCAGATAGACTTCAATGACGCGCTCATCAGCCTGCACCTGATCCAGCGTACCCTGTGCCAGCACCGAACCATCGCACAGCACGGTGACGATCTCGCTGATGGTACGGATAAAGCCCATGTCATGCTCCACCACCATCAACGAGTGCTTGCCCTTGAGCGACAGGAACAGCTCAGCTGTGCGTTCGGTTTCCTCATCCGTCATGCCAGCCACCGGCTCATCCAGCAGCAAGAGCTTGGGCTCCTGCATCAGCAGCATGCCAATCTCCAGCCACTGTTTCTGGCCGTGGCTCAGATTGCCCGCCAGACGACCCACACTATCGGCCAGATGGATGGTATGCAGCACCTCTGCCAGGCGATCGCCCTGAGTCGAGTCCAATCTGAAGAGCATGGAAGACTTCACCCCCTTATCGGTGTGCAGGGCAAGTTCCAGATTTTCGAATACGGTCAGTTGCTCGAACACCGTGGGTTTCTGAAATTTTCGGCCTATGCCCAGTTGGGCAATCTCGGGCTCCGTGTAACGCAACAGATCAATGGTGCTGCCGAAGAAGACGGTGCCACTGTCGGGCCGCGTCTTGCCTGTGATGATATCCATCATGGTCGTCTTTCCAGCCCCATTTGGGCCAATAATGCAGCGCAACTCACCCGGTGCAATGTCCAGCGACAAGTTGTTGATGGCCTTGAAACCATCGAAGCTGACGCTCACATCCTCCAGATAGAGAATGCGCCCATGGGTGATGTCGACCTCGCGGTCTTTCACCAACCGCCCGATCCCTGCTGAACGTCCACCCGATTCAGTTTGCCCGGTCTTTGCAGCCTGCGCAGCCTTGTGAGCCTCTGCGCGCTTTGCACCCTGTTCGAAAAGGTCAGGCGTCAATTGGCACCTCCCTTAATCTTCTTCACCAACCCAACAACGCCATTGGGCAAATACAGCGTGACACCAATGAACAGTGCACCCAGAAAGTACAGCCAGAACTCGGGGTAGGCGACAGTCAGCCAGCTCTTGGCACCATTCACGATAAAAGCACCAACGATGGGACCAATCAGCGTCGCCCGTCCACCCACGGCAACCCAGATGGCAATCTCAATGGAATTGGCGGGACTCATTTCACTGGGGTTGATGATGCCCACCTGTGGAACATACAAGGCGCCCGCAACACCACACATCATGGCAGAGAGCGTCCAGATGGTGAGCTTGTAGCCGATGGGGTTGTAACCAGAAAACATGACCCGTGTCTCCGCATCACGTACAGCCTGCAACACGCGCCCGAACTTGGCATTGACCAGCCAACGACCCAATAGGAAGAACAGCAGTAGCGTGAATGCAGTGAGCACGAACAACACCATGCGCATACTGGGCGTGGCAATAGGAATGCCTAGCAAGCGCTTGAAATCGGTGAACCCGTTGTTGCCACCAAAACCGGTTTCATTGCGGAAGAACAGCAACATGGCAGCAAAAGTCATGGCCTGCGTGATGATGGAGAAATACACGCCCTTGATTCGCGAGCGAAACGCGAAATAGCCAAACACGAACGCCACCAAGCCGGGCGCGACCACGACCAGGAATAGAGTGGCCAAGAAACTGTCGCTGAACGTCCAGTGCCAGGGCAGCGTCTTCCAGTCCAGGAACACCATGAAGTCGGGCAGGTTGCTCTTGTAATTACCGTCGGTGCCGATCTGGCGCATCAGGTACATGCCCATGGCATACCCGCCCAGCGCAAAGAAAAGGCCGTGACCCAGGGACAGGATGCCGGTGTAGCCCCAGATCAGGTCCATGGCAAGTGCACAGATGGCGTAGCACATGATCTTGGCGACCAGCGCCACGGCAAAGTCGCTCAGGTGGAATACGCTGCCAACCGGTACGACCAGGTTCAGCACCGGGACCAGCGCGCACAACATGATCAGCGCCACCAGCCAGACGCCCCAGCCGGCGCGTGTCAACAAGGGGGCTTTGGAGGGCAATATCAAAGCGGTGCTCATGCTTCTGCGCTCCGGCCCTTCATGGCAAAAATTCCCTGCGGTCTTTTTTGAATGAAAACGATGATGAAGACCAGCACGGCAATCTTGGCAAGCACCGCACCGGTCCAGCCTTCCAAAAACTTGTTCAGCACGCCCAGACCCAGCGCGGCATACACGGTGCCTGCGAGCTGACCCACACCGCCGAGCACCACCACCATAAAGGAATCCACGATATAGCCCTGACCCAGGTCAGGCCCCACATTGCCCACCTGGCTCAGCGCACAACCGGCAAGCCCGGCGATGCCTGAACCCAGAGCAAATGCATAGGTATCAATGCGGGCGGTATTCACGCCCATGCAACTGGCAATCGGGCGATTCTGAGTCACGCCGCGCACAAACAGACCCAAACGCGTCTTGCCGATCAGGAATGCCACACCACCCAGCACCGCCAGCGCAAAGCCTACGATCACGAGGCGGTTGTAGGGCAAGGACAGATTACCCATCACCTGGACACCGCCACTCATCCAGCTTGGGTTTTCCACGCCCACGTTCTGCGCGCCAAATAGCGTGCGCACGCCTTGCATCAGCATCAGGCTGATACCCCAGGTGGCCAGCAGGGTCTCCAATGGCCGGCCATACAGGAAGCGGATCACGCTGCGCTCCAGCGCTGCTCCGACCAATGCCGATGCCATGAAGGCTACCGGCACTGAGGCCAGCAGATACCAGTCAAAGGCACCGGGTAGGTATTTCTGGAACACGCCCTGCACCACATAGGTGGCGTAGGCGCCAATCATCATCAGCTCGCCATGGGCCATGTTGATGACGCCCATCAGGCCGTAGGTAATGGCCAGACCCAGCGCCACGAGCAACAGAATGGAGCCCAGGCTGATGCCGCTGAAGATGGCGCCGAACCGGTCACCCCAGGCTAGACGAGCTTCGAGTTTGCTGAGACTGAATTGAAGTGCTGCCTTGACTTGCGCATCAACCTCCATTGGCAAGCGCTCGATCAATAATGTCTTGGTTGCGGCCAGTGAACTATCAGCCAACAGCTTGGCGGCCTCGAGGCGCTTGGTCTTGTCCGCACTACTCAACAGCGCTGCCGCGCGCAACAAACCCAGTCGCTCTTTGATGTCGGGCACCGTCTCCTGCGCAAAGGCTTTATCAATCAGAGGCAACTTACTCTCGTCAACTTCTCCCTGCAGCGTCTTGACAGCTTCGCGCCGCACGGCTGCGTTCGTTGACAGCAGCTTTAGCGACGCCATCGCCGTATCAATTTCGCCGCGCATGCGGTTGTTGTTCATCACGTCTTCGGCGGTGTCTGGCAGTCCGATTTCAGCACCACTGGCAGGATCAACGGCTTTGTCACCGTTCACGATCACCGGCTTGCCCGCAACGACTTTGACGGCATCATCCGACAAAGCCTGGATGAACGCAACAGTCTTCTCGTCTGCGCCGGCTACCGCCGCGCGCAACGCTTCTATGCGCGCATCGCCCTCGCCGATGGCAATGGCCTTGGCCTGCTCAAGCGTGAGCGCATTGGCACTCGTGGCGACGCAAAGCAGAACCATCAGCAACTGGTGTAATCTTTTTGGCATCCGCCAGTCTCTCCGTAATCTTGTAAAAGGCCGCCATCGCCTCATCAGCGATGGCGGCCTGACCCTCCCTGTTTTTCGCCTTATTTCGTGACGGGTTCGTCAGGCTTCTTGTCGTTGCCTTCGATAAAAGGAGACCACGGCTTGGCCTTGACCGGACCCGGTGTCTTCCACACCACGTTGAACTGGCCGTCAGCCTTCACTTCGCCAATGAACACCGACTTGTGCAAGTGGTGGTTCTTCTCATCCATCTTGCTCATGATGCCGCTGGGTGCCTTGAAGGTCTGGCCTGCCATGGCAGCGATGACCTTGTCGGTATCGGTGGACTTGGCTTTTTCAACCGCCTGCTTCCACATGTTGATACCGATGTAGGTGGCTTCCATCGGGTCGTTGGTCAAAGGCTTGTC
>JBAWYQ010000060.1:0-19540 GCA_037143475.1 Burkholderiales bacterium | reverse complement strand
CCCCGCACGATGCGCCTGCACAAAGTCCAGCGTCACGCTCATGACCACAATCAGCCCAATGATCAATGCACCGCTGGCGTCACCGGTCAACGCGGACAAGGTGCTGGCAGCCAGCAACACCAGGACCAGCGGGTTGCCGAAATGCGCCAGAAACTGCCACACCAGCGCGCGCTGGGTGGATTTTTGGAGTCGGTTACGCCCATGCTTGCGCAACAGCGCTGCAGCGTGCTGGTGACTCAATCCGTTAGATGATGGTGCCAAAGCAAGTAAAGGTCATCTGCGCCGCCAAGGAGTCCGGCGAGTCTGCAGAAGTGGCTCAAGGTTAGCCCCAGTTTAGGCTGCAATGACCCGCTTGTCTGCCTACTTCGCCAAGCCCTTGATCGCCTGAGTGACCCAGGCACCGCCGCTGACCAGCACGATGCCCAACAGCACCGGTACGGCGCCTATCAAAAAACTCGCCTCCATGGGCTCCGATAGCAGCCAGGCACCCAACACAATGCCAAACAGTGGCGTCAGGAACGAAAACACACCCAGACGCGAAGCAAGGTAGTGGCGCAACAGCCAGAACCACACCAGAAAGCTGGCAAACGACACCACCACCGAATGAAACACCAAGCTGGCCCACACCTGCGGCGTGGGGTTGAAACGGGTCTGTCCGGTGACAAAAGATGCGCCCAGAAGGAGCACAAAGGCACCCACCAGTTGGTACAGCAATGTCTGCGTGGCCGGTGCACTGGCCAACCGGGTGCTGCGCACCACGACCGTGGTAGCCCCCCAGGCTACGCCCGCGATCAGGCCCAGAAAATCGCCCCACAGGATGTTGCCCGGTGCCGGGTTGACGCTTTGGCTGCGCCCAAAGAACGCCAGCGCCAAACCGGCGAACGCCAGCGCAATCCCCAACCATTGCACCACGCCCAGCCGTTCGGCGGGCAGCTTCCAGTGCAGGCCCAGCGCGGCAAAGATCGGCGCGGTGTACAAAAACACCACCATGTGCGAGGCGCTGGTGTGGCGCAGTCCCTCGGCCACCAGCAAGAACTCAAACCCGAACAACAGGCCAACCACGATCCCGGCTCGCCAGGTTCCATCTCTCACACGCATGCGCTCACCCCGGGCAGCCATCATCACTCCCACCAGCACGGCTGCGACACCGGAGCGCAAACCAATCTGGAACACCGGTGCAATGTCGGCCGCCGTGGCTTTGAGCACCACCTGCTGTAGCCCCCACACAAAACACAGCACCACCATCAGCGCAATGGCCTGTCCGTCTAGCGCTTTGCGCGTTGTCATTCAGTTTTCCTTCAGTTGGCGGGTAGAGGCTGCGCCTCTTATTGCTATCTAATTAGTAGCTGGTCACGCAATATCCACGGGGGCAAGAAGCCATTTTCATTCCCAATTTCTTGGCAAGGGCCATCAGCATACTACTTCCATCTCGACAGGGGTTATTTCTAGCCAGCAGGCACTTGTGCCAAGCCCTCCCGCTCAATCGCCTCACCCAAAAAATCCAGAAACTTCCGAACAGCAGGCACCAGACCCCGACGCGATGGAAACACCGCGTGAAAGATGCCGGGCCGGGGTGCCCAGCCTGGCAGCACGGCCACCAGCCGACCGTCGCGCAGCTCGTCGACACACAGGTAGTCGGGCAGGGCGCAGATACCAGTACCGGCCAGCACGGCAAGTTTCAGTGTCATCAGATCGTCCGCCACATAGCGTGGCTGGTGCTGGAAGTCGTGGGTGGCACCGTCCGGCCCCGCTAACTGCCATGTGGCGGTGTTTCCCACGGTGGACATGTTGACGGTGTCGAGCCGGGCAAGATCGCCCACGGAAGCCGGACGACTCTGACGGGCCATTTGCACCGGACTGCCGACCAGCAGGGTCCGGCTGGTGCCAAAGTTTTTGACCACCAGACTGCCGCTGTCGTCCAGCGTGGGACGCACGCGCAACGCAACATCAAAGCCCTCCTCCACCAAATCAACCACGCGATTGCTGACTCGCATGTCGATACGCACCTGCGGGTAGCGCGCCAAAAACTGCGGCAATATTGGCCCCAGCGTGGTTTGCGCCAGCGTCACCGGGCAGGCCACGCGGATGGTTCCGCGCGGCTCGGTCTGCACCTGGGCCACCGCGTCGGCCGCAGCCTGGGCATCCTCGCGCATGGCCACGCAGTGGCGGTGATACTGCTCGCCCACCGCCGTCATGGACAGTTTGCGGGTGGTGCGTTGCAACAGGCGCACGCCCAGGCGTGCCTCCAGCTCGGCCACGCGACGCGACAGGCGCGACTTGGGCAGGCCCAGCGCCCGCCCGGCGGCAGCAAAACCACCGCGGTCCACCACCTCGGCAAAGTACACCAGATCGTTCAAGTCTTGCATTGGGTTCCTTTATTGTCCTACTGATAGGACAATCTAACGCATTTTTGCCAACTTATCAAAGAATGGGTTCATTGGCATACTTTATCCATGGCTGCAATCCGCAGCATTTACTTCAAGGACATGACCATGAAACTGCTTCACATCGATTCCAGCATCCTCGCCGCCAACTCTGTTTCCCGTCAGCTGACGGCCCAGATCGTCGCCAAGTGGCAAGCCAGCCACCCCGGAACTACCGTCGACTATCTGGACCTGGCCACCGCTGCTCCCAGCCACCTGTCGGCCGACTCGCTGGGCTTTCGCATGCCACCCGGCGCGACAGAATTGAGCGACGTGCAGAAACAGGAAAATGCCATTTCTGAAGCCTTGGTGAGCCAGTTCCTGGCGGCTGACGTGATCGTGGTCGGCGCACCGCTGTACAACTTCTCCATTCCCAGCCAGCTCAAGGCCTGGATTGACCGCGTTGCCCAGGTCGGGCGCACCTTCAAGTACACCGAAAAGGGTCCACAGGGTCTGGCCGGTGGCAAGACCGTGATCGTGGCATCCACACGGGGCGGCGTGTATTCGACCAGCGAAGGTGGCCGCGCCATGGAACACCAGGAGAGCTACTTGCAGACTGTGTTTGGCTTTTTTGGCATCACCAACGTGCGCTTTGTGCGTGCCGAAGGCGTGAGCATGGGCGAAGCCGCCAAGGCGCAGGCACTCGCCTTGGCGGAAGTAGAGATTCGTGCGGTAGCATTGCCTGCAGCCAACGACGCCAGCGCAGCACAAGCAGCCTGAGCCCAACCAAAGGGACAGACACCATGAGCCAAGCACCTGTGTTATTCATTTCCCACGGCGCTCCGACCTTTGCGCTGGAGCCTGGCCTGCTGGGCCCCCAGCTCAATGCACTGGGTGCGCAGTTGGTGAATGTCAAAGCGGTTCTGGTGGTATCCCCCCACTGGCAAACCCGTGATGTCCGGGTGGCCACAACCCAAAAACCAGAGACGGTGCATGACTTTGGAGGATTCCCCGCAGAACTGTACCCGCTGCAATACCCCGCAAAGGGCCACCCCGAACTGGCCAACGCTGCAGCAAAAATGCTGACAACGGCAGGTTTTACAACGGGTCTGGATGAGCGTCGCGGCCTGGACCATGGCGCTTGGGTTCCGCTGTATCACCTGCTGCCCGGGGCCGAGGTTCCTGTTTTTCAAGTGTCCATGCCCGCAACCCTCACCACCGCGCAGGCCGTAGACATGGGCCGGGCTCTGGCGCCGCTGCGCAAGCAGGGCGTGATGGTCGTCGCCTCGGGCAGCATGACGCACAACCTGTACGAGATTCGCCAGCCCGACGCCAAACCCGAAGCCTATGCCCAGGAATTTTCGGCCTGGGTACGCACAGCTGTGCAGGCGAACGCAGTAAAACCGCTGATCAACTACCGCGCTGAGGCCCCACATGCCGCCCGGGCACACCCGACAGAAGAACACTTTTTGCCACTGCTGGTCGCACTGGGCGCGCAACACGAGGACGACGCGGTTCAAGTCCTCGACGGAGGCATTACGCACGGTGTACTTTCGATGGAATCGTATGCGTGGGGTATGGCGCAATAGCATTGCACTCCCGTGCCAGTTAAGGGACCGCTTTCGTCCTATACTGAAATTCAATTGGATGATGGGCAAAGCATTGCAGCACAGCTGCAATGCTTTGCCCCAGCCTGTTTGAGACTTTTGGACGAGGAGCTTTTCCATGACATTGAAGAACGTGATGGTCCATCTGGACCAAGGTGAGCGCACTGCGGTGCGATTGGCGCTGGCGATTTCCCTGGCCAAGAAGTACAACGCACGACTGGTAGGCGTATTTGCGCAACGCGCACATGCGCAGAAGGTCGGCGTAGTCAGTACCTGGCCCAGCGAGGAATTCACCAAGGCTTGCGACGCCAGCAAGCAACAGTTTGAACAGGCAGTTGCTGGGCTGCCCCATGCAGAGTGGCGGCATATCAATCGCGGCGGAGAAGATGAGGTGACCCGCCTCTTTGTAGACATGGCGCGCCACACCGACTTGCTGTTACTCGGGCAGCACGAACATGGCAAAGACTTTGTTCCAGAAGAGCTGGTGGCGGAGGCCGTGGTGGGTTGTGGGCGGCCTGTTCTGATCATGCCGTATGTCGGCACATTCACGACCGTCGGGAAAATTCCACTGATCGCCTGGAGCAACGCACCGGAGTCTGCCCGAGCACTCAACGACGCGCTACCGCTGATAGAGGGATGTGAACACGCGTATGTGCTGTCGGTCGCAGCGCGGCTGAACGAGGGTGAGTCGTCATGCGCTGAGGTGGAACGCCATCTGGCCACCCACGGCATTGCATCACGATCCGAGGTCGTGCTGGTGCAGGATTTCGGCATCATGGATATGCTGCTCAACCGCGCCAGCGACCGCAGCGCCGATCTGGTGGTCATGGGTGCACACGGCTCCATCGGCTTCCCGTTTGAGAGCCGTGGGGCCGGCACCCGCTACATGTTGCGCCACATGACGGTACCCGTTTTGATGGCTGGCTAACGTCAAATCGCCAGCGACAATACGCAACCTATGAGTCTCAAACGCATCCTTTACGCTGAAGACGAACCGCTGATCCAGGCCGTTGCCAAACTGGCTCTGGAAAAAGTGGGCGGATTCGAAGTACTGATATGCAGCTCAGGCGCAGAGGCGCTGGAAAAGATCGGAGTTTTTGCGCCTGACCTGGTCTTGCTCGACGTGGTGATGCCCGGCCTGGACGGCCCGGCCACGCTGGAGCGCTTGCGCGCGGACCCCGCCACAGCAGCCACTCCAGTCGTCTTTCTTACTGCCAACGCACTGCCCACTGAGGTCGCTCACTACATGGCGTTGGGTGCCACGGATGTGGTTGCCAAGCCCTTTAACCCCATGACGCTGGCCGCACAAATCCAGCGCATCTGGGACAAGCTCCCGGCCTGATCAGCCAACGCCTACACACACTGCTCAAAATCTTTGTATGAGTGCTGACTTCACTGTTTTGCTGGCCGAAATGCAGGCTGACTTTGTTGACGAACTTCCCGACCGGTGCAACCGGCTCGAAGAGGGAGTCATGGCACTGGAAAGCAAACAGCCCGGTGCGTTCGACGAGTTGTACCGTCAAGTCCACAGTCTCAAGGGCTCAGGTGGCATGTTCGGCATTGGCATCATCACCACCATTTGCCACCAGTTTGAGAGTTTCATCAGCGAAACGAGCACGCGCTTTGACCGCAAAGCCGCCACCACAGGCCTGGCTTATGTGGACTTGCTGCGCAAAACCATTCCTGCGAAAGGGCGCGACATCAGCGGGGTCGCCACGACTGAACAGGCCTTGGAACGCATGCGCGTGGACAGCCTTTACGGCCGGGCCTCGGTGTTACTGGTAGAGCCGTCGGACACCTTGCGGAGCTTGTACAAGGACATGTTTGCCAGCCAATCGATCCAGGTTTTCATGATGGAGAGCGGTCTGGCCACTCTGGAACGCATGCTGCACGCACCGTTCGACCTGCTGGTCATTTCGCGTGAACTGCCCGACCTGAACGCCATCGCAGTCGTGGCCGCCCTGCGCGAATCGCGTTGCCGAAACAGTGATATTCCGGTCATCCTGGTCAGCAGCAACCCGGCACCCGTGCCCCAACACCTGAACATCAGCGCCATCGTTCGGCGTGACCCCAAACTGCTGCCAACACTGTCGCGCCACGTCACCGAGACACTGGCCAAGCGCCACTAAGGGTTCTCTCGGCTGGCCCATTCTTCCTTGATAGACAGTATGGCCGGCAGAATGTGCACAAAGTACTCCACCAGACGTGGCTCGAAATGGGAACCCGCGCTGTCTTGCAGGGTGCGCATGACCTGGTCGAGAGGCCACACCTCTTTGTAGGGGCGCTTGGTGGTAAGTGCATCAAATACGTCGGCAATGGCAACAATGCGGGCCATCTCGGGGATGTCCTGTCCAGCCAGCCCGCGCGGGTAGCCGGATCCATCCCACTTTTCATGGTGGCAGTAGGCAATGGTGGCCGCCATTTGCAGCAGGGGCGCTGCGCTCTTGGACAGTATTTTGTAGCCCACGGTGGAATGCGTTTGCATCACCACCCACTCTTGCGCATCCAGCTTGGCGGGCTTGTGAAGGATGTCGTCAGGAATGGCCAACTTGCCAATGTCGTGCATGGGTGCTGCCAACTCCAGCTGCAGGCAGGCGTCACGGTCCCAGCCTGCTGCCGCGGCCAGCGCGCTACTGTAAGCCGCCATGCGCCAGATGTGGGTGCCCGTATCGGTGTCTTTGAATTCGCTGGCCTCGCCCAGCATATAGATTGCGTCGTTGTAACTTTGGGCCAGTTGCTTGGCACTGACCAGCGAGAGGTGGGTACGCACGCGAGCCAGCACCACGGGTGGTGACACCGGCTTGACCAGATAATCCACCGCGCCGGCTTCGAAGCCGGCCGTCTCATCGCCGGCCGCTGCCAGGCTGGTGACAAAGAGTACCGGGATACTTTCGGTCAAGGGGTCCTGCTTGAGCATGCGGCATGCGGTGTAGCCATCCATGTCGGGCATCTCGATGTCCAGCAGGATGAGAGCCGGGCGGTGCTTGGCGGCCGCAGCCAGGGCCTCCGACCCGGTGCGGGCAAACACCAGCGGGTAATGCGGCGACAGAATCTGGCGCAGCAATGCCAGATTGGCAGGCTCGTCATCAACAACCAAGATGGGACCGGTCACAGCGTTAGCCCTCCAGCACAATTTCGAGACTATCGCACAACTGTCGGGCCGCGGCGTGTGCACCTCTGATGTCAAAATCACTCAGCGTGGCGTGCACCAGCTGCACGCGCTCTGGCCCGAGCAATGCAGCAACGTCGCCCAACGTCTGTTCGGCGCGGTCCAAATCGTCATCATCAAGCGCCCGAAGCAAATCCGTTAGACAAACCGTCAAACGCTGGGTTTGTTCTGGCGTCAGCGCCGCCGGTTCACCATCGGCCACAGGAACAAACGGCGCGTACTGGGCAATGGAGTCCAACGCAGTGTCCATGGCGTATTGCAGCCGCTCCAAGACGCGGGTCACATCCGCGTTGGTCTTGAGATTGATGTCCACCTCGGTCGCGCAGCGCGCCACATCGGTCAGCGCCAGATTGGCCGATGCGCCTTTGAGCTTATGGGCAAAGGCCATTGCTGCCACGTTGTCGCCTTTGGCCAGAAGACTTTCCATGTTGTTCACACTGCCTCCATAGTCCAGCGCAAACTTCCGCAAGAACTTTGCATAAACGCCCTGATCACGCCAGGTACGCATCCCCGTGGCAGCATCCAGTCCCGGCCAGTTTTCAGTTTCAGGAAGACGCTGCGGCGCCACATAGACCGGCACTGACACAGGTGTCACATCGTCACTACTGCCGTCCGGGGCTGGCAACCACTTCAGCAAAGTGGCAAACAGATGATCAGGGTCCACCGGCTTGGCAATAAAGTCACGCATGCCAGCATCCATACACGCCCTGCGGTCTTCGTCAAATGCATTGGCGGTCATGGCCAGTACCGGAATATGAGCGGCACCCGGGAGAGCATGAATGACGCGCGTGGCTTGCAGGCCGTCCATGACGGGCATTTGCAAATCCATCAAAATCAGCGCATAGGAGGTGGATGCCGCCATGTCAACCGCTTGCTGCCCGTCAGACGCTTGATCAATCAGCAGCCCCGAGCCCTCCAGTATCTGTTGGGCTATCTCACGATTGATATCCACATCGTCCACCAGAAGAATACGCTGTCCGGCGTGGCGGCGCAGTTCCATTTCTGCGCCTTGGGCAAACAACACAGCGTCGGCACCCATGATGCCCTGGCCTCGCTGCAGGCGTGCGGTGAACCAGAAGGTAGCGCCCTGCCCGGCCACACTGTCCACGCCCGCATCTCCACCCATCATCTGGGCCAGTCGGCGGGTGATGGCCAACCCTAGCCCAGTGCCACCATATTTGCGGGTTGTCGACACATCCGCCTGTTCAAACGCCTGAAACAAATTGGCCTGCTGCTCTGGGGAAATTCCAACGCCCGTGTCTTCCACTTCAAAACGTACATGGACTTCATCGGCCGATTCCTCCAGCAACCGTGCACGCAGTGACACAAACCCGCTACTCGTGAATTTGACGGCATTGCTGGCGTAGTTCAGCAACGATTGCCGCAAGCGCGTCGGGTCACCGCGTAGCCAGACCGGGACGCTATCGGGATTGACATCAACCACCAGCCCTTTGGCTCGCGCCTGGTCCGCAATGAGTGAATACACATTGTCCAGCAGACTGCCCAGATGGAAATCCGTTTGCTCCAGTTGCAGACGACCGGCCTCAATTTTGGAAATATCCAGAATGTCGTTGATGATGGCCAGCAAATGGCTGGCCGCCGCCTCAATCTTGTTAAGACGCTGCAACTGCGCAGGACTGGGCGCGTCACGGCGCAGCAGATGTGAAAACCCCACAATGGCATTCATGGGCGTGCGGATTTCGTGGCTCATATTGGCCAGAAAGGCACTCTTGGCCCGGTTGGCTGACTCCGCCACGCGCTGTGCCTCGGTCAACTGCGCCGTGCGGCTCGCCACGAGGTCCTCGAGGTGGTCGCGGTGCTGCTCCAGTTCCTGGTTCAGGCGCACGGTCTCCGTAATATCTTCCTTGGAGGCCATGTAGTGGGTCACATGCCCGTCCGCTTGGCGGATCGGGGTGATCTGCGCTGATTCGGTGTACCGACTACCATCTTTGCGGCAGTTGTAGAACACGCCGGCCCACGGCTGCCCCTGTCTCAAAGCAGCCCACAGGGCGGCATAGGTTTCAGGCGGCGTTGCTCCCGACTGCAATACGCGGGGGTTTTGACCTATGGCCTCCTGTCGGCTGAAACCTGTGGAGCGCACAAAGGCTTCGTTCACGTACTCCAGATTACCCTCAAGATTGGTAATGGCAACCACCACCGGGCTTTGCTCTACTGCCATGGACAACTGATTCAATTGCACCTCCGACGCCTTGCGTTCCGTCGTGTCCAGCGTATAGGCCAGGATGCAGGGTTTGCCATCGAAGTCGAAGATTTCAGCGGAAATGCTCACCTCGCGCCGGGCGCCGTTCTTGTGCCACAAGGCCGTGTCGTAATCGATCAGGCGTCCCGCCGCAAGCAACGCAGAGACCCACTCCCGGCGAGTAGCGTCGTCAGCCCAGAGCCCAACTTCCACGGCCGTCCTGCCCACCATCTCGGATTCCGTCCAGCCAAAGTCACGCTCCCAGCCGGGATTGACTTGCATCAGCCGCCCATTGCCAAGGTCCGCTATCGATGCGGCAATCGGGCTTGAATTGAACACCATGGTCATCAACTGCACTGAACGCTGCAATTTCAGCTCCGCCTGCTTGCGGATGCTGATGTCACGGATGTAAGCCGTAAAGTAGTGACGGCCGTTTTGCAGCAGCTTGGAAATCGTCAACTCCATGGGGAACTCGGTGCCATCGGCGCGCAAGCCCGGCACTTCAATGCGTTTACCCAAAATCGTTGCCTTGCCGCTTTGCAGGTAGCGAGCCACGCCGTGACGGTGCTGCTCCCGCATTGCAGGTGGAACAATCAAATCAGCCAGATCGCGCCCAATGGCATCTTCTGCGGCATGGCCGAAGACCGGCTCTGCCTGGGCGTTCCAACTGATGATGATGCCGTCCTGGTCAATGCTGACCACCGCATCCAGCGCGGCATCCATCAACATCTGCGCACGTTCGTGGCTTTCCTTGACTGACGCATCCAGCGCACTGCGCTCCAACGCCAGCTCGGCTTCCTGCGCCTGCTGCGCCATGCGTTGCACCCGCAACTGCTGGCGCCAAAGTGCGTACAGACCTACAACCAGCGCAGATACGGCGGCCAATGCCACCAACACAATCCAGAACACCAGGGTGCGCAGCGGAGCGAAAACCTCGTCCTGGTCCATTTTGGCGATGATGTGCCAGGTCGTTCCGGCAACCGGTCGATATGCAGCAAAGACGCTTTTGTCGCGGTAGTCGATGCCTTCAGTCGTCCCGGGGGCGTTGGCCCGTATCGCAATGGCAGCGGGCAAGCCTGGTGTGTCCATTGACGGCGCCAACACCATCGCCGTGCCCTTGCTGTGGCGCAAGTCATTCATAAACAGTGCAGTTTCTCCCTGCCTGCGCACCAACAGGGTCTCGCCGCTGGGGCTGGCAGTAGGCCAGGTTTGAATGACGGGGTAGATGAAGTTGTTGACATCAACCTGTATCACAATCGCAGCCGCAGGACGACCGTCTGCAAGGCGCGCCGGGCCCACAGGCACCAGCCAATGAATGTGGGGGTGGCCCCCGGAATCCCGATACAGTTCGCTGCGGAGCACGCTTTCAGGGCGCATGACCTTGAGCTGCAGCGCAATTTCGGCATCAATTCCCTCCACGTTGCCGGATTGGATCAACACCTTCCCATCATGTCGAATCAGCGCCAACCCGGAACTGCCGTAAATAGACTGGTATTTATCCAAATATTTTTGTAAGTAGGCACGCTGAGTGTCTGACACATTTCCGTTGGCCATGCCGTCGGCCGCTTCGACCAGCGAGTCACTGGCCATCAACAGTTGCCCGTCGGTCTGACGCTCGGACAACCAGTTCTCTATCTGGTCTGACTTGAGCTTCGCAATGGCTTGCAAATTGGCATAGGTCTCCCGCTCGACCTGGGGCGCGTAGAGCTTGACCACCATCAGGCCGGTTAATGGCACCACCAAAATCAAGGCCACAAACAAAATCACCAGCTTGCCCAATCGGGTTTCACTGCCAACTCCGACTCGACTCCGCACGGGTGCATCGGTGTTGGGTTCGAAGCCGGGTTCAGACATAAGTGCCGTGGTGTGCAGGTGCACAAGCGAAGTGGAGACCCATGCTACGACAACTACGTGCAGGCAACAAGCGCCCGCCGCTCGAATGTCGCTCGAAATGTCCAATCAGCTATTTCATGGACATGGCGCCCGAGCTCAACCCCTGGCAGGCCACGCCTGCCCCAATGCAAACACCGAGTTAGGCGTGCCGGGCCGTGCCACCGGTGGCCGTGGCTTCTGGAAAACACCTTTTTGCACAGTCTTGCGCTCCTGCACTCTAAAGCCTTTGGCCTTTTGCTCGTCTGCCAGGCTCTGCAAGCTGACGGTCTTTAGATAATTCGCAACCGTGGTCTGCAAGGCATCCCACAGGTCTTGCGTCATCGCCTGGGCGCTGGGAGAAGTCTCGCGCTGCGGCTCCTTGGGGCGATCCCCCGACTCATCTTCAATGGCACCAATGATGTCAGCCACTGAAATCGAGCCGGCAGCTCGCGCCAATGCATAGCCGCCGCCGGGGCCGCGCGTGCTCTCTACCAAGCCGTGCTGGCGCAGTTTTGCGAACATCTGTTCCAGATAGGACATGGAAATACGGTGGCGCTGCGCCAGATCTTGAAGCGGCACGGGTATGACCGACTCGCGCAAGGCCAGGTCAATCATGGCGGTAATGGCAAAACGTCCGCGGGTACTCAATCGCATGGAATCACTCCTTCCAGCACAAAAGCGGCTGGTAAGACTTGAATATAGGGTCGACAATGCTTCGTGTAAAGTCGTATTTTTGACTATTTAACTTCGATTTATGCGAAGTAATAAGACACCATGAACTTCAAGCACCTGCACTACTTCTGGGTAACCGCCAAGGCCGGAGGCATCATGCGCGCGGGCGAGCAGTTGCACACCACGCCACAAACCCTGTCCGGCCAGATCAAGTTGTTGGAAGATTGGCTTGGACGAAAGCTGTTTCGCAAGAATGGCCGCAATCTGGAACTCACCGAAGACGGCCACCTGGCGCTAGGCTACGCCGACCAGATCTTCACGCTGGGCACTGAACTGGAAACGGCCGTGCGCCAGGCCCACGGCGGCCAGCGCGTACTGGATTTCAAGGTGGGTGTAGCCGACTCGGTGACCAAATCCATCGCCTACCGTTTGCTGGAGCCCGCGTTGACAGTGGCCGAGCCGGTACGACTGGTGTGCAGCGAGGGGAAATTTCCTGACCTGCTGGCGCAACTGGCCCTGAACCGACTGGATCTGGTGATTGCGGATGAACCGATGTCCAAGCGCATCAGCGTCAAGGCCTTCAACCACCCTCTGGGTCGCACGGCCATGAGCTTTTTCTGTGCACCCGAACTCAAGCAGCAGCTCAAGGGCGCCTTCCCGCATTGCCTGAATAATTTCCCCCTGCTGATTCCAGGCGCGCAAGCCTCGGTGCGCCAGCAGCTGGAGGGGTGGCTGACCCGCCACCAGATCCACCCACGCATCATTGGCGAGTTTGACGACGGCGCCCTGATGAACGCTTTTGGTCGCGAAGGACGCGGTGCCTTCATGGCCCCCACGGTGATGGAACACGAAACGGTGGCGCAGTTTGGCGTGGAAGTAATTGGCCGCACCGACGAACTGGTGGACGAGTTCTACGCCGTGTCAGTAGAGCGGCGCATCACCCACCCCTGCGTGGTGGCCATTACCAGCGCCGCCCGGGGGCAGTTGTTTGGATGAAGCACGGTTGCTCCGTTTTTAAGGTGCGGTAGGAACAGAGGTTACCCTCTGCCCCCCCGCACAGATCCGTACGTGCAGAATTACGCATACGGCTCCTGCCTCAGGTATGTGACGCATAGAAGCGTGCCTCCGGGTGGGGATGTGCGTTGCGGGTAGTGGGCATGAAACGCTTGGCAATTCGCTGGAATATGCTCCACGGCATTTTGGGTCGCTGGCTTCTGCGCTTCAAGACATGGCGCCATGCGCGCTCTACCTCGCTGCACATGCTACGCAGCCGATACAGGTTCCCGACATGCTCAGGGTCTTTGACCGCGCAGGGTCAGGCCATGGCTCGCGTGTAACGCCATGGTCTGTGTTGCATTGCCGTACAAGCTAACGTCGTCTGCATCCTGGATAAGCGATCCGGCGGCTGGCTTCAAACAGGCTTGATCCACCGCTCAATGCAAGCCGCCAGGTCTGCGCGTGAAAAGGGCTTGCCCAGAAAATCGTCCATGCCGGCGGCGCGGCAGGCTTCCTGGTCGGACTGCATGGCATTGGCGGTTAGCGCCACGATAGGCACCCTGGCACCCGGCCCTGCGGAAGCGCGGATGAGGCGCGTGGCCGCGATGCCATCCATCACCGGCATTTGCATGTCCATCAGCACCAGTGCGTAGGGCATTGTGGCCACCGCGTCCACCGCTTGCTGGCCGTTTTCCGCCAAATCAGCCGTGTAGCCCAGGCGCCGCAGCAGCGTCATGGCCAACTTCTGGTTCACGGGGTGGTCTTCGACCAGCAGAACGCGCGGGGCATCCGGCGCAGCCGGCAAAGTCGCTGGCGCGGGAGCATCTGCCGCGACGGGTGCAGCAGGTGGAGCGGCCACCACAGCCGAAGGTGCCATTACGACAGACTGCAAGGGCAACTCAAACCAGAAGCAGCTGCCCTCGCCCGGCGTGCTGTCCACACCGATGGTGCCGCCCATGCCTTCGACCAAGCGCTTGCTGATGGCCAGTCCCAGCCCGGTGCCGCCAAAGCGGCGCGTGGTGGACGACTCGGCTTGCTTGAAATTGGTGAAAAGGCTTGCAATCACTTCCTGAGAAATGCCGATGCCGGTGTCACGCACCTCAAACCGCAAGCCTGTGGAGATGCCCGACACCGACACCGACACCGCACCCGTTTGGGTGAACTTGACGGCATTGCCCGCCAGGTTCAGCAACACCTGACGGATACGCGTGCTATCTCCCGCAAATGCCGGGGCCACGCCCTCAGACACGACCACACCAAACCCAATGCCCTTGTCTTTGGCGCGGTAGTTCAGCAGCGCGCTCACCGACTCCACCACCTGCGCCAGCGCAAAAGGCTGCACATCAAAGTCCATATGCCCGGCCTCAATTTTGGAGAGATCCAGGATGTCGTTGATGATTGCCAGCAGCGACTCGCCCGAGGTGGCGATGTTGGCCGCAAACTCGCGCTGCTCCGCATTCAGCGGCGTGTCCAGCAGCAGGTTCGCCATGCCGATCACGCCATTCATGGGGGTGCGAATCTCATGGCTCATGGTGGCCAGAAAAATGGATTTGCCCGCGTTGGCCTGCTCCGCCGCCTGGCGCGCCGCCGCACTCTCCAAAGCCAGCCGCTCCAGCGATGCTTCGTGCGCCCGCTTGGACGCCTCGGCACCCCAGACAAACATCACCAGCCCCATGTACACCGCCAGGAACACTGGTACCAGCAGGAGCAGCAGGCTATTGAGCCGGGCATCCGTCTGCAGCATGGAGCCCGTGCGGTCGGTGTAAATTTCGACCACGGCTTCAATGCCCTGGCTGGTTTTGACGGGAATGTAGGAGGACACCAGGTTGCGGTCCGTCAACTCCCCATCGAAAGAGTTGAACTTGCCGCGAAACGACATCTCGCTGGCCTGTTTGCCCCCTTTGGCCGATTGAAAACCCAGGTTGCTGAATTTATCCTCCCCCAGTTGTGAGGGGTCCGAGGAGTACACCGTGCGCCCGCCCAGATCGAAGATTTTGACTTTGACGATATCGGTGCCGCGTTCAAAGCGGCGCACCCGGTCGTCAATTTCTCCCAGATACGGGTTGGCTTTGATGGTGGCTAAGGTGGCGTCTCGCGGTGGCAGCATCACGCGCACATCCTGCCAAGCCTCGTTGACGAACACGTCCGTGATGGCAAAGTTAGCCGCCTCGGTGGAAGACAACACGCTGTCGTGGGTCGCACGGCCGACAAAACTCCAGGTCACCCACAACGCGGCCGACATGGCAAGCAACCCGACCACAGCAAAAAGCCGCACCGAGTACTTCAAGGAAAATGAGTTCAATCCGGTTGGCTGCATAGGTCAATATTTTGCAGCAATACCAGACCGCAGGCCTTGCAACCAGCCAATGCCGTGATTGCGCTGGGTCAATGGCCGCGGCAATCTCCAGCGTGGCGGCCATGTTGATGGCGCTGCCCTGCTCGTACTGCCGTGCCAACAGCGTGTCAAACAGGGCCTGTCGCTGCGGGCCTTCGGGTACGGCTTCCATCTCTTTCTTGAACCCCAGCCGAACCGTACCTTCAAGCCCCATAGCGCCGAATTCTCCGGTGGGCCACCGATGAGATCTCCCAGCTTCTTTGGCAAGCCAGAGTTTGATGGGTTCGGCTTTGGCACAGTCGGTTTCACGCTGCTTGCCATCTGCTGCTTGCAATTTGAACTGTACGATTTCCTCGTACGGTTGCTCGGTCCCGGATTCTTGGGCGAGCTTTCGCTTCAGGTCTGACCAATAGCGCTTGGCACTTTTGCTCTCAGTCAGCACCTGCACCACATCCGAAAAACCCGGCTACAGCGTGGCCCAAGGGGGTGAGTTCGCCTACCTGCAGCTCGACAAAATCGAAGCCGCCGACGTGGCCTTTGATGCAACCCCAGCCCACGCCGCCACCCTGCTCTCCATGCAAAAAGCGGCTGTAGCCCCCGTAAATATTGCGCAAGCAGCTATAAAAAACATAGCAACGGGCAACGACTGGCTGATGGTGTACGTGTTCGATAGCCGATGCGCTGTTGCAAGCCCAAGGGCGCAGCAAGAACACCGAGATTTGGAAACCGCGCGACGCCTTGAAGCGCTGCGTGAAGCCGTTAACGTCGGGATTGCAGACTTCGATGCCGGTAATTTTCAGAGTTTCGACACGCCCGCCGCGCTAAGTGCCCATTTGGCGGCGCTCACTGACGAAGCGTTGAGCGAACACTGCATGTGGCGCGCAAGGGCCGAGCGGGAAGGCATTTTGTTGTGTTCCGGGCCTACAGTTCTCAGGGTGAGAACGTGATTGATGTACTCAGACTTTTGCATGACAGCATGGATTTGGCACGCCACTTGCCGCCCAGCAAAAAAAGACCAGTCGCATGAACTCAATCACCCCCGCGCGCCAACCTTCGCCGCCGTGCCTCTTGCGTGCGCCCACGGGTTCGGGCAAAAAATCTACAGTCCGCAGCCCCGCAGCAACAGTGACACCACATGCTCGGTGGCGCGGGCATGGTCACCTGCGGTCAAGGCCTTGCGTCCCAGCACCGCACACACCTGCACATCGAAGTCGGCATAGGTTTGGGTGGCCGCCCAGATGGTGAAAAACAGGTGGATGGCATCGACCGGGGCCATACGTCCGGCGTCAATCCAGCCCTGCACCACGGCGGCTTTTTCTTCAACCATCTGGCGCAGCTCGGTCCCCAGAATGGCTTTGACAACCGGTGCTCCGTGCAGCATTTCGTTGGCATAGACCTTGGAACCGTCTGGCCGCTGGGCCGAGAGCACCATTTTGACGCGAATGTACTGCTCCAGTGCCACGCGCGGGTCCGCATCGGCAGTGATGCCATGTGTGGGCACCAACCAGTCGTTGAGGATGCGCGCCAGCACTGCGCGGTACAGCACGTCCTTGCTGCCAAAGTAGTAGTGCAAGTTGGCCTTGGGCAAGCCGCTGCCAGCGGCGATGTCTGCCATGGTGGCGCCGCCAAACCCCGCACGCGCAAACACCTTTTCGGCTGCGCTCAGAATGCGACTCTCGTTGGCCTGTCGAATCAGGCCCTTGGCCGCATCGTCCACAGTTGCAGACGATGCGGCGCGAGTCTTACTTGGCGGCTGCATCCCAAATCACATGCGACATGGCCGCCGCACCCGGGTCTTTCTTGATGACCGGTGAGCTGCCACCCGCCAGCAACACCTTGACGGTGCGCGCGTAGGCCGAGGGCTCCAGGTAGCCTATCTTGGGCGTGCCGGCATTGGTGATCAGCTTGGCCACGTTTTCCATCTGGCGCTTTTGCACCTTCAATGTGGCACTGCCGGAGGCATCTGCCGCGACAACCACCTTGGCCGCACCTTCGGGGTCTTTGACCGCGTCATTCCAGCCCTTGAAGGTCGCCTTCAGGAACTTGGCCATGCGGGCCACAAACGCCGGGTCCTTCAATTTGGCTTCCATCACATACAGGCCGTCTTCCAGCGTGGCTACGCCTTCTTTTTCATAGAAGAAAGTAATCAGGTCACTCTCTTTAACGCCCGCATCCACCACTTGCCAGTACTCGTTGTAAATCATGGTGGAAATACAGGCGGCCTGGTTTTGCAGCAGCGGATCGACGTTAAAGCCTTGCTTGAGCACCTTGATGTCGGTGTCGGGCTTGAAGCCCAGCTTGCCCATCCAGTTCAAGAAGGGGTATTCGTTGCCGCCATACCAGACGCCCAGGGTCTTGCCCTTGAGGTCTTTCGGGCTGGCCACGCCGCTGGACTTCTTGCAGGTCAGCATCAGACCGGACTGGTTGAACACCTGGGCGATGTTGACCAGCGGCACACCAGCTTCACGCGAGGCCAGGGCAGAGGGCATCCAGTCCACGATCACGTCGGCACCATTGCCGGCGATGACCTGGGCCGGGCCAATGTCTGGGCCACCGGGCTTGATGGTCACATCCAACCCCTCGGCCTTGTAGTAGCCCTTGGCCTGCGCCACGTAGTAGCCCGCAAACTGCGCCTGGGGCAGCCACTTGAGCTGCACGGTCACCTTGTCGGCGGCGTGTGCGGTCATGCCGCACACAGCCAATACCGCGGCCATCAGGCCATTGACTACCAGAGAAGAACGATTCATGGAACACTCCTTGGGGTTGGGATGGAAGCAAAACAGCGGGGCAAACATGCAGAACGCATTATTGACCCCGAATCGACGGATGCCAGAACGCGGCACGCCGCTCCAGCTGCACAAGCAAGGCGTAGGCCAGCGAACCGGTGACAGCAGCCACCACAATCGCACCCCACACCAAAGACATGTTCATGCGCGAGGCTTCGGTCGAAATCCGAAACCCCAGGCCCACCGTGGGTGAACCAAAAAACTCTGCCACGATGGCGCCAATCAGGGCCAGCGTCGCATTAACCTTGAGCGCCCCAAAGATAAACGGCGTGGCCGATGGCAGGCGCAGCGACCACAGGGTGCGGCTGTAACTGGCGGCGTAGCTGTACATCAACTCACGCTCCAACTTGCCCGACGCCTTCAAACCCGCCAGCGTAGACACCAACATGGGGAAGAAGGTCATCAGCACCACGACCGCTGCTTTGGATGGCCACTCAAAACCAAACCACATCACCGCAATGGGTGCCACCGCCACCAAGGGCACGGTGCTGGTAAGTGACGCCAATGGCAACAACCCACGTTGCAAAAACGGCATGCGGTCAATGGCCACGGCCACGGCAAAACCCAGGCCGCTGCCCAGCAACCAACCCACGCACACCGCCTTGAGCACGGTCTGCGCAAAATCGCCCCAGAGCTTGGCGTAATTCTCTAGCAGTGACTGCACGATCAGCGAGGGCGCTGGCAGCAGCACACGGGGCACCTCGAACGCCACCACCAGCATTTGCCAGAAGTACAGCACCCACAGGCCAAACAGCGCGGCGGTCAGGATGCCGTCGAAGCGGGTTCCATTGATGGCGGCCACTCGGCTAATCGTCCACAAGGCAGCGCTACCCAAGGCAACAAGCATCAACCAGAACACGACCGTGGGCGGGCTCGCACCCTGCCCAGCGGGGTGTAAAAACAGCAGGCTGGCGGCGCCCAGCGATGCGACAACGGCCATTGCAGTGGTGCGGTAATTAGTCGCCACGGTCGCGCTCATGGTTGCCTCCGGTTGCGCAGCGCCAGATGCTCGGTCAAAGCCACCAGCGTGGTCAGCACCAGCCCCAACAAAGCCGACATCACCAGTGCCGACCAAATGGATAACGTGTTGCCATAGTACGAACCCGTCAGCAGTCGTGCGCCCAGGCCGGCCGTGGCACCGGTGGGCAACTCGGCCACCATAGCGCCCACCAGGCTGGCGGCAATACCAACGCGCAAGGCCGGAAACAGAAAAGGCAGGGCAGCGGGCAGGCGCAACATCCACAGAGCCTGCCAGCGCGAAGCCGCGTAGGTGTGCATCATTTCGGTCTCGATCACCTGGGGCGAGCGCAAGCCCTGCACCATGGCCACCGTGACCGGGAAGAAGCTGAGGTACATCGCAATCACCGCCTTGGGCGCCAGGCCCTCCATCCCGAGGCTGCCCAGAATCACCAGCACGATGGGTGCAATGGCCAGCACCGGCACGGTTTGCGAGGCCACGATCCAGGGCAGCAAGGCGCGGTCGAGCGTGCGCGAATGAACAATCAGCACCGACAACACCAGCCCCAACACGGTGCCCATG
>JBAWYQ010000059.1:0-19570 GCA_037143475.1 Burkholderiales bacterium | reverse complement strand
TAGCGGTAGACGTAGTTGATGCCGTTTGTGCTTGCACTGACCGAGGTTTGTGGTCCTGGAAAAGATGTTGACAGTGCACCTTCGACAAAGCTCATGAATACGTCGGGCGTCAGCGAGGTTTGCGTCTGCGTGACCTGCTGCTTGGTCACGTCGTGCAAAACGCGCGGGGGTAATGCCAGTGCGCCAGACTGCGGTGCACTTTGAAAATTTAAACCCTGCGTCACAGAAGCCGCAGTTTGTGGCGACGGGCTATCGGCACCACCGCCACAGGCCGCCAAGGCAGCACTCGCCCATGCAGTGGCAGGCCAAGCCCAGTTGGATCGGGCGGTTTCAGGCGATGCGTCATCACTTTCAGCCACCGGCCCTCTGTCATTGTGCTTGGCGATGGGTGTGGCATGGATATTCATGATGAAGGCCCTTCAGTGCTGGGTTCCGTTTTGATAGCGGTTCTGATTTGCATCGATACTGTAACGGGCTTGTTTGCCATGGTGCAGACATTTCAATGGTGAAGAAATGCAAAGTTCGCCAGTTGCCATAAATGTGGCACCTACGGGCGAATCGCGCTCAATGGCGAACGTTATCGAGGCGCCCACGTCACCCCTGGACCCCGAGTTGGTGGTGCCCAGCGGTTGAGCGGTGTACTTGGCTATACAGGTGTCGTTGTAGATGAATCTGGCCTCCAGCCCCCGTGTTAAATGCGCAGGCAGCTATCAATACAAGAGCTATTTGCCTGCCCGAAAGTGGTAGAAAAATACACAAAGTTACTGTGGCAAACGATTGCCAAGCACTTCGAGATTCTTTGCATGCGCTCGACAGTGCCGGTCGGTTCGAAGGGCCGTGGGAGTCTGCCCGCCAGTGCAACACCCGGCGCATGGTGGAGGCGGTCGCGCACTTGACTAACCATGTTGCTTCGCACCGGCCTGTGCGCAAGTGAGTGTTGTCGGTTCTGAAGCGATTGCGCTACTTCATGCAACGCGACGTGGCAGTACTGAACATAGTGCTGTGCATTTTCTTGCGTTCAATCGCGCAAAGCCTACCGGCCCACAACCCCGGTGCGGCGAATGTGAACAAGGCCGCCCAGCATATTGTCGCAGTGGCCTTCGTCCACCGATTCGGTCACAACCTGAACGGGCATGTTCACTTCCACGTCTGCATAGTTGATGGGGTGTTTGAGAAGTTGCTGGGCGACCTTTGCACTTCCAGGAACTGCCGTTCATGTCCGACTGCTCCCGCCCCATTGACGAAGTAGATCCAACTCGAAAGCTGTCACAAATTTGTTGGCCCGAGCAATGATTGAATTTCTACATATCATTGTTTTCGGTGTCCATTGTCCACAGTGCAACAAAACCCGCTAGCCGCCACTGCGCATTTTCACATCAGTTTGAATCGCACCCGCAAATCACAGATCGAAGACTTGTGCTGTGAACAGCGCACTCAGTCCCGGGTCACGCGGACCAGCTCTTCGCGTGAAGTGATGCCACCCTGCACCAGACGTTCACCGTCCTCACGCATCAGGGCCATGCCACTGGCGACGGCCGCCGCGCGGATGTCGGCCTCGGACGCCTGGTGGTGAATTTGTGCGCGAATGGCGTCGTTGGTGACCAGCAACTCAAATACGCCGGTGCGCCCCAGGTAGCCGGTCTGTCCGCATGCGGCACAACCGGCACCCTTGCAGGAGGTGCACAGCTTGCGCAACAGTCTTTGAGCAAGCACACCCAGCAGTGACGAGCTGAGCAGGAAAGGCTCAATACCCATGTCGGTTAACCGCGTGACCGCGCTGGCGGCATCATTGGTGTGCAATGTTGCCAGCACCAGATGGCCTGTGAGCGAAGCCTGAATGGCAATTTGTGCGGTCTCGAAGTCGCGGATCTCGCCGATCATGATCACATCCGGGTCCTGGCGCAGGATGGCGCGCAGGGCCTTGGCAAAGTCCAGGTCGATCTTGGCGTTGACCTGGGTCTGACCCACGCCGGCCAGTTCATATTCAATCGGGTCTTCCACCGTCATGATGTTCTGGCGCCGGGTGTCGAGTTTTTGCAGCGCGGCATACAGCGTTGTGGTCTTGCCTGACCCAGTCGGGCCGGTCACCAGAATGATGCCGTGCGGCTGGGCCACCAGGTGCTCAAAGCGTTCCAGTACGTCGCCCTGCATGCCAACCGACTCCAGACTGAGTTTGCCGCCGCTTTTGTCCAGCAGGCGCAGTACGGCGCGCTCGCCGTGCGCACTGGGCAGGGTGCTTACGCGCACATCGACCCCGCGTGTGCCGATGCGCAGGGAAATGCGGCCGTCCTGCGGCAAGCGCTTCTCGGCAATGTCCAGGTCGGCCATGATTTTGAGGCGCGAAATCAGCGCAGCGTGCAGCGCGCGGTTGGGCTGCACCACGTCTCGCAGTGAGCCGTCCACCCGAAAGCGCACGCTGGAGTGGCGCTCGTAGGGCTCGATGTGGATGTCGCTGGCCCCGTCGCGCGCGGCCTGCGTCAGCAGCGCATTGAGCATGCGGATGATGGGGGCGTCGTCGGACGTTTCCAACAAGTCTTCAATGGCGGGCAGGGCCTGCATCATGCGCGAGAGGTCGACATCGGCCTCGACCTCGCTGATGACGGTAGCCGCGCTGGACTCGCTTTGGGCGTAGGCAGCGCTGATGCGCTGGCGCAGCAGCTCGGCGGCTTCGGTTTGCACTTGGTGGGCGCCAAATTTGCGCATGACCTCACTCACCGCGCTGTTTGTCGCCTCCGACTGCAGGCTGTGCAGCCACAGGGTCAGGGTTCCGTCCTGCTCTTCGAGCAGCAACTCATGGCTGCGGGCAAAGGCGTAGGGTAATGGGTACTGCACGGGGCGGCCCATGATTACTTCGTCGGCTGGGCGGGCGGCATCGGGGGAAGGATGGCCGCCTCATTGGCCGGCACCATGTTGCTGCTTGGCGGCGGTATGCCTTGCTGCGAGGCGCGCATCATTTCGTAGCGGTCCAGCGACAGCGTGTCAGTCGCCGCCGCATCGCGCACCACCACCGGTCGCAGGAACACCATCAAATTGGTTTTCTTGCGGCTGCGGGTTTCAGACTTGAACAGATTTCCAAACAGCGGCACATCGCCCAGGCCGGGAACTTTTTCCTGGTTGCCAGAGTATTCGTCCTGCAGCAATCCGCCCAGTACCACAATGGAGCCGTCGGCCACCAGAACGTTGGACTCAATCGAGCGCTTGTTGGTGGTGGGGCCGTTGGGGTCTTTGAGGGTGCTGGCCTGAATCGTCGACACCTCCTGGTAGATGGTGAGTTTGACGGTGCCGTTTTCGCTGATTTGGGGCTTTACCTTGAGGGTAATGCCGATATCTTTGCGCTCGACGGTCTGGAAGGGATTGACCGAGCCCGAAGTGCCGCTGGCGCCGGTGTTGGTGAACTGGCCAGTTACAAACGGCACGTTCTGGGCGATGATGATCTTTGCCTCTTCGTTGTCCAGCGTCAGCAGGTTGGGTGTAGACAGGATGTTGCCGTCGCCATTGGACTGCAGGTAGCGGGCCAGAAAGCCCAGCACATACACGCCATTGGTCTGGTGGGCCACGCCAAAGTTGGCGCCGCTTGCCAGGGGTGGCGTGCCGCTTGCGCCGGTCAGCGCCAGGTTGATGATGTTGGTGCCGCCGATTTTGAAATTGGTGCCCAGAATGCCCACATTGGAATCACCGTTTTGCCCCAGTGCCCCCTGCCACTGGATGCCAAATTCGGCTGCCTTGTCGGCATTGACCTCGGCAATCAGGCTCTCCACATAGACCTGCGCCCGGCGGGCGTCGAGCTTGTCGATGACGGCACGCAACTGGCGGTACTGTGGCTCGGGTGCGGTGATGATGAGCGAGTTGGTGGCTGCATCGGCCTGAATTTGTCCACCGGTGGATGGCTGGCTTGCAGCAGTCGCTGTACCAACGGCCCCGGTGGTGGTGCTGGCGGGCGTTGCGGGTGTGCTGCGGGCTTCGCCGGAAATGGCTGCCCGCAGCGTGGCTGCAAGCTTGGTGGCTTCGGCGTTCTTCAGGTACACCACGTAAATGTTGCCGCTGGCGCTTTGTGAGCCCGGTTGGTCCAGTTTGTCGATCAACGACTTGGCCAGCGCCAGGCGGGCCGGGTTGGCTGCGCGCAGTATCAGGGTGTTGGAGCGGGGCTCGGCCACCAGCGTGGTCTTGAACGACCCGTCGGCCTGCCCGCCGGGAGCCGCGGAAACACCGCCACCGGATTCGATCAGCCGCAGCACCAGGGGCGCCAGATCGACCGCAATGGCGTGCTTGAGGGTAATGACTTCAACGTCGGTGGCGTTGGAGACGTCCATCGCGGCGATGATCTGGCCAATGCGCCGCAAGTTGTCGCCATAGTCGGTGATCACCAGCGAGTTGTTGCCCGGGTTGACATTGATAGTGTTGTTGGGGCTGATCAGCGGGCGCAGGATGGGCAGCAGGTTGTTGGCATTCTCGAAGTTGAGCTTGAATATCTGCGTAGCAATCTGGCTGCCAGTCAACTGGTTGCCTTCAAACACGGCGCCGCCCTGCAACTTGGCGTCGGCCTCGGGCACGATCTTGTCCAGACCCGCGGCGTCCACCACGGTGAAGCCCTGCAGGCGTAGCATGGCCAGAAACTGGCTGTAGGCCTGCGCCGGGCTGACCGGTTTGTCGGTGGTCAGCGTGATGGTGCCCTTGACGCGCGGGTCTACCACCACATTGCGCCCGGTCAGCGTGGCCATGGTGCGGGCCACGGCGTCGATCTCGGCGTTGGTGAAGTTCAGCGTGATGGGGTCGCCACGTTTGACGCCGCCAGCAGACGCTGCCGCAGGACTGGCCTGTGCCCATGAATTTATGGTGAAAAGGCCTGTGGCCCCCGTCAACAATGCGCAAGCAGCTATTAAAAAAGTAGCGCTTCGAAGGCGTGAAATGGGTGGTGTATTCATAGGACGAGGTCTCACAATTAGCCCACGGTGATGATGGAACGCGCGCCGTCGCGCCGCCCCACAATGTTCAGAAGATTCGACAGTGCCTCGACGCGCTCAGGCTCTGCGCTGGCGATGCCCTTGAAGCGAAGCCGCTGTGCTATCCATTGCCCTTGGCCCGACAGCTGCAAGCTGCCGTTCAGTGTTACCAGTTGGAGGCTGGGGTCAGGCCCGCCCTGCAGCGTGACGCGGTAGCTGCCCATGGGCGACAAGGTTGACAGACGCGAGGACATCTGCAGTGCGTCCACCTGTACACGCCCGGACAGGTTTATGCGCCCCGGCACCCACTCGATCGCCACATCCTGGCTGGTGGCGACCAGTTGGCCTTGGGGCTGGACGGTATTCCAGGGTGTTCCCAGCCCGGCCAGCAAACCCGCAGGCCATTGTGACTGGCCGTTGCCCAACTGCAGCCGCAGGGCGCGCCAACCCGCCACCAGCGCCTGCAACTCCAGAGGATGCTGGGTGCAGCAGTCGGCACTGACAAAAATACGAAGACCAGTCCAAACTGGACGAACCTGCCAATGAATCTGACCCGGCAGGGCAACCGCCTGACCGCTGCCAACTCCACCAGAAAGTACCAACTGCGACGAGCCTTGCCAGACGCTGCCCTGCGCGCCTGTCAGGCTCATCTGCTGGTCAGTGGAAGTGTTGATTACAACGGCCAACCAACTTGCGGGAGCAAAAAACACGGTGCCCATTGTCATGCCCAGCAACGCGCCTGCCACCGCCGTGCGCCAGGGGGCTGCTGCCTGCGCCATGCCAAAAGGGGTGCGTGCCATGCCCATCACCGTGGGGGCAGGCCCATGACCAGCGTACCGGACCAGGAGACACCCGCTGGCGTGGCGATGCGGGTCAGGCGGGCTTCAACCGGAGTTGCGCGCGCGTTCAGGCGCGTTTGCGCCAGCCACTGCGCCAGTGCATCGGCGCTGGTGGCCTGTAAGGTGACATGGGCTCGCTCGCCATTGACGCTGATTTGCGCGCTGGCACCCAAGGCCTGCTTAGTGGCCAGGTTCAACGCGCGCACGGCATCGTCGTAACCCAGAGGTGCCTGCTGTTGCAGCGCCTTGGCCTGTGCCTGCAGCGATTGCATGTGCTGCAGTTGCGTATCCAGTGCTTGCGCCTGCGCCGAGGCGGTGCGCAAAGTCTGCAACGACGGCGCCAGCAGCAGTTGCCACAGAAGTGCTGCCAACACGACTGTTATGGCAATCAACAGCATGGATCTTTCCCGCGGCGCCAACTGTGCCCAACGGGCGCGTAGCGGCCCAAAGCGCGAGGCGTCTGAATGGGCAGGACGGCGCGTCATGGACGGCGCTCCAGTTTGAGAACCAGGCTTTCGCCCTGCATTTGCACGGAGTAGCCGTAGGCCCGCATACGCGCATTGACGCCGGCCAGCTCTGTGCCGGCTGCGGCGGGCAATTTCAGTTGCAATTCACCAGCTATGAATTCAATAGCTGTCGGCGCAGGTATATCGGGGGCTGCAGCCTGAAATCGCCCCAACATTTCCTCCATGTCCGCACTGGACGCAGCTCCATTTTGGCGCTGCAGGTTGGTCAGCGATCGCTGCATTTGCAGCGGTGCATCCACCACCACCCGCACGTCAGGGAATGTACTGGTCAGCACTTCACGGATGGCACTGCGCTTGGCACTCAGTGCTGACTGCTCTTTCCAGGCCCAGGCCTGTAGGCCAACCAAATTGATCACCACCAGGGCAACCAATGCCCAGCGTGCGGGCATCCACTGGGGTGCCTTCAGCAAACTGTTGCCCCAACCGGACAAGCGTTTTTGAGTACGCGCTCTGCGGCTGCGCAGTAGTTCGAATTGCGCCAGGTCCCATGCAGACCCGGCGGCAGTGAGTGCCCGCTGTGGCCCGGTTTGCAAGACCACTCGGCCGGTGAAATACTGCTCAGCCAATGCAGCCACCGCGGGTTCTGCTACTACTTGTGGCAGGCTGTTGCTGTCGACGTTGCTGGCAATCAGGGCAACCGATGCGCCAGATAGTGGCAGTGTAGTGACGCCAGCGCTGGTGCTCCAGAGGAGTTGGGCCTTGTCTGGCGTGCCGACAATGTGCAGCACCGTGCGCCCGGAGTCTCCCCCGGTAGCAGGCTCCATTTCCGGCACGATGCGGGCCACGGTCTTGCCTGCCTGTTCCAGTGTCAGCATCCAGGCATTCAACCAGGCGCGGTTGCAGGCAGCCACCCAGGTGGGCGAGCCCGCGTGGGCGCCGGGCTCAATCGCAAAGTGCAGTAGTTCGGTGTCCTCCAGCAGGCGGTCTTCGATCAACCCGTCAATCACCGAGCGCAAACGCGTTGGACTGCCGTCCTGGAAGATGCCGCGCTCCAGCGTGCCCTTAGGTAAATCCAATCGGTGCCAGGACAGTTGGGTTGCGGGTACGATGGCCACAATTTCCCCACCCGACACGTCTGCCCAGAGCGACAGCGGCGCTTCGGTTTGCTGTTTGACCGTGTGGCCGTCATCCGTCACGACCGTGCTGCAAGGCGTTGTCGCCATGGGCAAGCTGGTGGGAAGGGTGACGATCAGGGTGGACATGCGGTTTTCTTGGGCAATGTCATTGTAGGGTGGCGGTTTGTGGAGCCTGGGCTCCGCGGTCACGCCACAAGGTCTTGACAACAAGGCCCTCGCGTTGCACGACGGACCGTTCTTCGACTACGGTTTGCTCCAATCGCAGGCGCCCCTGTACCTCAAAGAAGCGTGAGCTCACGCTGTGTTGCGCGTCGGCCAGTTCACCTGCGATTTCTGCCACAACCTTTCCGGCATCGTTCAGGGTACGGAAGTGTCCGGTCTGGCGACTGCTGGCCAAGCGCTGGGCTTGCGCCAGATCCAGCGTGGGGATGCAGGCGTACAGCACGGTGACGCTGGCCGTATTGAGGTTGACCGGCGTGCGCACCGGCAGCACTGTGATGTAGGTGCCCAGCTTGGCCAGGCTATTCTCTGACAATCCCAGCCAGCGCAACTGGTCGACTCGCTGGGGTACCAGTGGGGCCAAGCGCGACGAGCCGTTCTCGGCGGCATTGTCCTGGGCAAAGCGCAGGTTTTCGGCGACGGTTGTCAGTTCAGCGGCGGGGAGGCCCATTTGTTCAAACAATCGGGCAAACGCCTTCAGCCAGGGCGCGGACACTTTGCCGTTTTCTACAAGGTTCAGCACGTTCATGCGCCCCTGCAGGTCGGTGATTCGTCCGGAAAGAAATATCTGCGCCGCCGCCTCGGTGCTGTCGGTCGTGTTGTTTTTATCGGCCGCCAGAAAGGTGGACAGTCGGGCTTCCTCAAGCGGCACGGCCCAGGGCTCACCCAAATGGTCGGCACCTCCGGAGCGGGCGTCTTCACGCAGAATCAGGCGCGCCCAGTCGAGCGCGCCGCTCAGCACCCAGAGCGATTGTGTGCGGGTGCGTTCGGCGGTTTCGACTTCCACACTGCGCCACTGTTGCCACAGCGCGGCAGAGGCCATGCTGGCGACCAGCGCCACGGTCAACATGGCGGTGAGCAGCGCAGCGCCGGTCTGGCGGTTTCTCACGACTTTCCTCCGCCCAGAGAGGGGCGCACCCAGTCGCGGGTGAGTGTCCCGCCAATCGCATCGCTGACCGGCAAGGTCAGCACTAGCCGAACGCCGTCGGGCAAGTTGAGCTCTGGGCTGGCTGACTTGTCCGCATTGGTTGGCGTCGGTGCGCCATCGCTGGACAAGGGGTTGGTCCAGGCGTCGGCTCGAAAATAGAATACTTTCCATTCGTCCAGCGCGGCGATGGGTACCTCGTATTGCTTCATTGCCTGGCTCGGGTTTTGCGCCCATTGGGCGGCCGAGGTCCAGGCGTTTTGTAGCGCGCCTCGCGTGGCGACAGGGGGAGATTGCCAACGCAGCCATTGGCCCGTGCCGTTCACATTTCGGCGGGTCCAGGCCACGACCAGAAGCCCGTCCCCGTTTGCCGCGGTGCTGCGCCGCGTAATGCGCAAGGCGCGGCCGTCCCAGTCCAGCGCTGCGGTGTTGGGCAGTTGCACCAAAGCATCCAGATCTGACGACCATTGGCCTAGCCCGGCCTGCAGCGTCATGACCTGATCGGCGCGCTGGGTCAACTGCGCCTGTGTGCGGGCCATACCGTCCAGACCCCTCCAGCTCAACCCGGCCATGAGTGCCATCACGCCAATGGCCACCAGCAACTCGATTAGCGTGAAGCCGCGCATTTTCATCCGTTTTGCCGCAGAGCCGCCCCAAGGCGAAACAGCCCCCTTGGGGGGCAGCGCAGTACGCAAGGCGACCAGCGTGGGGGCCATCAGTACCGACCTATTACGGTTGACAAGGCGAGCAGGGGGGCGTCGTGATCGGCAACACCAGCCTCGACACGCAAAAAATTGGGGTTGGGTGTGGCACGCACGGACAAGGTGACGCTCAGGCTGCGGCCGGCTTGCTCGCAAGCTGTGGTGTTGTCGCCTACGGCGGGCATCTGCTTGGACAGTCGAACGCTGACCAGCGCGTTCTCGGCGCACAGTTGCGCCAGCAATAAATCGGCTTGGCGTTCAGCATTGCGGGTTAGTGCGGCGGAGGTTCGTACACCGGCGGCCAGAGCCACCGCCACGATGCCCAGTGCGACCAGTACCTCGATGAGGGTGAATCCCCTGGCTTGTGGCTGTCGGTTTGGACGCAGGCTCATGGCGAGCCAGTAACCGCGTCAGAATCCGCACTCACCGCAAAGGGTCGTAGACCGTCGGTGGCGAGCGTCAGACCGCTCGCCGGGGCGGACAAGGACGCCAGACGGATGCGTTGTGGTCCGATGATAGGCTCGGGCCCCAGCACGATGGGGCCATTCGTGACAGCACGCACATCGGTGCCCAGCCAGGCAGAAGGCAAGGAGGACGGCGTGGCACCGTCAAAAGCAAACCCGGTTTCGGTGGTACGCCAACGGATCGGGTTTGCCGTCATGCGCGACTGCGCTCGGGCCGACTCCAGCAGCGCCGCCAGACGCTGCGCCTCGCGTTCCAGCAGGGTTTGAGCAGAGTCGCGCAGTGCCAGGCTGACACCCGCCGTAGCAATCGCCATGATAGTAATG
Source organism: Burkholderiales bacterium (assembly GCA_037143475.1). GTDB lineage: Bacteria > Pseudomonadota > Gammaproteobacteria > Burkholderiales > Burkholderiaceae_C > Allorhodoferax. The sequence goes on along the minus strand of JBAWYQ010000059.1, from coordinate 9,555 downwards.
ACGACCAGCAACTCCAGCAGCGTGAAGCCCCTGTTGAAATTACTCCCAGCTGCCGACGTCCGCATTTTTGCCTTCGCCGCCGGGTTGGCCGTCTGCGCCAAAGGAAAGCACGTCGACCTCGCTATGGACGCCCGGGTTGAGGTACTGGTAAGCACGCCCCCAGGGATCATTGGGCAGCTTGTCCAGGTAATGTTTCCAATTGGGGGGGATGGGCCCCTCGGCGGGTTTGGTCAGCAGGGCTTGAAGGCCCTGGGCTGATGTGGGGTAGCGCTGGTTGTCCAATTTGTAGAGTTTGAGCGCCTGCATCAGGTTGTTGACGTCCGTTCGGGCAGCCGTGGTGCGGGCATCGTCGGCGCGGTCCAGCACGTTGGGCACGATCAGCGCGGCCAGTACACCGATGATGACCAGCACCACCATCAGTTCGATCAGGGTAAAGCCGGTTGCGAGGACGTTGCGCGCAGAGCGCCGTGTAGCCAGGGTTTGAGCGGGTCGTAAGTTCATGGTCGAGTCAATCATAATCGCGCTATGCAAACAAACGCTATCCATACCGGGGGTGTCAGGGCAGTCACTTTCGCGCTGGCACTGTTGGCTGCACTTTGTGCGACCTATTGGTTTTTGAAGAGTACGCAGGCCCACAGTGTATCGATTGCAGCGTCGCAAGCCTCGTCCGTATTGGCGCCGCTGGACCCGCAGTCTGTTGCGCGCGCTTTGGGTGGTGGCAATGCAATGTTGTCTACCGCAGCTGGTGCAGCCTCCGCCCCAGTGCGTACCCCTTACGTATTGGTTGGAGTGCTTGCGGCGGGAACGCGTGGTGGGGCAGCGCTGATATCCGTAGACGGCAAACCTGCGAAGCCTTACGCGGTTGGGGCAACGGTGGATGGCAATCTGGTGTTGCAGTCGGTCTTTGCGCGTCGTGCAACGCTCGCAGCCGGTGCGGAAGGGCCTGCGCAATTCACATTGGAACTGCCTGCGCTGAGTAAGTGATGACGCGCGATCGGCTGCCGTTTCTGGACATCCTGCGTGGTATTGCTGTGGTGTGGATGACGGCATTCCATTTCGCATTCGACCTGAACCACTTTGGCTTCACTCACCAGGACTTTTACCGCGACCCGACCTGGACCCTTCAACGGACCTTCATTTTGAGTCTGTTCCTTTTCTGCGCGGGATTTGGTCAGGCCATAGCAGTTCAGACTGGGCAAAGCTGGGGCCGGTTTTGGCGACGTTGGCTGCAAATCGCTCTGTGTGCAGTGGCGGTGAGCGTGGGTTCTTCACTCATGTTTCCGAATAGCTGGATTTATTTTGGCGTGCTACACGGCATGGCACTCATGCTGATTGTTTGTCGGGCCACTGTGTCGTGGGGGCGGTGGCTCTGGTTGCTAGGGATGTGCGGGGTGCTGTTGGGCATTCTTGCGCCCGATTTGCACGTTGCATTGCGGTTGCCCGCTGAACTGGATACCAAGTTCCTGAACTGGATAGGCATGGTTAGCCACAAGCCCATTACCGAGGACTACGTTCCTGTTTTGCCCTGGCTGGGCGTGATGTGGTGGGGCATGGCTGCCGGCCAAATGGCATGGACCAAAGGTTGGATGCATAGCGCTCCACTGAACGTTAGTCAGAGCCCGTGGCCTCGAATTGCCTGTATTGGCCGCTGGAGCCTGAGCTGGTACATGTTGCATCAGCCGGTTTTGATCGGTGTGTTGACCGCTGCCAGCACCCTGCGCTAACAATGCCTCAGTACGCGCGCCCTTTTGTTACCGCTTCCTTGGTGATCTTCCAGATACCCTTCACATTTTCGAATGACAGTTTCTTCTCGACATTGTCCTTGTAGTTGACTGAACCATACTCTTGCGGGAACGACACTTCGGCCGACTGCGCGTCGCATTTGACTGGGACAACTTTTCCAATGGTGATCTGTATGTCGCCTTGCTTGCCAATGCGCGCTGCGCGCATGGACTGCCACTGTTTGATGTTCATGCCTTTTGTTGGTACGAAGTGGGTTGAGTAAGCATCCAGATAGCGGGTAACGTCTTTGCTGTTCCATGCATCCAGCCAACTTTCAACAGCCTTCGGCAGTTCAGCGCATTGTGCATCGGAGTTTGTTGGTACAACGGGTACGTGTACGACGGCAGCCACAGGTATGACCGGATCCGCTGGCAAATTGGCCGGGCGCGAATTGAATGTGCGGTCCAGCGTGGGAGTTGTTGGAATCTGGTTGTCGCATTGCATTAACTCGTCGTCGTCCTCGGTATTACCCGATGCTTCAGGTGCGTCATTCGACAGGGCCTGCAACTTCAAAGCACTCAGCAACGAACCAGAGGTTGCGAGCATACGGATGGAAGACAACTGCAGGTCGTACTCAGCATTTGCCAATGCTCGACGAGCCTGGTACAACTCATTTTCTGTGTCCAACAAGTCCAGCAAAGAACGTTGTCCGATGTCAAATTGCTGCTGGTAGGCTTGGCGCGCTTTGGAAGTGGAGAGTTCGTGCTGCGCCAGCAGCTTAATTTGAGCCGTCAGTTTTTGCGAGTCGTTGAGCGCAATTTCTCCGGTCTGCCAGATGTCACGACAGGCCTTGTCTCGCAAGTCGAAGGCGCTGGCGAGTTTCGCCACGAATTGGTTGGTGCGTGCTTTGTCGGCACCGCCTCGGTACAGGTTGTAGTTCAGCACCAGTTCCAGTGCCGTGTCACGGAAATCACCCGATACGCCGCTCTGGTTGGACTCAAAACTTTGGCGTGCCCGGAATTCGATGGTTGGCGCATAGGCCGAGCGGCGCACACTGGCGTCAGACCGATAGCCGCGAAGGGTCGCAACTGCTGACAGAAAGTCCGGGTTCTTGCGAACGGATTCAGTCAAAAAATTGGCGCCAGATTGCCGTTCTCCGCCCATGGATTCGATAGTGGCCAAAGTCGGTGCAGGAACTACGCCGACCAGTCGCTGGTATCGGGCAGATACATCGTGCAAGTTGCTGGCTTCTGTCAACCAGTTGGATTCAGCCAAAGCCATACGACCAGCGGCCTGCTCCAGGTCGACCTTGCGGCCCACACCGGCAGTGACCTTCTGACTCAGGCGGTCATGCACTTCCTGGTGGGTAGTGAAATTGTCGGCGGCGAGTTGAACCAGTTCGCGAAACCTCAACACGTCCATGTAGGCGCGCGCCGCTTCCAGAGCCGTCTGGTTGCTGGCTGACAGCAACTCATAGTACGCAGCTTGCTGAGCGTAGCTCAGGCGCCGGGTTTCATGCAGCGTGGCAAAGCCATCGAACAAGGTCTGGCGTAATTGCAGTGATGTCCGGTTACCGGAGTAGCCCAGTGTGGAACTGATGGTCGGTGTTTTGGTCTCATACGAGCCTCCAGCCACTTCAAGGTCTATTCGTGGAAACCAGCCGCTTTCGCCAACTTTGCGCTCGGCTTTGGCCGCCTCCAGATTGTGAAAACGCAGTTTCACTTCCGGATTCTGCAAAATAGCCCTTTCAACCGCTTCCTTGACAGACGCCGGTGATTGCTGCCCGATTGCACTCAGACTGAAACTGGTGGTTGCAATGAACACGGCGCAACTGATGGCGGTTAACTTGGTCATACGGTGTAGGGCTTTCTGGGGTTGGCTATCGTATCGGCTTGTGGCCAATCACTTTGCGGGTGTATCGCTAGATACAAGCTGTTACCATTTTCCGTGAAAACGGTGGTGAACCGCTGTGGTTATTGCGCATGGCGAAAAAAATTGAGGGGTTGTGTGGAAAATTGCACGTATTCATTTGAAGAAGCCCACGGGTTCCATGCGCGCAAAATTTTGCGAGACTAGTGACACTGGCAAGTATGGCCCGACTGAAGATTAGCTTTCTCCGCCTCGGTTGGTTGGGCGTGCTTGTCTGTCTTGTCTGGCTGGGACAGGCTGCGCATGGGGGGGCAGATTTCGAGCGCTTGCTGTCGACTTTTTCGCAGCGCTGGGGCACGGGGGTGACAGTTCGATTCAATGCCTGGCAGAGCATGTTACAAACTGTGCGCGGCGGAACGGATGCTGAACGCATGAAGCGCGTCAATGACTTTTTCAACCGCCAGATCAAGTTCGGTGAGGATTCGGTAATTTGGAACCAACCTGATTATTGGGCTACCCCGCTGGAAACGCTGGGTCTTGGCGCGGGCGATTGTGAAGATTTTGCCATTGCGAAGTACTACTCCCTGAAAGAGGTCGGCGTATCTCCCGAGAAATTGCGACTTATCTATGTGCGGGCCAAGACCGGATCGTCGGACGCCATTGCACCCCAGGCACACATGGTATTAGCCTACTATGCGCAACCCGAGGCTGAGCCTTTGGTCCTGGACAATTTGATCAACGAAATCCGTCCCGCGTCACGCCGGCCTGACTTGGTCCCGGTGTTCAGTTTCAACAGTGAAGGCGTGTTTACCGGAGTATCTGGAAAAGAGGCGACTCCGGCTGCGGGTACCGGTCGACTATCGCGATGGGAAGACTTGTTGAAGCGCGCCCGTGCCGAAGGCTTTGAGTGAATCCCATGCGCATTTAAGGAAACAAAAAAATGTCAATGTTTCGTCAATTGTGGCTCGCCATCATCGCCAGTACGCTTATGGCACTGGCCGGCAGTCTGCTGGTTTCCATGGTGAGTGCGCGGGCTTATTTGGAGTCACAACTTTCCATTAAAAACACGGATAACGCGACCGCGCTGGCGCTATCCCTGAGTCAAAGCAATCCCGATGAAGTGACGGTCGAACTCGTGGTGGCCTCGTTGTTTGATGGGGGGCACTACGAATTGGTACGGGTTACGAATCCGCAGGGAAAAGTCATGTCAGAGCGTGTTAGCGCAGATATGGACCTCGGTGCGCCCGAATGGTTCGCCCGGTTGTTGCCCATCCATGCACAAGCCGGACAGGCGCAGATATCCAGTGGATGGAAGCAGTTTGGCGTAGTCACACTGATCAGCCAGAGCCGATTTGCGTACGCCGCACTTTGGAAGAGTGCCCAGGAGATGGTGCTGGCATTGGCATTGGCGGGCTTGGCAGGTGGCTATATGAGTACCTTGGTTTTACGCAGGTTGCGAAAACCGCTGAACGCCGTGATTGACCAGGCACAGGCCATTACCGAGAGACGTTTTGTCACCATGGAAGAGCCTGCTGTGCCAGAGTTGAAGAAGCTGGCGCGGGCGATGAACGTGACCGTCGCCAGGCTCAAGGCCATGTTTGATGACGAAGCAAAGCGGCTCGAAGGTGTCAGGCGCGAGGCGAATTGCGACACGTTGACCGGCTTGGCCAACCGCAGCAATTTCATGGCACGTTTGCGGGACACGGTGCAAGCGGAGCACTCCGCCGGGGGAGCCGTCTTCATCGCGCGGGTTGCAAATCTTGCAACCGTCAACCAGTCATTGGGGCGCAAAGATACAGACGAATTGCTGCGCGCTTTTGGTCGGGGCCTGGTGTCGGTTTCTCAGCAATACCCGGAGGCTTTGGCCGCCCGATTGAATGGTGCCGATTTTGCAATGCTGGTGCCCGAGTTGGCGTCGCCGCAAGACGTCGCACAGCAGCTATTTCAGGCGCTGACGCGTGAGGCATCAGCGTATCTGCCTGAACGCCCCAGCACATGGCTTGGTTGCGGACAATTTCCGCCCGGCGTGGAAGTGGAAACCATTCTGGCTCAGGTTGATATGGCACTTGCGGCCGTGGAGGCGGATGGCGTCAGTGGCATGAAGGTGGTGAGCCTGCACGTGGCCGATGATGCCCCCAAGAGCACCGACGAGTGGTCCAAGTTGATTCACCGCGCGCTGGACCAGAAATGGGTGCGTTTGGTGTCGTTCCCGGTCATGTCTCTGGATGGAAAATTGGTGCACAGAGAGTGTCCATTGCGGTTAATGTTCGATGAAAACGGTGAGTGGCAACCTGCGGGGAAATTCCTCCCGGTGGCCGAGCGCTTAAAGCTGACCCCGCAACTCGACCTCGCTGCTGTTGCTTTGGGGTTGGACGAACTGGAAGCCAAGCCACAACTCACGGGCTTGGCCATTAATCTATCAGCGAGCTCTATTTACCTGCACGATTTCCGAGCCAATTTGCACAAGCTGCTGCATCGCCGACCAGGAACACAGCGGCTATGGCTGGAAGTAGCTGAGTCTGGCGCGCTGGCGCATTTTGATGCGTTCAAGTCGCTGTGCAATGAGCTGCGAGGGGTGGGTTGCAAGCTGGGCCTGGAGCATTTTGGGCGCCAGTTCAGCGAGATTGGCCGCTTGCATGATCTGGGGCTGGACTACATCAAGGTTGATGGCAGTTTCGTGCGTGGCCTGGATGGCAACGCAGGCAACCAGGCTTTCCTCAAGGGCCTGTCCACCATCGCCCACAGCATCGGCCTGAAGGTGATTGCCGAAGGCGTCACCAACGAGGCCGATCTGAAGGCGCTAGGCCCAGTGGGCTTTGACGGCGCCACAGGGCCGGCGGTGAATGAGCCGGGGTAGCGCGGCGTAGATAAAGCGCTATAAAAACTATAGCTGCTTGCGCATATTCTGCGGGGGCTAGCGGTCTATTCTTCTTATAGCTGCTCGGCCGGTTCCAATCCGCATCAATCCACGATGAGCTTGCCATTGTTCAGCAGGTTCTGGATGATGAGGGTATCGGTTGCGCCACCCAATGCAGCCAAGGTCACTCCGTTGAGCTGGATCGTTTGGTCCTCAACGGCGGTAGCATTGCTGACACCAGCAGTTGTAGTCAGGCTTCCAGCAGAACTAACGTGGAGAAGCACGTTCGCACCCACCTGTTCAAAATGCAGGTAGTTGGTGAGATTGCCTACACCACTGGCGTGGTTTTCGCCTTGCAACAAGTCTCTCAGATCCAGTTTGTCGGTAGCATTTTCTGTGAAATCGGTAACGATATCTGACGCATGGTTGACCCCCACCGCGCCTTTGTCGGCCAGCTTCCACGCAAAGGTGTCGGAGCCGGCGCCGCCGGTGAGTGTGTCGTTGCCCGTGCCGCCACGGATGTAGTCGTTGCCAGCGCCGCCGTTGATGGTGTCGTTGCCGGCGCCGCCGAACATGACATCCGAATTGGCTGTGCCGGTGTAATTGTCGGCGCCGGCTGTTCCGGGGTATGCAGCGCTTGCCACCTCGTTATCAAGAATGCCACCCGTGCCGGTGACGCCACCGATGACTAGCGGCAATGTCTCGGGTGTCGCCGACTCAACTGTCGTATCGTCAATTGTGCTGACGTTGACGGTAAAACTGGACACACCAGTGGGCACAGTAATCAGGCCGGTGACGCTGTCATACGTCACACCATTGCTGAATGTAGCAGCGGTGTTGTAGTCTGTACCCGCTGTGGCTGTGCCGCCACCGAGCAAGAAGCTGTATTGCGAGGCTGCTGTTGCCGCACTGGCGAGGGTCACGGTGTAGACCAGGTTATAGCCTTCAATTACGTTGTTGTCGGCAGCGCCCGCAGCAGCGGGTTCAACTGTGCTGATGGCCGGTGGGTCAATGATGCTGCCTGTGCCAGTGTTGATGGCGTTTGTGCCACCAACCCTTAGACGCAAGGTCTCGGTTCCTTCTGCAATGTTGTCGACTACTGTGGGTATCGATATCGTGAAACTGGTAACGCCAGCCGGTACGGACAAATTGCCCCCACTGAGGGTGACACCGTTCGAAAACGTTGGCGTGGCGACGTAGTCTGCACCAGTCGCGCTGGTCCCTCCTCCGCCCAGTGTGTATGACAGGGTGGTAGCACCGGTTGTGGCAGCAGACAGTGTGACTGTGTAGACCAAATTCGCACCTTCAACCGCTGATGGCGATGAGACTGCGGTGACAGTCGGTGGGCCTGCTGTGTCAAGTATGCTGCCGGTGCCTGTGACACCGCCAACGACCAATGGAAGAGTCTCTGCGCCTTCAGCGGTATACGCGTCTACAAGCGTCGCAACCGTAGCGGTAAAGCTGGTAACCCCAGCCGGAACTGTGATGACGCCCGTGGTACTGTTGTAAGTGACACCGTTACTGAACGTTGGGGCAGTGTTGTAGTCAGTATTGGTTGTCGCAGTGTTTCCGCCAGTGTCAGTGGCAGTGCCTCCACCCAGTATCGTGCTGAAAGTTGTCGTAGCGGTTGTGGTTCCAGTAAGGTTGACGGTGTAAACCAAGTTACTACCCTCAGTCGCGCTGGGGGCTGAAACGCTGCTTATGCTCAGTTCGTACGTGGGAGTTGGGGGGGTCGCGGCCGGCGTGACTGTAATGGTCAAGGTGTTGGAAGCGGTGTCACCGTCTCTGTCGCTCATGACAAAATCAAATTTGTCGTTATAGACAATCTTGGTTGTTGGCAAAGGCGTGTAGGTATACGTGCCCGTGCTCATGTTGACGACATATTTGCCACCCGCAACCGTGTTGATAGTTAGCGTGTCGGCTGCGAATGAATACGTTCTGACCGTGCCAGTTTGGACCACGGTGTGGGTTGCGGGAGCGAAGGTATAGGTTGCACCATCCAGTGTGATGCTCTTAAGGTACCCTCCGTCGGCACCAAAACCGACGCCGGAACTAATATTGCCGCTGGCTGCCAACTCACCGGTTGTTGCTGTAACAACCGAGTCACGCAAGATGGGTGGCAGATCGGCAATGGTGGGGACCATTGTTGCATTGGTGTCGGTCGCAGTCTTGCCGTTGTAGGCAACCGGGTCAAGATACTGAGCGGTGGCTCCGGTTCCCATCCCGAAGCCCAATGCGGTAATCTTGTTGGCAACAAGAAAATCAGTCCAGGCCGTCCCCGACAACGCTGAACTGGTTGGGTTTGGCACGCCATCGGATAAGAAGTAGGCCATGTTATTGGCCCCAACAATTTTCCCGCTAGTCGTCCATGCCGCCATGCCCGCGTCAGTGGCTGCTGTGTAGTTGGTGTTGCCGGCGGCCACCAATCCATTGACAATACTCTTGGCCGTGGCAACGTCAACCCACCCCCCACTGACGTCACTTGCCGTGGTTGAAAACGCCACAAGGTGTACCTTAACGTTACCCAGGGCGGCGTAGTCATCCAGCATTACGTTAACCGCGCTCTTCATGATTGCCAGGCTGGTTCCTGCCATGCTTCCCGAGATGTCCAGTATCAGCTCGAGATTGGTATCGGTATTGGACAAAGCGACGGTGTTGCTAACGGCTGGTGCAATGGGTGAGTCATCCTCGACGCGCACAGTTAGTGTGCCCGTGGCGCTAAGCCCAGAGACGCTGTTTGACGCCGTCACCGTAATGGGAATGTCTTTCACATCCTCCGCATTGATCGTGTTGTGATCAATGGGTTTGAGCAAGGTAGTGGTGTAGTTGCCAGCGTTGTCTATCGTTACGGTCAATACCGTCTGTGCGTTGGCCGTACCGGTTAGCGTTTGAGTGCCGGCTCCACTCCACACAATGGTTGCACCTCCTGCTGTGAACGTTCCGGTTGGATTTCCAAGGGTGACGGTAGTCGCTCCGGTCACCGTGAATTGACCACTATTGGTTACAGCGTCGGTTGTGTCTATTGTGCCCAACGTGTCCTTGATACCTCCTGGTAGGCCCTCTTCAGATACTGAACTGGTGCGGGCTGCACTGATGGAAAGCTCGTT
>JBAWYQ010000058.1:0-19860 GCA_037143475.1 Burkholderiales bacterium | reverse complement strand
GAGAAACAAATCCGCACCGCCATGGAGCCGCTGCCCGGTGTGCGCAGCAAGGTCGGCCTGGGTGCGTCTGGCGAGAAATACATTCTGGTGCTCACCGGCGAAGATGCAGCCACACTGCAGAGCGCCGCCCTGGCCGTGGAGAAAGACATACGGACCATCGCCGGCCTGGGTAATGTGGCATCCAGCGCCAGCCTGGTGCGACCCGAAATTGCGGTACGACCCGACTTTGCCCGCGCAGCCGACATGGGCGTCACCAGCGCTGCCATTGGCGACACGTTGCGCATCGCAACCGTCGGCGACTACGACGCTGCACTGCCCAAGCTGAATCTGAGCCAGCGCCAGATTCCCATTGTGGTCATGCTCGACACCGCAGCCCGCACTGATCTGGACCTACTGGGCCGCCTGACAGTACCAGGAGTCAAAGGCCCGGTGATGTTGAGCCAGGTTGCCACACTCGAAGTGGCCGGAGGACCTGCTGTCATTGACCGCTACGACCGCTCGCGAAACATCACATTTGAAGTGGAACTGTCTGGCATACCATTGGGCGACGTCACGGCCGCCGTGCAGAACCTGGGCGCCATCAAAAACCTGCCGCCCGGCGTCAAGGTCGTGGAAGTAGGCGACGCCGAAGTGATGGGTGAACTGTTCGCCAGCTTTGGCCTGGCCATGCTGACCGGTGTCTTGTGCATCTACATTGTGCTGGTTCTGCTGTTCAAGAGTTTTCTGCACCCGGTCACCATTCTGACCGCACTGCCCCTCTCGTTGGGCGGAGCCTTTGTGGGCTTGCTGCTCGCCGACAAAAGTTTTTCAATGCCCTCATTGATCGGTCTGATCATGCTGATGGGCGTGGCCACCAAGAACTCCATTCTGCTGGTGGAATACGCCATTTTGGCGCGGCGCGAACATGGTCTGAGCCGGTTTGAAGCCCTGCTGGATGCGTGCCACAAGCGCGCCCGTCCCATCATCATGACCACGCTGGCCATGGCCGCGGGCATGCTGCCGATCGCGATTGGTTTTGGCGCAGCCGACACCAGTTTTCGTGCGCCGATGGCGATTGCGGTGATTGGCGGGTTAATGACCTCTACCCTGCTGAGTCTATTGGTGATTCCGGCAGTTTTTACCTATGTGGACGATGTGGGCCATTGGTTTGGACGGCTGCGCAAACGTGGCTAATCGGCGAAAGCCCTGCAACCAGAATGCGTTTGGGGTCAGCTACACTGAATCGACCCACTTTAGCGAACTCATAGGGGAATAGCGAATGTTTGAATTCTTAGGTCGCGGTAAATCCAAAGCCAACAAATCGGCAACAGATACCGGCCCATCAACCATGCCGCAAACGGTGCAACTGGGCCCAGCCCAGATCGACATGGTTCGCATGACTTTGCACGGGGTGCTCAAGCTCAACGGTATTCCTGGCACCTGGATTGCAGGGGAAATCATACCGATTCACATTCCCGGTCAGGGCGAGGCCTTGTTGCTGCAGTTGGAGATCAGACACTGGCACGATGCACTGGCCTTGCACGCCCCTGCATTTGAGCAGGCCATGCTGGACGGTCTGCGCCGTTTTGATCCGCAGGCGGACCAGACTCGCTACCTGTTTGCCTGGAAGTTCGCCCCCCAGTGTGGCTGCCCCCATATCCATTTGCCCCAGCCCGATTTCTGGCAAACCAGTGACCATTTGCTGATGACGCCCGTTGCCGCACCCCCTGTGACAGAGACGCCCGTTGCAGCGCCGCCAAAGCCACCAGTCACCGTGTCTGCGGCCATACCTGAAAACGATGACGGCGACGATGATGGTTTTGCGCCCACTCACTTTCGCGAAGATCACTGATATTGCAACCAACCGCCTGATAGTGATTTGATATCACCTCAACCAGCATTGGCGGGAGCTTAGACGCGTTTTACGCCTTGATATTCGCGGACACCACGTCATTGGCAGTGCGGAAGGCTTCGACCGCAGTGGGCACACCACAGTAGATCGCCGCATGCAATAACACTTCCTGGATCTCTTCTGCCGTAGCACCATTGTTCAGTGCGCCGCGCACATGCCCTTTCAGTTCATTTTGCTTGCCCAACGCCGTCAGCATGGCCACGGTGACCAGACTGCGGGTCTTCAGGTCAAGTCCCGGGCGTTGCCACACGTCGCCCCACGCGGCGCGGGTGATGTGTTCCTGAATCGGTTGGGTAAACGATGTGGCGTTGGCAAAGGCTGTAGCTACAAAGTCTTCGCCCATCACGGCCTTGCGGGTGGCGAGACCTTTTTCATAGGGTGTGGTCATAGTCAATCCAATGGAGTTCATTCAACCCGGAAGGATAATGGTTTCAAAGCAACCCCCAATCCGCAGGAGACACCCAATGGTCCGCTACCCGATGCCCGAACTCAACACCCTACCTGCTGACATCCAGGCCAAAATTCTGGAAGTGCAAGAAAAATCCGGTTTTGTGCCCAACGTGTTTCTGGCGTTTGCACGTCGACCGGCCGAGTGGCGCGCTTTCTTTGCCTACCACGACGCGCTGATGCTGCGCGAAGGATCGGGCCTGACCAAGGGTGACCGCGAGATGATCGTCACCACCACCAGCAGCGCGAACCACTGCCTTTATTGCGTGGTGGCGCACGGGGCCATATTGCGCATCTATGAGAAGAAGCCGTTGGTGGCCGACCAGGTGGCCACCAATTACCGCAAGGCCGACATCACACCACGCCAGCGCGCCATGCTGGACTTTGCCATGAAGGTCTGCCTGCACTCTGACGAAATTGAAGAGGCCGACTTCACCGCCCTGCACGCCCACGGCTTCAATGACGAAGACATATGGGACATTGGCGCAATTACCGCGTTCTTCGGCTTATCCAACCGTATGGCCAATATGTCGGGCATGCTGCCCAACCCCGAGTTTTATGTGATGGGCCGCGTGCCCAAACAAAAGTAACACCGCCTGAATGCGGGCACCGCTTTGAAACTGCTAGCTTTTCGTTCAGTGCTGTGCCACCTGGCTACGAGCACGTCCATCGGGCTATACCTTCTGGGCTGCGCAGCCAACACAACGACCGCGACGGAACCAACTGTTGTATCCGCTGCGCCGCTATCACCCGAAGGGGCCAATGGATCAGTTGAAAAAACCGGCTGGGCAACGCGTACCTATGCCGTTGCAGCTGCCAACCCGCTGGCTACCGACGCGGGCTTGCAAATGCTGCGCGCCGGGGGCAGCGCGGTGGACGCGGCCGTTGCCGTGCAAATGGTCTTGGCACTGGTAGAGCCCCAATCCAGCGGGCTCGGCGGTGGCGCATTTTTGCTGCACTTTGATGGCAAGACCACCCAAGCCTATGATGGCCGCGAGACCGCACCGGCAGGTGCCACACCCTCCCTATTTTTGGGACCTTCCGGTCAACCTCTGAAATTTATCGACGCCGTCGTTGGTGGCCGTTCGGTTGGCGTTCCCGGCAATGTGCGCATGCTCGCCCTGGCCCACCAACACCACGGGCGTCTGCCGTGGCCGCAATTGTTTGCACCTGCCATTCAATTGGCGAGAAGTGGCTTTGCGGTGAGCCAGCGCATGGCCGCCCTGCTGTCAACTGAAAAGCAGCTCCAGCGCGACCCGGTCGCGGCCGCCTACTTTTATGACGCACATGAACAACCCTGGCCCGCCGGACACCTGCTGCGCAACCCGGAGCTGGCTGCCGTGCTGCAACGCATCGCCGAGGACGGCCCTGATGCACTGATGACCGGCGAACTGGCCCAGGCCATTTCCATCAAGGTGCAAAGCCATCCCACCAACCCCGGCAGTCTGTCCACGCGCGACCTGGCCACCTACCAGCCTGTGGTGCGCGAGCCACTGTGTTTTGACTACCACAGCACGCACTTGCGGGACTACCGCATCTGCGGCATGCCGCCCCCGAGTGCGGGGGCCATCGCCATTGGGCAGATTTTGGGTTTGCTCAAGCACACACCGGCAACCACGATTCCTCTGAAAAATGGCAAGCCATCTGCTGAATGGCTGCATCTGTACACCGAAGCGTCGCGACTTGCCTTTGCCGACCGAGCGCAGTTTGTGGCGGACCCCGCGTTTGTGCCGGCGCCGGCCGGCAACTGGAGTAGCCTGCTTGGACCCGACTATTTGGCCCAGCGCGCCAAGGCCATCGACTCCAGTCCCTCGGGCGCCAGCATGAAGACTGCGCCGCCCGGCAACCCCGGTGGCACGCCATTGGCGTACGCCCCCATGCCCGATCAGCCGGAGTACGGCACATCACACATTTCTGTGGTGGATGCCTGGGGCAACGCGCTGGCCATGACCACCTCCATCGAAGACAGCTGGGGCGCCCGAATCATGGTCAACCGGGGGCGGGGCCTCCCCGGAGGATTCCTGCTCAACAACGAACTGACCGACTTCAGTTTCACCCCGTCCGACGCCACAGGCAAACCCATCGCCAACCGGGTCGAGGCAGGTAAGCGGCCGCGCTCATCCATGGCACCCACGCTGGTGTTTGACAAAGAGACCGGGCAGTTGGTACTCAGCGGTGGCAGTCCGGGCGGGCCGTTCATCATCCATTTCACAGCCAAGACGCTTTACGGAATGCTGAACTGGGGACTGAACGCTCAACAGGCCATCGACTCGCCTAACTTCGGATCCTTGGGCGGCCCAACCTATCTGGAACAGGACCGCTTTGACCGGACCACCGTTCAAGCGCTACAGGCACGCGGGCACACCGTAGTGGAAGTGCCACTACCCAGCGGCCTGCAGGCCATTGAGCGCACGTCCAACGGCTACTTTGGTGGTGCGGACCCCCGACGTGAAGGCGTTGTGATGGGTGATTGACGAGATTCCCTATATGCAAAAACAACCTCCATCCCCCGTAGATAAAGCGCGAGCTGCTACAAAATAGATAGCAGACTGAAGCACTCACTGGCTTTCCGTGTGAGAGGCTTCCTACAATCCCCCTATGGCCATCCCCCAAACCTTTCTCCAGGAGCTTCTCGCCCGTGCCGACGTGGTCGAGATCGTGGGGCGCTACGTGCAGCTCAAGAAAGGGGGCGCCAACTTCATGGGCCTGTGCCCTTTCCACGGGGAGAAGTCGCCATCGTTCTCAGTGAGTCCGGCCAAGCAGTTCTACCACTGCTTTGGTTGCGGCAAAAACGGCAACGCCATCAGCTTTTTGATGGACCACGCCGGCATGACTTTTATCGAGGCTGTCAAAGATCTGGCGCAGCAATACGGCATGCAGATCCCCGAGGACGAAGCCTCGCCGGAAGACCGCGCCCACGCGCTTGAGCAGCGGCAAAAGCAGAACACGCTGACGGACGTTCTGGAAAAAGCCGGCGAAGCTTACCGCCGCCAGTTGAAAGACTCCCCTCGCGCCGTGGCCTATTTCAAAGGAAGGGGCCTATCAGGCGCGATCGCCAAACAATTCGGATTGGGTTATGCCCCCGAAGGATGGCGCTCGCTGGCCAGCGTGTTCCCGCACTACGACGATCCGCTGCTGGTCGAAAGCGGCCTGGTGATTGCCAATACCGAGGAAGGCAGCACCGAAGAGAAGCGTTACGACCGCTTCCGCGACCGTGTCATGTTCCCCATCCGCAACATCAAGGGCGAATGCATTGGCTTTGGTGGGCGCGTCCTGGGCGATGACAAGCCAAAATACCTCAACTCTCCGGAGACACCCGTCTTCAGCAAGGGACGCGAGTTGTACGGACTGTTTGAGGCACGCAATGCGTTGCGCGAACAGGGCTATGTGCTCGTGACTGAGGGCTATATGGACGTGGTGGCGCTGGCACAGCTGGGTTTTCCCAATGCGGTGGCCACACTGGGCACAGCATGCACCGCCGAGCATGTGCACAAGCTGTTTCGCTTTACCGACTCGGTGGTGTTCAGCTTTGATGGAGACAGCGCGGGGCGTCGCGCGGCACGCAAGGCGCTGGATGCCGCCCTGCCCTATGCGACCGATGTACGCTCAATCAAGTTTTTATTCCTTCCCGACGAACATGACCCCGACAGCTTCATCCGAGCCAACGGGCAGGACGCCTTTGCACAGTATGTGAGCGACGCTACACCCCTGAGCCGGTTCCTGATCGAGGCTGCAAGAGAAGGCTGTGACCTGAACAGCGCCGAGGGCCGTGCGCATATGTCCAGCAACGCCAAGCCGTTATGGAGCCTGCTCCCGGACGGGGCACTCAAACTGCAGTTGCTAGGGGAAATCGCTACGCAGGTGCAACTTTCAAGTCAGGAACTGGGCACCGTGTGGGCCAGCGCTGGCACCAAAGCCAGCGCCCCATCAGAACCGCGGCATGGCAACTGGCGGCCCGATGACTTTGGAGAGCAGAGTGCTGCCGCCACCTGGAACCACCCGGTTGACGGTGAAAGTCCAGACAGCTGGAAGGGCAAGCGCAAATGGGAAGGCAAAGGCAAGTGGGAAAGCAAGCGCGTCTTTCGCCCGCCTCTGCGCGGCCCCCTGGCCACGCGCGCCGACCACGCAGTACGCATCTTGCTGGGACACAGCGAGCTCTGGGAGACACTGACGGATGAGGATCATGGCTTACTTTGTGAATTGCCAGCTCCCCACGGCCCCCTGATAGCTTGGTTGGAGGGCCAGTTGCACGAACACGGTCCATTGGTCTGGGGTGCGCTGCGCGAAGAATTGCAACAGCACGAGTCAAACGAGCTGGCCGTTCGTTTGATGGCGGATACGGCCATGTCCACGGCCGCGGTCATGGAAACATCTTCGGACTCTGGCGCGGAGTTGCGCGACCTGCTCAACCGCATGCTGGTGGAACGTATCAAAGAGCAAGAAACCCAGGCGATATCGGACTCCACCAATGACCCAGCTGCTCTGATTCGCTACCGCGAACTGCACGTCCGACGACAACAACTCGAACTGGCGACACGACCCGCTGCGTAATCGCTGTGTGAAGTTGACGGTTGCCACATGCTACTTGGTGTCTTTTGGAAAGTATCTTTGCCTCAGTAGTTGGTAACGGCCATCGCTTTTAATCCTCTGCAACGCCGCGTTGAGTCGCCGGGCAACGTCTGGATCCGTCGCCGGGTTCAAGCCGTACCAATAGGACAGACTCTCGTCGAGCACCCAAACGGGTTGCAGATCGTCAGGACCTAGTCCCGCATTTTTGGCGTTGTAGGCGGCTGCCCAGTCGAGTGACACCAGCAGGTCAAACCGTTTGCCAATGAACTTTTTCATGTTGGACTCGTCGTGCGCGCCCAAATCAAGTCCCGGCCCCAGCACGTCCTGCGCACCATTGATCAAAAAGCCCTGCTTGATCAGTCCCTTGGCGGCGGCTGATTCCCGCGCAACGCCAATACGATATGACCGCGCATCGTCCAATGTCTTGATGGAAATATCAGACCTGTCACTCAGCTTGTACAGCACGATGCGCCTGGTGCTGATAGGGCCAACCCATTGAAACTGCGCCTCGCGCTCCGGAGTACGGGCCAGCGAATAGATCAGGGTGTTGCCCTGGCGCGCCACCATGTCATAGGCGCGTGACCACGGCAACAATTGCTTTTTGACCGAAATGTCCGCATCCTTGCCAACCAGATCCAGCAATTCACTGGAGAACCCGACCACTGCGCCATCCAACTCGTAATTCAACGGTGGCAACGACTCGGTCAAGGCAGAAATCTCCAGAGCCATAGCCGGCAATGGAGCCAACAACAATGCGGACAAAATCGCAGCCCCGGCGCTTATCCTGGCACCCCCCTTATTGAACTGCAAACGGGCAAGATTGAACATTGGTCGAATTCCTGCATCGAATGTAGTGCATGCAGGCCATCTGCGACTCCGAAAACAGCAGGTTTTGCTTTTACTCAGATCAACGTCACCGCGCACTGGAAAATCCAGGTTTTCAGGATATACTAGGCGGTTGTTTCGGCAAGAGCGACAGCAGCACCTCCGGTCCAGGCCAAGCGTTGACAAGCGTACAACCGGCCACCTTACCGCAAGGACTGCATTCCAAATGTTCGCCCTCCCATCTTGCCAACAGGGAAATACCCTTTCCTGCCACGCCAACTGCGCCAGCTCCCTGCGGTGTAGACGGCACCCGCCCTGTTCGCCTGTTTTTTTTGATGATCTGAGGTTTTCGCATGCCTGCTCAAAAATCCGCCAAGCCTGTCCAGCCCGCGCCCAAGTCCGA
Organism: Burkholderiales bacterium; assembly: GCA_037143475.1. GTDB lineage: Bacteria > Pseudomonadota > Gammaproteobacteria > Burkholderiales > Burkholderiaceae_C > Allorhodoferax. The sequence continues at coordinate 11,725 of JBAWYQ010000058.1, read as the reverse complement.
TAAGAAAGCCAAACCCGTGCCTGCATCCAAGCCCCCAGCCGTCAAATCCAAAGCCCAACAGTTGCAGGAAGCCGCAGACGCGCTGCTCGCCGCTGGCGCAACCGCCAAAAAGAAGCCCGGCCGCCCCCCAAAAGCCGCTGTAGCGGAACCCAGTGCACCGGCCAAGACCGGCGCCAAGCGTGGACGCAAACCCAAGGGCGCAGCAGAAACCAGTGGCGACGATTTGGACATGTCGGACATTGAGGCCGATCTGGTTGGCGAACCGGCAGTGGTCACCACCGCCACCGGCGAAAAGGTCAAGCCCCTGCGCATGAAGATCAGCAAGGCCAAAGAACGCGCCTTGATGAAAGAGTTTGGTTTGGACGAAACCGTCTTGTCGGAAGAAGACATTGCCAAGCGCCGCCAGCGCCTCAAAACCTTGATCACCCTGGGAAAGACCCGCGGCTACCTGACACACGGTGAAATTTCTGACCACCTGCCCGACAAACTGGTGGACGCAGAGACGCTGGAAGTTGTGATTTCCATGTTGAATGACATGGGCGTCGCAGTATACGAACAAACACCTGACGCTGAGACCCTGTTACTCAACAACAATGTCTCCACAGCGGCTACTGCAGAAGAGGCTGAAGAAGAAGCAGAAGCGGCCCTCAGCACGGTGGACAGCGAATTTGGCCGTACCACCGACCCGGTTCGCATGTACATGCGCGAAATGGGCACGGTAGAGTTGCTGACCCGCGAAGGCGAAATCGAGATTGCCAAGCGCATTGAAGGCGGCCTGATGGCAATGATGGAGGCGATCAGCGCCTCGCCAGCCACCATTGCCGAAATTTTGCGCCTGGGCGAGGACATTCGCGAAGGCAAGGTCGTTATCACCACCATCGTGGACGGTTTCTTCAATCCCAATGAAGCCGATGACTATGTGGCCGAAGAAGACTTTGATGAGTTTGATGCCGACGACGACGACGACGGCAAGGGCGGCTCCAAGGCACTGACCAAGAAGCTGGAAGAACTGAAGAAAGAAGCGTTGTCCCGGTTCGATCGCTTGCGCGATCTGTTCGAAAAAGTGCACAAAATTTACGACAAGGAGGGTTATGGCACCCCCCATTACGTGGCGGCGCAAAAGGCCCTGAGCGAAGAGCTGATGTCCATCCGCTTTACCGCAAAAGCCATTGAGAAGCTGTGCGACATGGTGCGCGGGCAAGTGGACGACATCCGCAAAAAAGAGCGTGAATTACGTCGCATCATTGTCGACAAATGCGGCTACCCGCAAGAGAACTTCATTGCAGACTTCAGTGGTCGCGACAAGAACGGTAACAAGGTTGCATCCCAGTTGCTCAACCTGAAGTGGATCGAGAAACAAGCTGCTTCCGGCAAATCGTGGGCTGCCATCATGGGCCGCAACATTCCACCGGTACAGGATCTACAGCAAAAACTCACTGACCTACAAGCCAAGGTTGTCGTCCCTCTTGACCAACTCAAGGACATCAACAAGCGTATGAATGCGGGCGAATACGCTTCGCGCGCTGCCAAGAAGGAAATGATCGAAGCCAACTTGCGTTTGGTCATCTCGATCGCCAAGAAATACACCAACCGGGGCCTGCAGTTCCTGGACCTTATTCAGGAAGGCAACATTGGCCTGATGAAAGCTGTGGACAAGTTTGAATACCGTCGCGGCTACAAGTTCTCCACCTACGCAACCTGGTGGATTCGCCAGGCCATCACCCGCTCCATTGCAGACCAGGCGCGCACCATCCGTATCCCGGTGCACATGATCGAAACCATCAACAAGATGAATCGCATCAGTCGCCAGCACCTGCAAGAGTTTGGTTTTGAGCCAGATGCTTCCGTGTTGGCTGAACGGATGGAAATCCCGGAAGACAAGATCCGCAAAATCATGAAGATTGCCAAGGAGCCAATCTCCATGGAAACGCCGATCGGTGACGATGACGACAGCCACTTGGGCGATTTCATCGAAGACGGCGCCAACACCGCACCCATGGAAGCCGCCATGCAGGCTGGTCTGCGCGATGTGGTCAAGGACATTCTGGACAGCCTCACGCCACGCGAAGCCAAGGTGCTGCGCATGCGTTTTGGTATCGAGATGACGAGTGACCATACGCTGGAAGAAGTGGGCAAGCAATTTGACGTGACCCGCGAACGCATTCGCCAGATCGAGGCCAAGGCATTACGCAAGCTCAAGCACCCCAGTCGCTCCGACAAGTTGCGCAGCTTTACGGACAACCTATAACGGAACCAGCAAAAGTGGGCAGCGGTCACACCTACAAGTTGGCAGGGGTCATGGGTTGGCCGGTTTCGCACTCACGCTCGCCGGTCATCCACAACCACTGGATTGCACATCATGGCCTGAAAGGCGCCTATGTGCTGCTACCGGTTGAACCTAAAAACCTTGAACAGGCGTTGCGAGCATTGCCTGCGCTGGGGTTTGCGGGCTGCAATTTGACAATTCCGCACAAAGTGGAAGCGTTGCGCCTGGTGGATCGTGTCGACCACCTGGCCGAACGCATTGGGGCCATTAATACTATCGTTGTTGAAACCGATCGCTCCCTGACAGGGCGAAACACGGACGCCTTTGGCTATATTGAGAGTCTGCGGGATGCCCGTCCGCAATGGCGCGCTGATGCCGGCCCCGCGGTCATAGTGGGCGCAGGTGGCGCCGCACGCGCTGTCATCATTGGCCTAATTGATCAGAGGGCCAGCGAAATTCGGCTGACAAACCGGAGCTGGGCCAAGGCGCACGATATGTCACAAGAATTTGGCGCAAAGGTCAGCGCCATTCCATGGGAAGGTCGGCATGACGCCCTGGCGGGTGCCGCTTTACTGGTCAATACCACCAACCAGGGAATGCAGGGAGAGCCGGCGCTCGATTTGCGTCTAGACCTTTTGCCTGTCAGTGCACTGGTCTCGGACATCATCTACGCGCCCATGGAAACTCCCCTGATAGCCCAAGCGCGACAACGCGGCAATGCCACGGTAAACGGCCTTGGCATGCTCCTTAATCAGGCACGACCCGCATTTGAGGCCTGGTTTGGCGTATCACCTGGCATCACACCGGAATTGTTTCACCTGATTCGCGAAACCTTTTAGCGTAAAACGAATTCAACGCGCGGACTTGCTGGCACGCTCCAAAACAAAACCGAACGCAAACTGAAGCGATTCTTCGAGCGCTAGTTCAATGGCATGGCGCTCTTGTTCCGTGAGGTAAAACATCATGTCAACATCATGTCGCACATAGCGTGCAGGAAGGCGATTCAACGCCACGCAGGCGACATCCCCCAACATATCAAGGGTAAATGCAGGAAAATCTTCCGCACGTCTGGCTACCTCTTCAAAAACGAGACGTTCATAGTAATTGTGAACCTGCTCAAAGTTAAACACCATTAAATCCTCCAAATTACTGCGCGAATAGGCAAACGTTTGTGTAACCTTAGCACCTCCATCGCTGGATGACAAGCAACTGGCGGGTCAAACAAACAGCTATGAAACTTGTAGCAAGAAGAAAACTACGATATAGTTTCAATCAAATGAGTATGCTCACAACCAATTTTCATGGTGACTGTGGTGTCAAACAGTTCACCAGCTACAAAATCGAATCGAGGAGAGGACTAGTTAATGAGTGCTAAAGAATCGTTGGCCATCGGTCAATTATTGAGTCTGCTGGAGTCGCGCTACGCCATACGCGTGATGTGGGCCCTACGTGACGGACATGCCCAGACTTTTCGCCTGCTTCAGGATAGCATCGGTGGAATTACCCCGAATACCCTGAACACGCGAATTAAAGAACTGCGTGAAGCGGGTCTTTTGACACACGGTAGTGATGGATATGTTGTCACCACCATGGGAGCCGACTTGCTTAAGCGCCTGGCTGACCTGCAGGCTTTCGCTGGAAAATGGGCAGCTAGCCAAGCGAAGAAAGTCACCTGAAACAGACTTTTCCCCGTGCGCCGACCGTAATCCAAAAGACAGGCATTGCCTGTCTTTTTTTGTCTGCGGCATAATTTACAGCCTTGCGCAAATGACAGCGGCGGGAAATACCCTTGTAGGGACCGCCAAATGCTTGACGCATCCACCTCATGTTCATTGGCACAACCCGCCAGCACTTCACAAAGGAATTTTTATGCCTACAACTGATAGCGGTCTGCAGTACGAAGACACAATTGAGGGAACCGGCGCTGTTGCGGCCAAAGGACAAAGCGTAACGGTGCACTACACCGGCTGGTTGTACAACGACAACACGCAGGGCGCCAAGTTCGACTCCAGCAAGGATCGCAATGACCCGTTTGTATTCCACTTGGGCGCCGGCATGGTGATTCGTGGCTGGGACGAAGGCGTAGCCGGCATGAAAGTGGGAGGGGCACGCACCCTGATCATTCCTGCATCCCTAGGCTATGGCGCACGGGGCGCCGGCGGCGTCATTCCCCCCAACGCAACCCTCAAATTTGACGTGGAACTGCTGGGAACTTCGGACTGATTTGCGACATAGCGCCTCTATAAGCACCTGTATTGAGCCGATTCGACCCTTGAATTGTTTAGATGCGCCCCAACAACTAGGCTCATCCATTTGTAACCAGAAGTCAATCCTTCACCCATTGCATGTCTGACCAGCCAATTCCCCCACAATCCGACGTACTCAACTCCGCCTACCAAAGCACCGAAAGCATGGTTGCCTCGCAAGGCTGCTCAGAAACAGACTCCCTGGCGCAAGTCCAAGCCGAATTGGCTGCCCTGCAAGCCAAAAGCGGCGAACTCGCAGACCAGTATTTGCGAGCCAAAGCAGATGCTGAAAATGCGCGTCGGCGCGCTGAAGATGAAATTTCAAAAGCCCGCAAATTTGCGGTTGAAAGCTTTGCTGAAAGTCTTCTGCCGGTAGCTGACAGCCTGGAGGCCGGTCTGGTCATCAAGGACGCCACCGCCGAGCAGATTCGCGAAGGCGCCCAGGCCACCCTTCGCCAGTTGATCGCCGCACTAGAACGCAACAAGGTACTGGCCATTGCACCCACTGCGGGAACAAAGTTTGACCCGCACCAGCACCAAGCCATCAGTGTTGTCCCCTCAGAACAGGAAGCTAATACCGTTGTCGGCTTGTTGCAAAAGGGCTATTCCATCGCGGACCGCGTGCTGCGCCCGGCCCTGGTAACCGTTTCGGCGCCGAAGTAACTCGCCGACACTACAAACCGTCTTTTAGGCACTTGAATTCCGCAAAACCGGCTTCAAGTGACCTCCATCTGAATTTTTAAGATCGCAGGAGTAAATCATGGGAAGAATCATCGGTATTGACTTGGGAACCACCAACAGCTGCGTGGCCATCATGGAGGGCAATACGCCCAAGGTTATCGAAAATGCGGAAGGTGCCCGCACAACGCCGTCCATCATTGCGTACCAGGAAGACGGTGAAGTGCTGGTCGGCGCGTCTGCGAAGCGCCAATCGGTCACCAACCCGAAGAACACGCTGTACGCGGTGAAACGCCTGATTGGTCGCAAGTTCTCCGAAAAGGAAGTGCAAAAAGACATCGACCTGATGCCCTACAAGATTGCTGCAGCCGACAACGGTGACGCATGGGTTGAAGTGCGTGGCAACCGCATGGCGCCCCAGCAAGTCAGCGCCGACATCCTTCGCAAGATGAAAAAAACGGCTGAAGACTACCTCGGCGAAGAAGTGACGGATGCTGTGATCACGGTACCCGCCTACTTCAACGACGCCCAACGCCAAGCCACCAAAGACGCAGGCCGCATTGCTGGTCTGGACGTCAAGCGCATCATCAACGAACCCACAGCCGCCGCGCTGGCCTTTGGCCTGGACAAGAACGAAAAGGGCGACCGCAAAATCGCCGTATATGACCTGGGTGGTGGCACGTTTGACGTGTCGATCATTGAGATCGCTGACGTCGATGGCGAAAAGCAATTCGAAGTACTGTCCACCAATGGCGATACATTCCTGGGCGGCGAAGACTTCGACCAAAAAATCATTGACTTCATCATCACTGAGTTCAAGAAAGAACAGGGCGTGGATCTTGGCAAAGACGTGCTGGCCCTGCAACGCCTGAAAGAAGCCGCTGAAAAGGCCAAGATCGAGCTCTCCAGCAGCGCACAAACCGACATCAACTTACCCTACGTGACCGCTGACGCATCGGGACCCAAGCACCTGAACATCAAACTCACCCGAGCCAAGCTGGAAAGCCTGGTTGAAGAGTTGATCGAGCGCACCATTGCGCCCTGCCGCACTGCCATCAAGGACGCTGGCGTCAAGGTATCCGACATACATGACGTGATTCTGGTCGGCGGAATGACCCGCATGCCCAAGGTGCAGGAAAAGGTCAAAGAGTTGTTCGGCAAGGAACCCCGCAAGGACGTGAACCCCGATGAAGCGGTTGCCGTTGGCGCTGCAATTCAGGGACAGGTGTTGTCCGGTGACCGCAAAGACGTGTTGCTGCTCGACGTGACACCTCTGTCGCTGGGCATCGAAACCATGGGCGGTGTGATGACCAAGATGATCACCAAGAACACCACGATCCCAACCAAATTTGCGCAGACGTTCTCGACTGCCGAAGACAACCAACCGGCAGTGACCATCAAGGTGTTCCAGGGTGAGCGTGAGATTGCTGTAGGCAACAAGATGCTGGGCGAATTCAACCTCGAAGGCATTCCACCATCCGCCCGGGGCACCCCGCAAATTGAAGTGTCTTTTGACATCGACGCAAACGGCATCCTGCACGTGGGCGCCAAGGACAAAGGCACGGGAAAAGAGAACAAGATCACCATCAAAGCCAACTCGGGTCTTTCCGAAGCCGAGATTCAGCAAATGGTGAAAGACGCTGAATTGAATGCTGCCGATGACAAGAAGAAAATTGAATTGGTGCAGTCCAAAAATCAAGCAGACTCCAGCGTGCACAGCGTGAAGAAGAGCCTGACAGAGTACGGTGACAAGCTCGATGCTGGTGAGAAGGAAAAAATCGAAGCCGCCATCAAGGATCTTGAAGAAGCTATCAAGGGTGATGACAAAGGCGCGATCGACGAGAAAAACACTGCGCTGATGACGGCGAGCCAGAAATTGGGCGAAAAGATGTACGCCGACATGCAGGCCAAGCAAGCGGCTGAAGGCGGCCAACAAGCCGGTGGTGAGCAGCCGCAGCAATCTGCTGCCGGTGCCTCTTCGGCATCGCACGCGACGGACGACAACGTCGTGGACGCCGAGGTCAAGGAAGTCAAAAAGGGCTAAATGGAACACGCTTAGCGTGCTGATTTGGCTCGCCGCGCCCGAAAGATTCATCAGGAATCATCGGCGCGGCGTTTTGCATCAAGTTTGCGCAATTATTCAAAGACCAACACTGTCTGGCAACCATGGCTAAAAGAGACTTTTACGAAATTCTGGGTGTTCCCAAAAACGCGTCCGACGAAGACATCAAAAAGTCGTATCGCAAGCTTGCGATGAAGCACCACCCTGACCGCAATCAGGGCGACTCGGGAAAGGTGGCAGAGGACAAATTCAAGGAAGCCAAAGAAGCCTACGAGATGCTGTCAGACCCTCAAAAGCGGGCGGCCTACGACCAGCATGGTCACGCCGGCGTAGACCCCAATATGCGTGGCCCGGGTGGCGAAGGCTATGGCGGCTTTGCCGAAGCTTTTGGCGATATTTTTGGCGACATGTTTGGCCAGCAGCGCGGCCGACCAGGCGGCGGCGGCGGACGACAGGTGTTTCGAGGCAGCGACCTGAGCTACGCAATGGAAGTCACACTGGAAGAAGCGGCACGTGGCAAAGACGCACAAATTCGCATTCCCAGTTGGGACGCGTGCGAGGTCTGCAAAGGAAACGGCGCTAAGCCCGGCACCCAGGTCAAAACCTGCGGCACCTGTAGCGGCTCAGGCTCAGTGCAAATGCGCCAGGGCTTTTTCAGCGTCCAACAGACCTGTCCCACCTGCCGCGGCACGGGTAAGGTCATTCCAGAGCCGTGCATTGCCTGTCATGGGCAGGGCAAGGTCAAGAAGCAGAAAACACTCGAAGTCAAAATTCCATCCGGCATCGATGGCGGCATGCGCATCCGCAGCACCGGCAACGGCGAACCCGGCACCAATGGTGGGCCGGCAGGTGACTTGTACATCGAGATCCGACTCAAGAAACACGACATCTTCGAGCGCGATGGCGATGACCTGCATTGCTCGGTTCCCATCAGCATGGCAACCGCGGCGCTCGGTGGCGAGATCGACGTGCCCACGTTGGCGGGCAAAGCGGCCATTGACATCCCCGAGGGCACCCAGACCGGCAAGCAGTTCCGACTGCGCGGCAAGGGCATCAAAGGCGTGCGCGCAAGCTACCCCGGCGATCTGTACTGTCACATTGCAGTGGAAACACCGGTCAAGCTCAGCGAGCACCAGCGGCGCTTGCTGCGTGAGCTCGACGAGTCTCTGAAAAAAGGCGGCAACAAACATTCGCCCTCCGGCGACAGTTGGACCGATCGGCTGAAAAGCTTCTTCAGTTGATTTACGTTGATACGCATCAAACTTAGCGCATAGCGGCCACCAAACCATGCCGCCCGGTCTATAAAGGACTTGGCGGCATTTTTATTTGAGGAGTCATCTCATGGGCGTCAACATCACATTTCTGGGAGGAGCTAACACGGTCACTGGCTCTAAATACCTGGTCCGTCACGATAGCCATAGCCTGTTGATCGACTGCGGTCTGTTTCAGGGATACAAGCAACTGCGCCTGCGCAACTGGACGCCCCTGCCCATCGCACCCGATGCGGTCGATGCCGTCATCCTGACCCATGCCCACCTGGACCACAGCGGTTATCTGCCACTGCTCGTCAAGGAAGGGTTTAGCGGTCCGATCTTTGCCTCCGCCGGAACCCAGGCCTTGTGCAAGATTTTGCTTCCCGATAGTGGCCACATCCAGGAAGAAGATGCTGCTTTTGCCAACCGCCATGGACTGTCCAAACATGCACCTGCCCTGCCCCTGTACAGCCGACAAGACGCGCTGGATTGCCTCTCGAAAATCAGAGCTGTCCATGTCGGAACCACGTTTCAACCCATCCCTGAATGGCGGGTAACGCTAAGCGGTGCCGGCCATATTTTGGGCGCATCCAGTGTGTTGCTAGAGGTGGCGGGCCGCCGTATTTTGTTCTCCGGCGACTTGGGGCGACCCGACGACTCGATCATGTTCCCGCCAGACAAACCGCCCTCTGCTGACACGGTGTTGATTGAGTCCACCTACGGCGACCGCCAGCATCCGCTAGAAAACCTGGCTGCCGAACTTGGCGTTGCCCTGCAGCGACTTGCAGCCCGTGGCGGCGTGGCGGTAGTGCCCGTATTCGCGGTCGGGCGAGCACAGGCCGTGTTGCATGCCATTGCCCAACTCAAGGCTAGCGGCAGGATTCCCCACGCGCTTCCCATTTTTCTCGACAGTCCAATGGCGGTGCACACGACGCACCTCTTTGAGGGACATCACGGCGAGCACCGTCTGGACGCGCACGAAACCCATGCCATGACCCACTGTGCCACCATGATCAACAGCACAGATGAATCCAAGGCGCTTGCCTCGCGCCATGGGCCCATGGTTATTTTGTCAGCCAGCGGCATGGCCACCGGTGGGCGAGTCTTGCACCACTTGGAGCACCATTGTGGCAATCACCGCAACATGGTCATCCTGACCGGCTACCAGGCCCCTGGAACCCGTGGCGCAACGCTGGCCAGTGGTGCAAAGTCCGTGCGCATCCATGGCCGCGATGTGGAGGTGAATGCAGAAATTGTGCAGCTACAGTCAGCCTCAGCCCACGCGGATGCGAACCAATTGCTGCAATGGCTTCGCAGCATGCCCAACCGACCGGACCAGGTGTATGTAGTACACGGAGACCTGTCGGCATCCGACGCCTTGCGGGGGCGCATTGAGCACGACCTGGGCTGGCGCGCCATGGTGCCGGAGCATGGTTCTACCTGGCCCTGCTAGGACCCTGCCTGAGTGAGCGATCAGGCACGGCAACGCTTTCCAATTTCACAGGCGCTACTGTTTTTGCAGCGCATTGCGCATATTCCATGGGGCCTAGCGCCAAAAACCTATATGCCTTTTCCCTACCACCGTTCCGTATAAGGCCGTAGATCCAACTCAAACGTCAAGGCATCACGCGGCTGGCTGTGCAGGTGCCAGTAGTTCTCGGCGATATGGTAGAGGTTGAGGATGCCCCATATGCCGATCTGAATGGCAGGCCCACGAAAAAACTGGCTGGCATACCCCGCATGAGATCTACAGTGAGTGGTTAAATTTGACGATGCAACTCAAATCCTACAAATCTCAGTGTTGCACTTAAACTTGAACGCGCCATCATGAAACATGCTGCTGAAGCTAGCATATTTGTAGCAAATTTGGAACCTTTATGAACAACATCTTCGCCTGTTCTTACCCCCCCAGATTGGCAGGCCTTTTGAGCGCACTGCTGCTGAGCGCTTGCGGCGGAGGCAGTGGCAGTACCGCCAGCACCATCGTGCAAACACCCATGGATAAATTGGCGGCTGGGCCCAGCACTTCGTTCATCGCCCGCACCGACGGCAGCGTGTGGGCTTGGGGCTCTGAATTGATGGCGGATTGGGGCTACGTAACGTTGCCCGGTCCAAGTCCTGCACCCATAGCGGGCTTATCCAATATCGTGGAACTGGCCGATTCCACTGCATTACGCGGAGATGGCTCGGTCTGGGTTTGGGGCAATAACAGCAGTGGTTTACTGGGTGTCAGCACCACTGAGATTTGCGGCCTTGCCAACCCGCCCGGCTTTAGCTGCACCCGCGCCGCACTGCGCGTGGCCGGTCTGCCGTCCATCAAAGCAATCGCCCGCAGCGCTAACTACCGCGCAGCAATAGGTACCGACGGCAGCGTGTGGGGGTGGGGAGATTTGTATAGCGGCGGCAGCTTTGGCAACGGTGTGCAAGCAGCGCCCACGCTGACGCCCCGCCTGTTGCCCGGCTTGGCTGGAATTACAGCAGTCAGCGTCAGCGACTCCCATGCATTGGCCTTGCGCAGCGATGGCAAAGTGCTGGCTTGGGGCTACAACCTTTATGGACAGTTGGGTACTGCGCTTAACGGGGCCAGTACCGCACAGAACGTCGAGGGCTTAAGCAACGTCACCAGCGTTGCAGCGGCATCCAACCATTCTTTGGCATTGACCAGCGATGGTCGGGTATGGGTTTGGGGCACCAATTACTTCAAAAATATCGGAACAAGCCCTGTCGCATTGCCCATCAGCGACGTTGCCACGCTGGTTTCAGGGCCAGATCACACGCTGGCGCTCAAACGCGACGGCACACTCTGGGCGTGGGGCAGAAACCGCTACGGGCAGTTGGGCAACACCAGTACTACCGATGCACCCGAACCCGTACAGATTACCGGGCTCCCGGGCGTGGTCAGCTTGGCTGCCGGGGCAGATCACAGCCTCGCCATGACTGCCGACGGCAGCGTGTGGACGTGGGGGCGCGTGCATTCGGTCAGCGTCGAATCGATAGAAACCTGCACATGGGAATACATGGATACCCACGGAATTAGCCCCAGTGGCAAAACCATCACAGTGTCCGAACCCTGTTCCAAACATCCGGTGAAGGTGAAGTGGCCAAAAATTTAACCTGATACCGCGTCAATCGCCAGCACACACAAGCATCCTTATTGCACATGCCCTAGTGCGATCAGATCGTCCATGCGCCATGCTCACACCCCGTCCGCTGTCTTCAT
>JBAWYQ010000057.1:0-20003 GCA_037143475.1 Burkholderiales bacterium | reverse complement strand
TTCGTAGTCGTGCTGATCGATGTGGCCGATGAGGCGTCTACCCGGTCCATGCTGGTGCGCCTGCTCAACGCAGCGGCCGAACGCATTCAGGTGGGAGCGTTTGCGTTGCAGGTGTCTGCCAGTATGGGCGTCACGTTCTACCCGCAGGCGAAAGAGGTGGATGCCGACCAGTTAATGCGTCAGGCCGACCAGGCCATGTACCAGGCTAAGCTGGCGGGCAAAAATCAGTACTACCTTTTTGATGCCGAGCAGGACCAAAGCATACGTGGCCACCACGAAAGTCTGGAGCGCATACGCCAAGCACTGCGTGACGGAGAGTTCGTGTTGCACTACCAACCCAAGGTGGATATGCGTGCGGGCGAAGTCATTGGGGTGGAGGCGCTCATCCGGTGGGAGCATCCCGAGCAGGGTTTGCTTCCGCCTCTGTCATTCCTGCCGGTGGTTGAGGACACTGCGTTGGCGGTTGAAATAGGTGAGTGGGTCGTGGACACGGCCCTGACGCAATTGGAGCGGTGGCGAACCTTGGGGCTGCACACGGCAGTCAGTGTCAACGTGGGTGCCCGGCAGTTGCAGCAACTCGATTTCGTCGACCGCCTGCGCGGTTTGCTGGCGGCACACCCGACTGTGCGTCCCGAATGCCTTGAGCTGGAAATTCTCGAAACCAGTGCCCTGCAGGATGTGGCGCAAGTCTCCCAGCTGATCGAAACCTGTTCGAAGCTTGGCGTTACGTTTGCCCTCGATGACTTTGGCACTGGATACTCCTCGCTGACCTATCTCAAACGCCTGCGTGTGGGTATGCTCAAGATTGACCAGAGTTTTGTGCGCGATATGCTGGACGACCCCGATGATCTGGCCATTCTGGAAGGTGTGATCGGTCTGGCTGCTTCGTTTCGCCGGGCCGTCATTGCCGAGGGCGTGGAGTCCGTGGCGCACGGGACCCTGCTCATGCAACTCGGCTGTCATTTGGCGCAAGGCTACGGCATTGCCAGGCCTATGCCAGCATCCGAAATGCCAGGCTGGGTGGCGCAGTGGAAACCCGAGCCGGCATGGCAGGATTCACCCTGGCATTCCGATGAATCTTAGCGCCCCAGCGCCGGGAACAGCTTGACCAGCCCGTCGGACATCACCTCAACCGCCAGAGCCGCCAGAATCAGGCCCATCAGGCGCGTCATCACGTTGATGCCGGTCTTGCCCAGTACGCGCGCAATGGGCTGCGCCATGGCAAAGCACAGTGCGGTGGCCAATCCGATCACCACACCGTAACCGACCAGTGTGGAGAGTTGCCAGAAGGTTTTGGCCTTCTCGGCATAAATCACTACGGTGGACATGGTGGCCGGGCCGGTGAGCAGCGGAATGGTCAGCGGCACCACCGCAATGCTGGCGCCCATGGCGGCCTTCTCTGCGCCGTCTTCAAGCTCATGGGACGTGGTCTTGGCCTCTGCCGGTTGGGCGTTGAGCATATTCAGCGCCGATGTCAGCAGCAGCATGCCGCCGCCCACCTGAAAACTGGCCAGCGAGATGCCAAAAAAATCCAGAATGTGCAACCCGGCCAGCGCGCAAGCGGCAATCACCACAAACGCACTGAAGGACGAAATCACAATGGTGCGCCGGCGCTGCTCGCGCGAGAAACCCTGCGTGTAATGAATGAAAAACGGCACGATGGCCAGTGGGTTGACGATGGCCAGCAGGGTGATGAGGGGTTTGTAGTCCATGTATTTGTCGCTTTCTAACGTCCACCGGCCACGTCGAGCAGGATTCCGGTGGTGTAACTGGCCTCATTGCCCATCAGCCACAAAATAGCCTGAGCCACTTCCTGCGCGGTACCCGGGCGTTGCATCGGCACCTGGGGTGCTACCTGAAGGGCGCGGTCGGGCTGGCCGCCGCTGGCGTGAATTTCGGTGTCAATGATGCCGGGGCGAACACCGTTGATGCGGATGCCCTCGGTAGCCACTTCTTTGGCCAGGCCCAACGTGAAAGTGTCGATGGCACCCTTGCTGGCAGCGTAATCCACATACTGGCCGGGCGAGCCTATCCGGGCCGCCGCGCTAGACACGTTGACGATGCTGCCCCCAGTGCCGCCGTAGCGCGTGCTCATGCGCTTGACGGCTTCGCGGGCGCAGACAAAGCTGCCCAGAATATTGGTGTTGAACATGCGCTGCAGGCGCGCGACATCCATGGCATCCACCCGGCTGGCTACATCCACCACCCCGGCGTTGTTGATCAGCGCCGTCAGGCGGCCCAGTTTGGCGTCTACCTTGTCAAACATGGCCAGTACTTGGGACTCGACCGCCACGTCGGCCTGCACGGTGATGGCCGCGCCGCCAGCGGCGCGTATGGTGCGCACCACCTCGTCAGCCGCCAGCGAGTTGGTTGCGTAGTTGACCGCCACGGCGTAGCCGCGCTGGGCGGCGAGCAGCGCGGTGGCGGCGCCAATGCCGCGAGAGCCGCCGGTGATCAGAACAATGGGTTGCAAGGGAAAGTCGCTCCAATGGCGCGAGAGCCACGCCGCAGGCGAGTTTATCCACGAAACCACATAATGCGGTTTTTCTTTCAAAGCCCAAGATGACAACCGACCTGCAACTTACCGCCGCTGATGGATTCTCGTTTCCTGCTTACGTGGCCCAACCCCTTGGCAAGCCGCGCGGCGCCATCGTCGTGTTACAGGAGATTTTTGGCGTCAATGCGCATATTCGTGCCGTGGTCAACGGCTATGCCGCGCAAGGTTATGTGGCGATCGCACCGGCCACGTTCCACCGGGTGCAGGCCGGGGTGAACCTGGGCTATGCGCCGGGTGACATCAGCGCTGGCGTTGCCCTGAAGGCATCCGTAGAAGCCTCGCCGGCGCCCGGCGTGATGCAAGACATTGCCGCCGCCGTGGCCTACGCCGGGCAGTTTGGCAAGGTTGGCGTAGTCGGCTACTGCTGGGGTGGCTTGCTGGCCTGGCGCGCCGCGTGCATGCTGAACGGCATTGCGGCGGCGGTGCCCTACTATGGTGGTGGCATGACGGCACCCGCCGAGCTTGCGCGTTCGCCACTGTGCCCGGTACTGGCCCATTTTGGCGAGCAAGACCACGCCATCCCGCTGGACGGCGTTCTCGTGTTTAAAACAGCGCAGCCTGCGGTTCAGGTGGAAATCTATCCGGCACAACACGGCTTCCATTGCGACCACCGAGGCGCCTTTCATCCCGCCGTAGCGCTGCTCGCAACGCAGCGCACACTGGCCTTCTTTGAAGCACACCTGCGCTGATGCGTATCGGTCTGAAAGCCGGTTGGAGTATGTATTTATGATGATTAAGCCGCTAGCCCCCGTATTGGCAGCGTATGCAGCTACTTTATTGATAGCAGTTGCTTCGCCCGCATGGGCTGTCGACTACGCCGGCCCATTGTTTGACGCGCACCTGCACTACAACCAGGAAGCCTGGAACGGCCAGGCAGGCCCGCATCCGGTGGCTGACGTGCTGGCGCGCATGCAACAGGGCGGCGTGCGTGCCATCGTCTCCAACTCGCGGCCCAATGACGGCACCCAGCTGCTGGCCAACAGCGCACAGACACGCCAGGCGGGCGTCACCGTGGTGCCCTTTATTCGCCTGTATCGCAACCGTGCCGACTATGACAGCTGGTTCCGGGATGAGACTATTTTTGACATGGTGCAGGCCGAGTTTGCCAAGGGCACCGCAGCAGGCCCATTTAGGGGCATTGGTGAATTCCATTTGTACGACAGTGCCAACGCCAATGGTCCGGTGGCCAAAAAACTCATGGCGTTTGCGGAGGAAAAAAATCTGGCGGTGCTGGCCCATGTGGACGACGTCGCCATTGAACTGCTCATGGCGCATTCGCCCACACAGGGCCGCAACGCCCGGCTTATCTGGGCACACACGGGCATTGGCGGCGCGCCAGTGGCGCGGGTGGATGCGCTGTTGACCCGGTACCCACTGCTGATGGGCGAGTTGTCCTACCGCCCGGGTCTGACTTGTGCGGATGCGCAGGGCCAGGAACGCCTGTGCCCCGAGTGGCGCGCGCTGTTGCTCAAATACCCCACCCGCTTTCTGATTGGCTCGGACACCTGGGTTAACCAGCGCTGGCTGTACTACGCCGATCTGATGAAAGGCTACCGCGCTTGGCTAGGCGATCTGCCGGTCGATGTGGCCCGCAACATCGCCTGGAACAACGGCGCCCGCCTGTTTGGTCTGCCCCTGGCTCCGTAGCCCCATCCGGTTTTTCACCCATGACCCAACTGCACTACTACCCCAGCACCGCCCACATGAAAGGAAAATCATGAAGCCAATCTATCAACCCGATACAAGACTCGACCTCAGTTTCACGCGTGTGGTCGATGTGCCAAGATCCCTGGTCTGGCGCGCCTGGACCGAGCCGGAACGGCTCATGCCCTGGTTCTGCCCCCTGCCCTGGAAAACCATTGACTGCGAGATTGATCTGCGCCCGGGCGGTATTTTCCGCACGACCATGCAGTCACCGCAGGGCCGCGAGTTTCCCAACGTCGGCTGCTATCTGGATGTGGTGCCCAACGAAAAGCTGGTGTGGACCAATGCCCTGCTGCCGGGCTACCGACCCAGCTATGTGCCCGAAAAATGCGGCACAGATGACACCGGATTCATGTTCACCGCCATGGTCGAATTGGCAGACCAGGGGCAGGGCACGCGTTACATCGCGACGGTCATCCATGCGGACGAAGCTGGCTGCAACAAGCACGCCGCGATGGGATTTGAAAGCGGTTGGGGCGCAGCTCTGGACCAGCTGGTCGCGATGATCAAGCGGGGAATCTGAGGGTGTTCAACCGCAATGGCTAACGCTCGTGACTAGATTCTTTTGGAAGTCTTAGTCGACCGCTACTGCCAGGTCGTGCGGAATTTGACTCCAAACTGCTGAAAGCTGTTGTCGTACAGACTGATTGAAGAGACATTTCGAACTTCGCTGTATTCGATGCGCACCGTGGTTCGACCGGAGATTTTGTGCTCGGCGGCGAGATCGATGCCGGTAGCGCGGTCAACGCGCAGTGGCTCAGAGGCGAATGCCGTGCCGTCGAACTGCACGTGTTGCAGCGATGCGCCCGCGGACCACAGGATGTCCTGCCACCGCCATTGAATACTCGTCGACAGCATGGCACTGGTATGCGATAGCTCAACAAAGCCTTTTTCATTGCGCTCACGCGCCACAAACGCAGCGATGTCAATGCCTTCCAGGCCCAACAGTGGCCGTGCCACATGGTGCTGAACCGTCACTGAGGCAGTTGATGCATCCAGATCCGAAAACTCCTCGCCGTGCCGATTGCTTCCCAAATCGGCGATAGCCATCCAGAGGTTTCCACTTGCCTGTGGCAGGGTCCACGTGAACTGTGCACCGCGGACTTCCCGAAAAGCGCGCCCACCGACGTCGATGCGTTGCAGGGTTCCACCCCATCCCACGCTCGCAGTCCCCACCGCCATGTGCATGCTGGGTTGAATGGACACCATACCAAAATCGAAGTCTGGCGCAGTGGGCAACTTCTTCTGACTGAAATCGGCAGCCAACGACGCGCCCCAGTTATTGCCCAGTTGCCAGTTTGCAAAGGTCTGCAAGCCGATGCGATAACTTGTGCCACCCAGGCGCTGTAGTCCGTCCAGACTAATGAGCTCACCCTGTGGCGAGAGTCTGATGAGCGGGGATGTTTGCGATTCATACCCGACACCTGTCTCACTGCTGATCTGGAAAGGAGCTTCAGCTTGCGCAAATGCGCATGGACCTGCCAACGCCGCCCACGCGGCGAGGCAGGTCTTGATGCTGATACCGAGACGCATACGAATCTGGAATCAGGCACCACCCTTGCGGCACACCCGCGTATAAACGCTGCTGCCGATCGTGGGGTCGGAGGACACCAGAACCCAGTAGCATTTGACGCCGCCACCCTGGCTGGTGGTGTTTCCGGCGTATGCCACTTGCGGTGCAATGAACAGGGTGCTGCTCAGTGCGGCAATGGATGCACAGGCGAGCATGCGGTTACAAAGGGTTTTCATCATGGCTTTTCTCCAATAAATTGGTCGGTTGTAAAGGCGTCGCCGGCCAAGCCGCTGCAACACCACAACTACCGCATGGACCGTGCCAAGCGTACAAGTCAATGAAATCAAGAACTTAGCGCTCCCAGGTTCGGTTCACCTGGTGAATCTGGGTCTTTTGCCCCAATCGCAGTGGGGCAATTCACCCACCCAACGTTCGCGACCGTTTACCTCTGCATGCCGTGCCGCTCCATGCGGTAGCGCAAGGTGTCACGGCTGATTCCAAGAAGTGCAGCGGCCTTGCTGACGTTGCGACCACTGGCATCCAACGCGCGCTGGAGATGCTCGCGCTCGATGGCCTCGAGAGACATGGTTACCGGCGCATCTGCGCTGCGAGGGACTTGTGTGCTGCGGCGATGGGCTGTGCCCAGGTTGAGACTGACTTCAGACAGGCTGCCAGTTCTCTGAAGCAAGACGGCGCGCTCCAGAACGTTGCGAAGTTCTCTGATGTTGCCCGGCCAATCGTGCTCGACCAAGGCGGCAATAGCACGATCATCCATCGAGAGTTCTGCCCGCCCGTATCGCTTTGCCAACTGCCGCAGGAAGTGGTGTGCGAGTGTGGGGATATCGTCCGTGCGTTCCCGCAGTGGTGGAATCTGGACCTGGAAAACTTTCAAACGGTACATCAGGTCGGCGCGAAAGCGACCCTCCCGCACCTGCTCGTCCAGATCACGATTGGTTGCGGCCACGATGCGTACATTGACCTGCCGGTCTGACAAGGCGCCCAGGCGCCGCACACGGTAGTTTTCGAGTACGCGCAGTAATTTGGCTTGCAGGCCGAGATCCAATTCGCCTATTTCATCGAGGAAAAGGGTTCCACCATCTGCCGCCTCGATCAGGCCAATCTTGCGGGCATGGGCATCGGTAAAAGCGCCTTTTTCAAAACCAAACAACTCACCTTCAATGAGATGCGCGGGTAGTGCTGCGCAGTTGACTTCAATAAAGGGGCCTTTGGCACGGGAGCCACTTTGGTGGCAGGCGCGAGCGACCAACTCCTTGCCAGTGCCAGTTTCTCCCAGAATGAGCACGGGGGCAGCCGGCGACTGATCGGTAGGCTCGATGGACGCAATGGTGCGAACCAGATTGCGCAAGCTGTCCATGGCGGCCGAATTTCCGACCAAAGCATCCAGGCTGGCTTGTTGCGCATCACGCTGGCGGTAGTAGTCCAGTGCCCTGCGCTCTCCACGCTCGGACAGGGCGCGCTCCACCACATCTTTGAGACTTTGCAGGGTAACGGGCTTGGTCAGCAAGTCCATGGAGCCTGCCTTCATGGCTTCAACCGCCAGATTCACGCTCGCGTGGCCAGTGACCATGATGATGCGAGGCGGGTCGTCGTTGGCCCGCAGAGCGCGTATGACCTCCAGGCCATCCATGCCCGGCAGCTGAAAGTCCACGATCACGACATCGGGTTGGACGCGTGCCGCAGCCTGAAGACCAAGCAATCCGTCATGCGCCACTTCTACCAAATGCCCTGACTTTTCAAAAAATTTGGCAATATTTTTCGCCAGTACCAACTCATCTTCTATGACCAAAAGCGTTGCCACGTAGGGGTTACTCCTTCATCTGCGTTGCAATGGCGGCCAGCGGCAACGTGAGTTGAACGCAGGTTCCACGGATGGGGGCGCGGCTCAGGCTGACTTCTCCTGCCCACTGCTCGACCATGCGTTTTACCAGCGCAAGTCCAATGCCCAAGCCACCGCTCTTGGTGCTAAAAAAGGGGCGAAATAGCGCCTGACGGACATCCTCGCGGATACCCGGTCCGCTATCCACAATTTGCAGGACGAGCATGTTGGCTGTGCGCGACCAGGTCACCGCAATGTCACCGCCATCGGGCATGACGTCCGTGGCGTTGGCCAGTATGCTGATCAAAATCTGGCGAAGCATTGCCGTATGTGCCTGTATCGCGGGCGCTTCCTCCGTGGGCACTGTCCAACGAATACCCCTGCGGTTCATTTCCGGAGCCATTTCGTTCAGACACTCAGCGATCACTTTGGAAGGTAATACGACTTCGGACTGAAGCTGGGGGGCCTGCGATACGCGCACCAGCTCGGTAATCCATCGGTCGGCGCGGTCGACCGACGCGGTGATATCGGCCGAGTGTTCCGCGAGGTCTGCAGCAGCCACATCACTGGCCTGGAGCATTTCGGCGGAAACACGAATCGACGCCAAGGGGTTGCGCAGGTTGTGGGCAACGGCACGCGCCAGCTCCACCGCTGTGGAGAGGGTCTGACTTTCGGACAGCTTTGCCTGCTGATCGCGCATGATGCGGTCAGCGCGGGCCACCGTCCAGTACAGCGCAACAAAGAGCCCCACGGCGCTGGCCGCACAGGCCAGCCACAGCTGTATCAGGGCCTCCTGAATGGCTGCATTGAGTTGGAGCGGGACTTTGTACAACTCCATGACCCCCAGTACTTTGCGGGTTTTGGGTTCGAGGATCGGGATATAGCTTTCAACAAAAAAGCTGGTGTATTGCGCCAGTCCGACATGCTCCCCTTTGTCGAGGTCGCCCGCGCGCGACTGCCCGCTGTGAACCACCAGTTTCCCGCCAAGGGCCTCGTCCAATTCATCGTTGACGGGGTAATGGCGCCCCACCAGCGCGTGATCGGTCGACCAAATGACGGTTCCATCGGTCTGGTAGGCGTTTGCGCGAACCGGCTCCGTCATGGAGGCAATGTGGGCCATTGACCCCAGGAACCGTGCGCGAAGCTCGGCATCATTCGGGTCGGAAAGGTACCGCGCGGACTGGTCTGTCAGCAACAGGTTTTGAATGAAGTCCATGCTGACTTCGCCCTCGCGTTGCAGCATGCGCTGCGTCAGCATGTGCGACATCAACCAGCCCAAGCCCAGAGCGATGATTGTGATCACGCCCAGGCTGATTGCCGCGAAACGGCGACGCAGGTTCAGAGGGGAGGACGAAGCCGATCCAGGCATGTGGGGAGTGCTCAATTCGCGTTACGTAGCAGATCGCTACCAACCGACGACTTTATACCAAGGGCGACTCGTCCTGCTCGCTGGAGTGTTCTTTTGCTGCGTAGCGACTGTTTGGTAGCGGGTGTCGTCAAAGTCCACGTTCACATGAACATCTTCGACCTCATCCCCAAACTGTGTCGCGACGAATGCGCGCATGAACCATTTGAGTGGATTGTCTGCAACGGTTGGAATATGCGGCCACTGTTCGCCAAACCACTCCAGCAGCGTGTCTTCAATGGAAAACCAGTTTTCGGCAACGATGGCTCCGGCATGTGACCAATCATTTGCCGGGTTGTAGTTGTGGCGATACCAAAAACTGCTGTCCGGTGGTTCGCCGCGAATCAGCGCAGGTGTATCGCTCGGTTGGCTGAACCCCGCTGACTTTGCGATCCAGAAATTCAGCATGCGACCGTCGAGACGTTTGACATTCATAGTTGAGCTCTCCCGCTAGTTGCTTGGTATGGGCATGCTCTTATGCATACGGCGTGCCATTGGCAAATCGCGGGGCGACGGCTTCAAGTCATTGATTTACATGCCTTTTTTCGACCGCCCTGCGTGGGTGGGTGCAGTTGTCGAAAGTATTGGGGTATATGCCCCATCGCGGTGGGCCAAATACCCCATTTGCCCCAGGTTCGGCTTGGCCCGCCTGTCGCAAGTTGTTGATTTGCATGGGTAAATATTTTTGTGGAAGACTGGCACGCTTTACGCATAAGCATGGACGTCATCTCCATACCGAGGGTGATTTGATCTCAACCATTGTTTAAAGGAAATCCGCCATGCGCAAAGCCCCCATCTCCGCAACGCTTGTCGCCGTTGTACTGACGGCAGCACTGTCCCCCTTGTCTGCCGCGGCGCGTGAAGGAGCGCAATCAGTTGGACAGGGCGTCAAGTGCTACACCGCTGCAGTGCCGCAACCGAACGGAACCGTGCAGTACCAGCGTATTTGCTACAAAGGCGTCTGACACGGGGGCGCTTCTACCGTCCCGTGCGCGCCAGGTAGCGCTTGTTCCAGAACAGCGCCACCAATCCGAGAGCAATCACCACCATGAAGCCGACGGCCATCCAGATACCGCTTTCTTTGTGAATGAGCGGTAGCGCGTCAAAGTTCATGCCGAAAAAGCCGGTGACCAGGTTCAATGGCAAGAAGATGGCGGTCAGCACGGTGAGCGTGCGCATGATGTCATTGGTGCGGCTGCCCTGCACGCTGAAATGCATCTGCACTGCGGTCTCGGCGCTTTGCTCCAGGCGGCGAACGTGGTGGACGACGCGCTCGATGTGTTCGAGGACGTCGCGGCTGCGCACATGCAGCAAGTCACGCTCGCGGTGGGCGGCTGGGGTTGCGGCGTCCGGCCAGGTTTTGAGCGCCTCAATCCAGTCCTGCAAGGCGGCACGCTGGTCTTCGCAGATTTCGTCCAGGGTGTGCAAGGAGAGGCGCGCATCCAGCAGGGAGCCCCAATTGTTGAAACGTGTCTTGGGGTTGAGCAGTTCGGACTGCCAGTGGTCCAGCTGGTGGGTCAACTCCCGGCGCAGTTCCAGAAAACCATCCACCATCTGGTTGATGATGCGCAGCATCAGGTCCGCCGGGCTGGTGGGCAGGCGCGCGCCGGCGGTGCGGGATTCCAGACTGGCGGCTAATAGCAGTTTGGCGGCGTAGACGTCGCGCACGGTGCAGTCGGTGGGGTGTACGGTCAGCAACACGCGGTCAAACACGGCGAAACCGACCGGACTGGTGTCGATACGGCGCAGGATGGGCGGGCCGCCGCGCTGCGGCATATGCGTCAGGGGCTGGCCGGGGTTGTCCAGGTCGGTCGGGTGGTTGCCGGCCGCCAGTCGGCGAAAGACCAGCACGTCGTATTGCGATGTGTAGTCGTAGTGCGACGGCAGCTGGTTGTTGATCAGGTCCGAGATGTGCAAATCCACCAACTGCTGGCCGCACAGAGCCTGCAACATGGTTTGTACCTCGCCTTGCAGCACTTCAAACTCGCGCCGCGCGCAAGCCACCCAAATCAGGCCCTGCGTGGGCAGCCCCGCCGCGGTGAGCAACTGCAGGTCACTGCTTTCCGTAACACTGGTGCTCTGGATGTGAAAGATGCGCATGGGGCCAAACGGTAAGGGCTATATGGAAAATAGGGCGCTAGCCCCCGAATGCATTGCGTAACCAGCTATTATTTCGATAGCAATCTGGCGGCGTCAAGCGCAAAGTAGGTCAGCACACCATCAGCCCCTGCGCGTTTGAAGGCCAGCAGGCTCTCCATCATCACGGCGTCGTGGTCGAGCCAGCCGTTCTGGGAAGCGGCTTTGAGCATGGCGTATTCGCCGCTCACCTGGTAGGCAAAGGTCGGAATCTTGAATTCGTCTTTCACGCGTCGCACCACATCCAGGTAGGGCATACCGGGCTTGACCATGACCATGTCGGCGCCTTCGGCGATGTCCATGGCGACTTCGCGCAGGGCCTCATCGGTGTTGGCGGGGTCCATCTGGTAGACCTTCTTGTTGCTCTTGCCCAGGTTGCTGGCCGAACCCACGGCATCGCGGAATGGGCCGTAGAAGGCACTGGCGTACTTGGCGCTGTAGGCCATGATGCGGGTATGGATGTGTCCCTTGGCCTCCAGTGCCGCGCGGATGGCGCCAATGCGTCCGTCCATCATGTCGCTGGGCGCAACGATGTCAACGCCGGCATCTGCCTGGGTCATGGCTTGTTGCACCAGCATGGCCACGGTTTCATCGTTCAGGATGTAGCCCTCGGCTTCGGGGCGTTTGTCGGGTAGGCCGTCCTGGCCGTGGCTGGTGAAGGGGTCCAGTGCCACATCGGTCATGACACCGAGCTGGGGGAACTCCTTTTTCAGCGCCCGCACCACGCGAGGGATGAGGCCGTCGGGGTTTAACGCTTCGGAACCTTCGTAGTCTTTAAGCGACTGATCGATCACCGGGAACAGTGCCATCACCGGAATTTCCAGCTTTACGCACTCTTCGGCTACCGGCAGCAGCAGGTCCAGGCTCAGGCGCTCCACGCCGGGCATGGAGGCAATGGGCACGCGCTGGTTTTGCCCGTCCACCACGAAAACGGGGTAGATCAGGTCGTGCGTGGTGAGTGTGTTTTCGCGCACCAGGTTGCGGGTGAATACATCGCGGCGCAGACGGCGCGGGCGGCCAATGGGGTAGGGGGCGTAAGGACTCATGGGGAAAATTGTGCCTGAAACTGAATCGCCCTTGTCATTACTCGGTGTGCCGAGGCGCCATAAACCTGAAATAAACCAAGGTTATTTTGTAAAGCCTCTTGCAAGTGTTGGAGTTTTTTGTTAAATTTGAACCGGGTAGCTTGCTACCTCCCGCTTTTCCTCCCTGAGCGGGGCCTTGATGTGTGACAGCAAATAGGCTTACCACCCCAGCCCTCGTGCTGGGGTTTTTTTGGCCTAAACTTCTTGCATGGCATACCTACTCGTCAAATCCTTTCATATCGTTTTCGTGGCAAGCTGGTTCGCCGGTCTCTTTTATCTGCCGCGTATTTTTGTCAATCTGGCCATGGTCCCGCCGGGCTCGGATGCCGAACGCGCACGTTTGTTATTGATGTGCAACAAGCTCCTGCGATTCATGACCCTGATCGCGGTTCCGGCCTTGGGTCTGGGTATCTGGCTTTGGGTTGGCGTTGGCATTGGCTGGGGCCCTGGCAATGCCTGGATGCACGCCAAACTGGCTGTGGTCGTCTTGGCAGTGGGATATCACCATGCTTGCAGCGTTATTCTGAAAAAATTTGAAGCCAATGCCATGACCCGCAGCCACGTGTGGTTTCGCTGGTTCAATGAGGCGCCGGTTCTGATGATGGTGGCTGCTGTCATCCTGGTGGTGGTGAAACCTTTTTAGTAATTTGCGGGACAGACCGAAGCTCAGCGTAGCTCCGTCCTCAACCGTTCAGAAAGGCGCGCGATGCACAAGTCGGCGGCCTGGCCGCTTGCCCTGGTGTATGTCGGGCTTGTTGTGTATGCCAGCCTGTACCCGTTTGCCGACTGGCGTGACCAGGGTATTGCGCCTTGGGCATTTCTGGGTGCCCCGCTGCCGCGTTACTGGACTGGTTTTGACCTCGCTATTAACGTGGTGGGCTATGCGCCGTTAGGCGGCTTGTTGGCACTCAGCGCCCTGCGAACCGGACGCTTTCGGCACGCCATTGTGGTGCCGATGATGGCGGCGTCGTTACTGGCTTTGTCAATGGAAATGCTGCAAAGCTATTTGCCGGCGCGCATTCCTTCGCGTGAAGACTGGGTGTTAAACACGCTGGGGGCCGCGTTGGGGGCGATTGCGATCATTTTGTTGGCAAAGATGGGCGCCATTGACCGCTGGAGCCAGATTCGTGCACGCTGGTTTGTGCCGCAGTCGCGTGGCGGAATGGTACTGCTGGCGTTGTGGCCGCTGGCTTTGCTGTTTCCTCCCGCTGTGCCATTTGGTCTGGGGCAGGTGATGGAGCGTTTTGAGGAGGCAGTGGGTGCGCAGTTGATTGATACCCCGTTTCTGGAGTGGCTTCCCGTGCGAGACACCGAGTTGCAACCGCTGGTGCCCGGCGCCGAGATGGTGTGTGTGTTGTTGGGGTTGTTGATTCCATGTCTGCTGGGGTTTTGCGTCATCCGCACACGAACCCGGCGAGCCCTGTTTGTACTGATGGTGTTGGGTCTTGGTGTGGTTGCGACGGCATTGTCGGCGGCTTTGAGTTGGGGGCCGGTGCATGCCTGGGCCTGGCTGGGGTTGCCGGTACAGGTGGGCATGGCGATGGCGTTGTTTTTGTCGTTGGTGCTGACTTTGGTCCCTTGGCGCACAAGTGCCGCCCTGTTGCTGCTGTCTTTGGGCATCTATTTGAGTCTGTTGAATCAGGCGCCTGAAAGTGCCTATTTCTCCCAAACCCTGCATGCTTGGGAGCAGGGTCGGTTTATTCGCTTTCACGGCCTGGCCCAATGGTTGGGCTGGTCGTGGCCTTACGCCACGCTGGTGTACGTGTTGTCGTTGATCTGGCAGCGCGATGCAAAAAACTAAAATCTACCGATGACCACGCCAACCACTCCCTTAGTGCCGTACTATGCACGGCACATTTTTTTCTGTCTTAACGAGCGCAAAAATGGCGAAGACTGCTGCGCGCAACACCATGCGCAGGCCGGTTTTGACCGCTGCAAACAACGTGTAAAGGAAGCCGGGTTGGCAGGCCCGGGTCAGGTGCGAGTCAACAAGGCAGGGTGTCTGGACCGTTGCGCGGCTGGCCCGGTGGCGGTGGTATATCCAGAAGGCGTCTGGTATTCCTACGTGGATGAGCAGGATATCGATGAAATCGTCGAATCGCATCTGAAAAACGGCAAGGTGGTCGATCGCTTGCTGACCCCCGCCAATCTGGGACGATAGAGCGTGAACCCCAGCACCCGTCGATTTACCCTGCAAGGTCCCGTTGGTGCCATAGAAGCCTTGGAAGACTTGCCAAATCTGTCGTTAGGCGCGGTGCCGCGTGGCGTAGCCGTGATCGCTCATCCGCATCCCCTGTTTTCCGGAACGATGGACAATAAAGTGGTGCAGACGTTAGCCCGTGCCTTTGTTCAATGCGGCTGGCGCGCGGTGCGATTCAATTTTCGCGGTGTCGGAGCTACCGAAGGCACCCATGACGCCGGTCGGGGCGAGTTGCAGGATCTGATGGCGGTTATCGACCACGCCATCCAAAGCGAAGCCACAGCGGCGACTGCGCTGGCCCTTGCCGGGTTTTCCTTTGGCTCCTTTGTCGTTAGCCACGCTGTTGAAGCGCTGGGTGCAGGGCGTGCTCCAAGTCAACTGGTACTGGTGGGAACGGCCGCCACGCGGTTTGATGTGGCGCCCGTACCGCAGGCACTGCATGGTCGCACTCTGGTGTTGCACGGTGAGTATGACGATACAGTTCCTCTGGTCGATGTCATGAATTGGGCGCGCCCGCAAACCCTGCCTGTAACGGTGATTCCAGGGGGCTCGCACTTCTTTCATGGACAATTGCCGCTTTTGCGCAGTCTGGTGGTGCGCCACCTGCAAGTTCAACAGACGCCCGCTTCCTGATTGCCTGCCCATCTAGGCGCCCGACTGCCCAGCCCATTTTCGTTTTCACTACCTGCTAGTCTCTGTTGAGATCGGCGCCTGACTTACTCCCATGAAATCTTTTATTGCCGCTCTTTTGGCCACCGTTTGTTTTACAGTGGCTGCCCAAACGCCGCAGGCGCCAGAAGTGGCTGCCCGGGCCTATTTGTTGATGGATGTGTCCGCCAACCAGATTTTGGCTTCCAAGGATATGGATATGCCGGTGGAGCCTGCGTCGCTGACCAAACTGATGTCGGCCTACCTGGTATTCGACGCCTTGCGCACAAAGAAACTCGACCTGAAGCAAACCTTGCCCGTGAGTGAGCGCGCCTGGAAGATGCCGGGTTCGCGTATGTTCATAGACCCCAAGATGCAGGTGCCCGTTGAAGACCTGATCAAAGGCATGATCGTGCAATCCGGCAATGACGCCACCATGGCGCTGGCTGAGGGGGTGGGTGGCACTGCCGAGCGCTTTGTGCAAATGATGAACGACCAGGCCAAGGTGCTGGGAATGAAGTCCACCGGGTACAAGAACCCGGAAGGTTTGACCGAAGCCGGGCACACCACGACGGCGCGTGACCTCAGTATTCTGGCGACCCGGCTGATGGCGGATTTCCCCGATTACGTAGGCTTTTACGCCATCAAGAAATACCGCTACCCGGGCACACCGGCGGCAAACGACAGCAACCGCAACCTGTTGCTTTTCCGAGACCCTACGGTTGATGGACTGAAAACTGGCTACACCGATGCGGCAGGTTACTGCATGGTTGCCACCGCCCGGCGCGAGTTCGCCAACTTGGCGAATCCCGGCGCCCCGGCGGGAGTTCCTGCAACGGCTGGAAGTCGACGGCTGCTGTCCATCGTTTTGGGAACCGCCAACGAAAACGCGCGGGCCAATGAGTCGCAAAAGTTGCTCAATTGGGGATTTACCGCATATGAGGCGGTCAAGTTGTTCGAGGCTGATCAAGCCGTCGTGAGCTCCAGCGTCTGGAAAGGTGCGCAAAACGCGGTCAAACTGGGTCGCCCGCAGGCGATTGTTGTTTCTGTCCCGGCTGGCAGCGCAGCCAAGATGAAAACCCAGGTAGTGCGCACTGAACCGTTGGTTGCGCCCATAGTCAAGGGCCAGCAATTGGGATCCCTGAAGATTTTGGTCGGTGAGCAGTTGGTGGGCGAAGTGCCGTTGTTGGCATTGGACGCGGTTGCGCAAGCAGGTATTTTTGGCCGTGCTTGGGACTCGGTGCGACTCTGGATCCGCTGATGGGCCTTCGTTCACACTCATTTTGGCTTGCGGGGAAACCCTCGATCTGATACAGTAGAAGGCTTTTCGGAAATTCCGAGGGGATTCACGTTTTCGTACCATTTCAAACGTTTAGGGACGTTTTATCTTTAGGAGGCTTAAGTGCCAACCATTAACCAGCTCGTGCGTCAAGGCCGTGAGGTCGAGATCATCAAGTCGAAGAGCCCTGCGATGCAGAACTCTCCGCAGCGCCGTGGCGTATGCACCCGTGTGTACACCACAACGCCTAAAAAGCCTAACTCCGCTCTGCGTAAAGTTGCCAAAGTGCGCTTGACCAACGGTTTTGAGGTTATTTCTTACATCGGCGGCGAAGGCCACAACCTGCAGGAACACAGCGTCGTTCTGGTTCGCGGCGGTCGTGTCAAGGACTTGCCCGGTGTGCGTTACCACATCGTCCGCGGTTCGCTGGACTTGCAAGGCGTGAAAGATCGCAAGCAGTCGCGCTCCAAGTACGGTGCCAAGAAACCAAAAGCCAAATAAATTGGCTTGAGCCCAAGGCCAAATAAGCCAACGGTTTTGTAATTTAAAAGGTGTTTGTTTACTGCGTGGCGCGGTGAATGAACGAAGTGACCCACTGTTCGGGTCGAGTAAGTGAGAGTCTTATTGATTAACTCTCCCGGTGCCTGCAAAGGTGCCAACTGAAGCAAAGAGGTGAAAAAATGCCACGTCGTCGCGAAGTCCCTAAACGTGAAATTCTGCCGGATCCCAAGTTCGGCAATGTAGAGCTGTCCAAATTCATGAACGTGATCATGGAAGGCGGCAAGAAAGCAGTTGCAGAGCGCATCATTTATGGCGCACTGGAGCTGATCGAGAAGAAGCATCCTGATAAAGACCCGCTGGAAGCATTCACTGTTGCTATCAACAATGTAAAGCCCATGGTCGAAGTGAAGTCCCGCCGTGTTGGTGGTGCCAACTACCAGGTGCCTGTTGAAGTGCGTCCTGTTCGTCGCTTGGCTTTGTCCATGCGCTGGATTAAAGAGGCCGCTCGCAAGCGTGGTGAGAAGTCCATGGCCCAGCGCCTTGCGAACGAGCTGCTGGAAGCTACTGAAGGCCGTGGCGGTGCTATGAAGAAGCGTGACGAAGTTCACCGCATGGCAGAAGCGAACAAGGCCTTCTCCCACTTCCGCTTTTAATTTGCGGCTACTGCGCGGCTTTCATACGTCGTTGCAGTCCCTTGTCGTGCTGTTAGCACTGCCTGCCGGACTGCGCCTAGTCTGAAAACCGCTCGCTACGCCGCGAAGATCAAAAGTCTTTGCGGCGCGCGGTTTGAAAACTATTGATCAAAACCAAGGATCCATCATGGCTCGCCATACCCCCATTGAGCGCTACCGCAACATCGGTATTTCTGCTCACATTGACGCCGGTAAGACTACGACTACCGAGCGCGTACTTTTTTATACCGGCGTGAACCACAAAATTGGTGAAGTGCACGACGGCGCTGCCACCATGGACTGGATGGAGCAAGAGCAAGAGCGTGGTATCACGATTACCTCTGCTGCGACCACCTGTTTTTGGAAGGGTATGGACAAGTCCTTGCCTGAGCACCGGATCAACATTATTGATACCCCTGGACACGTCGACTTCACGATTGAAGTCGAGCGTTCCATGCGCGTGCTGGATGGTGCCTGCATGGTGTATTGCGCCGTGGGTGGCGTGCAGCCACAGTCGGAAACCGTTTGGCGCCAGGCTAATAAATACAAAGTGCCGCGTTTGGCATTTGTGAACAAGATGGACCGTACCGGTGCCAACTTTTTCAAAGTTGTGGACCAGATGAAGCTGCGCCTGAAAGCAAGCCCAGTACCGATGGTGATCCCAATCGGTGCGGAAGAAAACTTCACTGGCGTGGTCGATTTGATCAAAATGAAAGCCATCATCTGGGATGAAGCTTCGCAGGGCATGTTGTTCGACTACAAGGAAATTCCAGCCGAGTTGTTGGAGCTGGCCAAAGAGTGGCGTGAAAAGATGGTTGAGGCGGCAGCCGAAGCGTCTGAAGAATTCATGAACAAGTACCTGGAAGAGGGTGACTTGACGGAAGATGAAATCAAGCTTGGCATTCGCACGCGTACGATCGCAAGCGAAATCCAGCCCATGTACTGCGGTTCTGCCTTCAAGAACAAGGGCGTGCAGCGCATGTTGGACGCAGTGATTGAATTCATGCCCTCTCCGGTGGATATTCCCCCGGTCAAGGGCATGGACGATGATGAGCATCCAGTGGTCCGTCAGGCGAGTGATACCGAGAAGTTTTCTGCGCTCGCATTCAAATTGATGACGGACCCATTTGTCGGCCAATTGACCTTTGTGCGCGTCTACTCTGGCGTGCTGCAAAAGGGTGACACAGTCTTCAATCCGATCCGTGGCAAGAAAGAGCGCATTGGACGGATCGTGCAAATGCACGCTAACAAGCGTGAAGAAGTGAGTGAGATTGTTGCCGGTGACATCGCTGCCTGCATCGGTTTGAAAGACGTCACCACAGGTGAAACTTTGTGCGACCCAAGTGCCATCATCATGTTGGAGCGCATGGTGTTCCCAGAGCCTGTGATTACCCAGGCTGTGGAACCCAAGACCAAAGTCGATCAGGAGAAAATGGGCATCGCTTTACAGCGTCTGGCCCAGGAAGACCCTTCGTTCCGCGTGAAAACCGACGAAGAATCTGGTCAAACCTTGATCGCCGGTATGGGCGAGTTGCATTTGGAAATTATTGTTGACCGCATGAAGCGCGAGTTTGGAGTGGAAGCCAACGTTGGCAAGCCGCAAGTGGCTTACCGCGAAACCATTCGCAAGACCATTGAAGACGCCGAAGGCAAGTTTGTGCGCCAGTCCGGTGGTAAGGGTCAGTACGGCCATGTGGTGTTGAAGATTGAACCCAATGAGCCTGGTAAGGGAATTGTGTTTGTCGACGCCATCAAGGGTGGCACGGTTCCACGCGAATACATCCCTGCGGTTGAAAAGGGCATTCACGAGGCCGTAACTCAGGGCGTATTGGCCGGCTACCCGGTTGTGGACGTCAAGGTTACGCTGCACTTCGGTTCCTACCACGATGTCGACTCGAATGAGTTGGCGTTCAAGATGGCGGCGATTTTTGGATTCAAAGAAGGCTGCCGCAAGGCCGGTCCTGTGATTCTGGAACCCATGATGGCCGTTGAAGTGGAAACGCCTGAAGACTATGCCGGTAACGTGATGGGCGATTTGTCTTCGCGCCGTGGCATGGTTCAAGGTATGGAAGATATGGTCGGGGGTGGCAAAGCCATCAAGGCTGAAGTGCCGTTGTCGGAGATGTTCGGCTACTCGACTACTTTGCGTTCCATGTCTCAAGGCCGTGCGACCTACACCATGGAATTCAAACATTACACGGAAGCTCCGCGCAACGTATCTGAAGCCATCATGGCTTCGCGGGCTAAGTGAGATATTGGGGTCAGACCACTCGCGTAGCGATGTGCTCGGACCCCAACTAGTTAGAAGCTGTCTGCGACAGTGTGCCGCCCTGTTTTCCGTGCGGGGCGAACCAGCAACACCGTGCAAACATTAAACCAATACACGGGAACTAGCTCTTTGGAGAATTGAAAAATGGGAAAAGAAAAATTCACACGTACCAAGCCCCACGTGAACGTGGGCACGATT
>JBAWYQ010000056.1:0-20163 GCA_037143475.1 Burkholderiales bacterium | reverse complement strand
GTGAATGGCGCCGGGTCTGGGGTAACAATTCCACCAGCCCATCGACTTGCCACTTCAGCTTGGTGGCATCCACCAGCACGACGGCGGCGTGGGCGCTGCTGGCGGCAGTCACCATGTTGCGCGTGTATTGCACATGACCCGGGGCATCGCCGATGATGAACTTGCGTGCCGGAGTGGCAAAGTAACGGTAGGCCACGTCAATGGTGATGCCCTGTTCACGTTCGGCACTCAAGCCGTCCGTGAACAAAGCCAGATCAGCTTCGCCACTTTTGGACACATTGGCCAGCTGGTCTTGCAGCACCGAGCGGCTGTCCACCAGCAGGCGCCCAATCAGCGTGCTTTTGCCGTCATCCACCGAACCGCAGGTAATAAAGCGCAAGGCGCTCTGGGTATCAGCATCAGAGTCATTTAGGTCTCTAGACCCCGCAAAGTATGCGTGAGTAGCTATTGATTTTGTAGCGGTTGTCATATTAAAAGTACCCGTCTTTTTTGCGTTTTTCCATGGAGGCTTCGGACGTTTTGTCGTCCATTCGGGTTGCGCCACGTTCGCTCACGTCAGCGGCCAGCGTCTCGATCACGATGTCGGCAGCGGTAGCGGCCAGACTTTCCACCGGGCAGGTGCAGGTAATGTCGCCCACGGTACGAAAGCGCACATTGCGGCTCTCCACTGTTTCGCCATCCTTTGGTGGTGTCAGATCGGTCACCGGCACCAGCAGGCCCTTGCGCTCAACGACGTCACGTTTGTGGGTGTAGTAAAGGCTGGGCAGGGCTATGTTCTCGCGCTCGATGTACTGCCACACGTCCAACTCGGTCCAGTTGCTGATGGGGAACACGCGGAAGTGTTCACCTGGCTGTAGGCGGGTGTTGAACAGCGTCCACAGCTCGGGGCGTTGGGCCTTGGGTTGCCACTGGCCAAAGCTGTCGCGGTGGGAAAAGATGCGTTCCTTTGCGCGGGCTTTTTCCTCGTCACGGCGGGCACCACCGATGAGCGCATCAAAGCGGAATTCTTCGATGGCTTCCAGTAGCGTGACGGACTGGTGCACATTTCGGCTCTCGCCCGGGTGGGCCAGGCGCACGGTGCCACGCGCCATGGAGTCCTCCACGTTGCGCACGATCAGTTCGGCGCCCAGCTCCTTGGCGCGCAGGTCGCGGAAGTCGGTCACTTCATGAAAGTTGTGGCCGGTGTCGATCATCAAGAGCGGGTAGGGGATGCGGCCCGCTCCAAAGGCTTTCTCGGCGCATTTCAGCATCACCAATGAGTCTTTGCCGCCCGAGAACAGCAGGGTGGGGCGCTCAAAGGCTGCGGCTACCTCTCGCAGGATGAAGATGGTTTCTTCCTCCAGTGCGTCCAGGTGGCGGTTGCTCAGGTGTGTGAGTAGGTCGTGGTCGATTCTGGCGTTCATACGGATGTCGCTTCAGGCAAGGGTTTAGATTTGGGTTCGGCTTTGACGTGCAGGCCACATTCCTTGGCGGCCCCACCTTCTAAATTGGCTTCCCACCACCAGCGACCGGAGCGGAAGTCTTCGCCCAGGCTGATGGCGCGGGTGCAGGGTTCGCAGCCAATGCTGGGGAAGAAGGCATCGTGCAGCGTGTTGTAGGTCACCTGGTTTTCGGCGATGTAGTGCCAGACGTCACCCCAGGTCCAGTTGGCCAGCGGGTTGAGTTTGGTGCGTGGCTCGGATGTGTCGATCAGCGGAACATCCGCACGGGCACCGCTTTGCTCGCGGCGCAGTCCGGTGATCCACGCTCTTTTGCCTTGCAGCGCACGCGCCAGCGGCTCCATCTTGCGGATATGGCAGCACTCTTTGCGCAGGGCCATGCTCTGGTACATGGCGTCCTTGCCCGAGCGAGCCACGAACTGCACCACGGACTCGTTCACGGGTTTGTACACGGTGACGGGGGCACGCGACGTGGCTTTAAACGCATCGAGCAGTTCCAGCGTTTGGGGGTGCAGGCGACCGGTTTCCAGCACAAAGATGCCGATATCGAGTTGCAAGCTGTTGATGAGGTGGCTGATGACCACGTCCTCGGCGCCCAGGCTTGACGCTTGGGTGATTGCGGCTGGCTCGCCGGTCGTGGTTGCGGCATAGTCGGCGGCAGCCTGGCGTAGAAGCGCCTGGGTTTCGGCCAGCTTGACCGAGTAGGTGCTTGACGGGCGGGCGTGCAGGTCGACGGCGGGATGCGGGTGGTTCATGCTGCCTTCCTCTGGGCGAATGCGGGCTGCACCGTGACGGCGTCGCCCTGGTAGAAGCCGTTATACCGGTCAAACTGCGCTTGGGCAAAGTCCACGTTCTGGTCCGCGCGCAGCACAGCAGCATCAAAGCCGGAGCGCTTCATCATGACGAGCTGGTCGATCAGCACGTCACCCGTGGCGCGAATTTCGCCGCTGAAGCCCAGTCGACGGCGCAACAGAAAGGCCTGGCTGAACGCGCGACCGTCGGTGAATTTTGGAAACACCAGGTCAATACGCTGTACGCCGTCAAGCGACAGCTTGCGGGGGTCTTCCGTGTTTGCTACTTCCAAGGAAATTAGGCCTGTAGCCCCCGTGGAATGTGCGTGTGCAGCTATTATTTTCATAGTACTTTCAATCAGTTGGGGTCAGAGCACATTTGCTGTGCAAAGTGGTCTGACCCGCAAAATTTCAATATTCAGGCTTCTTGCGCGTCTTTGGCAAAGCCATTGACCTTGGGCAGGGTGTGCAGTTCTTCGTGTTTTTCCGGCAAACGGGCTGCGTTGGCAGCGGCCTTGAAGGCGTCAAACCCGATGCGCTTGAGGCAGTCGATAAAGCTTTCGCCGGTCTGGCGGTAAACGCGGTAGGTGTCCAGCACGGCTTCAATGACGCCCGGCACTTCCA
Organism: Burkholderiales bacterium; assembly: GCA_037143475.1. Classification (GTDB taxonomy): domain Bacteria; phylum Pseudomonadota; class Gammaproteobacteria; order Burkholderiales; family Burkholderiaceae_C; genus Allorhodoferax. The sequence continues at coordinate 17,309 of JBAWYQ010000056.1, read as the reverse complement.
GAGCGCCAAAGGCGGGGCCAACAACTTTGCCGGGAACGGATTCGCCACTCAGGCTGGAGCCGTCCGAGCCGCCCAGCGAGACTTGGTACCACTCGCGTCCGTCCTTGTCCACGCCCAGCACGCCAATATGGCCACTGTGGTGGTGGCCGCAGGAGTTGATGCAACCGCTGATGTGCAGGTCGATCTCGCCCAGGTCGTGCAGTTCGTCCATGTCCTGGTAGCGCTCGGTGATGCTGGCTGCGATGGGGATGGAGCGCGCGTTGGCCAGCGCGCAGAAGTCGCCGCCCGGGCAGGCAATCATGTCGGTCAGCAACCGAATGTTGGATCGTGCCAGTCCGGCGTGGCTGGCCGCCACCCACAGAGCGGGCAGGTCTTCTGCGTGCACCCATGGCAGCAGCAGATTCTGGTCGTGTGTGACGCGCACTTCACCTGCGCTGAATTCCTCGGCCAGAGCGGCGGCGGTGTCGAGCTGGTCGGCGTCGGCGTCTCCGGGGGCATGGCCAAGACGCTTGAACGACAGGGTCACGGCGCGCAAGACGGGGTTCTTGTGGGCCGCCACGTTTTGCTTGAGCCAGCGCTCAAAGTCGTTCCGGCGATCCTGGGGTACTGAATTCGCTACGCTATTGATAGCTGCTTGCGCACGTTCCACGAGGGCTGGAGGCACAAATGATGCAGATACCCGGGCCAGCTCGGCATCCAGAATAGTGTGGGGCGCGCCATCGGTGGTGATGATCTGTTGGTACTCTGCCTCCACCTCGTCAATGTAGCGCTGGCCTTCGGCTTTGACCAGAATCTTGATGCGGGCTTTGTACAGGTTGTCGCGGCGGCCCCAGCGGTTGTAGACCCGCACCACGGCCTCCAGAAAATTCATGATCTGGTTCCAGGGCAGGAATTCGCGGATGGTGGTGCCAATGATGGGTGTGCGGCCCATGCCGCCGCCCACCAGCACCTTGAAGCCCAGCTCGCCTTCAGCGTTCTTGATCAGGTGCAAGCCCACGTCGTGCCAGGCCGTGGCGGCGCGGTCTTCCACTGCGCCGGTGATCGCGATCTTGAACTTGCGGGGCAGGAAGGCGAATTCGGGGTGCAGCGTGCTCCATTGGCGGATGATTTCGGCAAACGGGCGCGGGTCGGCGATCTCGTCAGGGGCAATGCCGGCTAAGGCATCACTGGTGATGTTGCGGATGCAGTTGCCGCTGGTCTGGATGCCGTGCATATCCACCGTGGCCAGCAGGTCCATCACATCGGCACTTTTTGCCAGTGGAATCCAGTTGAACTGCACGTTCTGTCGGGTGCTGAAGTGCCCGTAGCCCACCGGCAGATGCGTGGTGCCCCAGGTGGCTTGTGTGCCAATGGCTTTGTCAAACACGTCTTTGGTAGGGTGGTCGTATTCACGGGCAATTTTGGCCAGCACGCGCACCTGTTTGGCAGAGAGTTCGCCATACGGCACCGCCACGCGCAGCATGGGCGCGTAGCGCTGGATGTACCAGCCGTTTTGCAAGCGCAGGGGGCGAAAATCGTCGTCGCTGAGCGTTCCGGCCAGGTTGCGTTCCAGTTGGTCGCGGTGCTGGGCAGCGCGATTGCGGATGAATTGGCGGTCGAAGTCGGTATATTGGTACATATCAGAGGGCAATCAACTTAAAACCAGCGTAGGCGAGGAGGACGGAAAGCAGGGAGCGGATAACGCGTTCAGGCGTTTTGGACATCAGGTGCGAGCCAACCCAGATACCGGGCAGGGAGCCCGCCAACAGGCTGGTCAGCATGGGCCAGTCCACCGAGCCCAGCGATGCGTGGCCAAAGCCGGCTACCAGCGTCAGTGGCACGGCGTAGGCAATGTCGGCTGCAATGATGCGGGGCAGGGGCAGCAGGGGGTACAGAATCATCAACACGGTGACGCCGATGGCACCCGCGCCGACCGATGTCAGCGTGACCAGCGTGCCAATAACGGCGCCAAACAGCAGCGGCAGGCTCCAATGGCGAGGGCGGGCGGCGGCTGCTTCCTGGCCCTTGGCAATGGTCGTAGGGGTTACCTTGCCGTGAATAACCTTGTACAGGGTCGCGGCAGCGGTCAGCAGCAGGGCCAGGCCCAGCGCTGTGGTCATGATCTTTTGCACTGGCTGGCTGGCCGCGCCCACGTTGTGCAGGATGTAGAGCGTGATCAGCGAGGCCGGAATGCTGCCGGCCGACAGGTTGAGTACGACGGGCCAGTCGATGTGCCTGGAGCGTGCCAATTTGATGGTGCCGCCCATCTTGGTGAACGCGGCAAACAGCAGGTCGGTTCCAACGGCCAGGTAGGGCTTGACGCCGAAGAAAAAAATCAGGATCGGCGTCATGAGGGAGCCACCGCCGACACCGGTCAGGCCGACGATGACGCCAACAAAGAAACCCGCAAAAACAAACGCTAATTCATGCATGGGGGCGACTTTAGGTGCCCTTGCATATATTGAAAACTACATTTTTGCTATTTTCTTATTCTTTGGAGGCATAAGAAGTGTTGCTTGGGGCACCGTGTGGGCACAAATTGCCGTCGTGGTGAGCCCAGGATCCCGGCACCGGTCTCAGGTCGCCAGCCAGTCGGACAGCATCGTCTCTTCCAACAACGCCAGGCAGCCCGGCGCATCGACTTGCATGCACACGTCGGTCATGGGCAGGTGTTGGCCCCAACCGGCTTGCGGGTAGTCGATATAGCCACGGCGGTTCATCATCGTCTGCCCCTGCGCAATGCCCTCGGTCGCCACGCGGATGCTGCCAGTCTCCAGTTGGAATAAATCCGGGTTGACCAAGTAGACGAAAGCCAGCAGGTCGTGCGCAAAGCAGCCCGGGTTGAGTGCCAGGTGCTTGTGCAAACCACTGTAGAACGTGGAATAGAAGGCCACTGCGTGGTGCAGCGTATCGGTGGCCACATGGTGGTGGTGGTCGGCAATCTTCTTGAACAGGGCCAGCTCGGTCACCACGCGATGGGTCACATCCAGTCCGACCATGGTTAGCTTCCATGGGGCGGTAAACACGGCGTCTGCTGCATGCGGGTCGTTCCAGATATTGGCCTCGGCCACGGGGGACACGTTGCCGGGCTCATCGATGGTGCCACCCATGATGATGACTTCACGCAGCAGCTTGGGCAGCTCTGGCTCGAGTTTGAGTGCCAGGCTGAGGTTACCCAGCGGGCCTACGGCCACCAACGTAATCTCACCGGGTTGCAAACGGGCCGTATCCACAATGAATTGCGCAGAAGGGCGATGGTCCAGCTGGTTGGTGGTAGCAATTCGACTCGCCAGGTTGCCCAGGCCATCGGCTCCGTGTATGAAGTCCGGTGGGGCGCCACCCGCTTTGACCCACGGTGTTTTGACCCCCCGCGTAACCGGAATCTCCCGGCCCGCGATGGCAGTCAGGTACAGCGCATTGGTGGCCGCCTGCTCGACCGAGACGTTGCCAAAGGTGGTGGTGATACCCACCACGTCGATGCCGGGGTGGGCCAGGGCGAAATACAGGGCCATGGCGTCGTCAACGCCGGGATCGGTGTCATAAATGACTTTGCGGGGAGTGGGTGTGTTCATCTGGCATTGATCAGGAAAGGGCTTCAACTGGCAACCCACAGTAAGTTCGCAGGGCGGCGATTGCAGCAGCGTCGGTTTGCGGTTGGCGGCTCAAAAAATCGGTGACTTCGGCGGCATTTGGGATGCTGGCTTGCGCGCCCGGTCGGGTGCAGGCCAGAGCGCTGGCTGCGCAGGCCAGTGGAAGTGCCTGCCGCAGGTCCTCGCCGCGACTCATGGCAGCGACCAGGCCGCCGCAAAAAGTATCGCCTGCTGCGGTGGTGTCCACCGGGTCAACGGAAAACCCCGGCTGCAGGAAAAATACACCCTGAGTGCGGGCGCAGCAGCCCCGGTGCCCTAGCGTCACGATAACGGTTGGCACGGGCGTGCGCTCCAGGCATTGCGCGATGCTGCCTGCATGGTGTGCAAGCGCCGCCAATTCCCCTTCGTTGACGATCAGGATATCCACCACGTCCAGCAACTCGGCGGGCAAGTTTTGCATGGGGGCGGCGTTGAGTACGACGGTCACGCCGTTTTTGCGCGCAGTTCGGGCGTAGGCAAGGACCGTGGCAAGCGGTATTTCCAACTGCATCAGCAAGTGGCTGATGCCTTCCAGCGCGGGCAGATGCTCCGGGTGCAGGCTCAGATTGGCACCCGGCGCCACGGTGATGGCGTTCTCGGCCTGGTCGGATACGCAAATAAATGCGACTCCGGTGGGTTGACCCTGGGTGCGCACGATGTCCAGCACCACTGAGGCTTCGCGCAACGATGCTTCGATGGGACGTGCAAAGGCATCATCGCCCATGGCGGTCAGGAACTGCGTGGGGACGCCGCCCGCCCGTGCGCAGGCAACGGCCTGATTGGCACCTTTGCCGCCGGGAAAGGTCTCGAAGGCGCGACCCAGCACGGTTTCCCCGGGGCCGGGGATGTGATGGGCCCGGACCACAAAGTCCAGGTTGGCGGAGCCTGCTACCAGTATCATGAAGTGTCCCGTGTGTCCGAAGTGGGCTTCCATTGTGTAGTGGAAAACGCAGAGTGCGCAGAAATCCCGATAGGGAATCACCCTGATTGCAGGGAATTGCTGCGTCGATACGCTAAAGTGCTTTCTGGTCTGGCAATGAATAAAGGGTTGATATGAGTTTCAAGAACATCGCGCGCCTGTGTTTGCTCACCGCTGCATTGGCCGCAAGCTTTCAGGCGGCTGCCGAGCCGGCTATCGTTTTCGACATGGGTGGCAAGTTTGACAAGTCCTTCAATGAGGCCGCCTACCGTGGCATGGAACAGTGGAAGAAGGAAACTGGCAAGGCCTACCTCGAATTTGAGATCTCCAACGAGTCCCAGCGTGAGCAGGCCATTCGCCGCATGGCCGAGCGAGGCGCCAACCCCATCATTGGCATTGGTTTTGGCCAGGCTTCCAGCATCGAGAAGATTGCCAAGGAGTTTCCCAAGCTGCAGTTCGCCATCATCGACATGGTCGTGAATCAGCCCAATGTGCAATCGGTCGTGTTCAAGGAACACGAAGGCAGCTTTCTGGTGGGCGCCATGGCGGCCATGGCCAGCAAGACCGGCAAGGTGGGCTTTGTGGGTGGCATGGATATTCCGCTGATCCGCAAGTTTCAGTGCGGCTACGAGCAGGGCGCCAAATTTGCCAACCCCAAGGCTGAAGTGTTTGCCAACATGACCGGAACCACGGGTGCCGCCTGGAGTGACCCCGCACGCGGTGGCGAATTGGCCCGGGCGCAGTTTGCCAAGGGCGCTGATGTGGTGTTTGCCGCCGCGGGTGGCACGGGTATGGGCGTGTACCAGGCAGCCAAGGACAGCGGCAAGCTGGCCATTGGTGTGGACAGTAACCAAAACCACCTACAGCCCGGCACCATGCTCACGTCCATGATCAAGAAGGTTGACGTAGCGGTCTACAACGTGGCCAAAGCCCACAAGCCTGGCGTTTCGGTGTTGGGTCTGAAGGAAGGCGGCGTGGACTACGCCATGGACGACAACAACGCGAAACTGGTCAGTGCCGACATGAAGAAAAAAGTGGATGCCATCAAGGCCGACATCATCAGCGGCAAGATCAAGGCGGCTGACTACATGGCCGACAACGCCTGCAAATACTGATGCCCGAGACTGCCGCGCGTGCGGCCATTGCGGTGCGCATGTCCGGCATTCATAAGCGCTTTGGTGCAGTGGCCGCCAATGCGGATGTCAACCTGACCGTGCACGCCGGGACGGTCCATGGGCTGGTGGGTGAAAACGGTGCCGGCAAAAGCACACTGATGTCAGTGTTGTATGGCTTCTACCAGGCTGACAGCGGTGCCATCGACGTGTTTGGACAGCCGGCCAGTATTCGCAATGCAGATGATGCCATTGCGCTTGGCATTGGCATGGTGCACCAGCATTTCATGCTGGTTGATACGCTGACTGCACTGGAGAATGTGATGCTGGGGGCTGAGCCCCATTGGCTCCTGCAACGCGCCAACGCGCAGGTGCGCAGCCAGCTCGAAGCGTTGATGCAGTCGACCGGCTTGCAGGTCGACTTGGGTGCCCAAGTGGCCGACTTGCCGGTGGGAGACCGCCAACGGCTGGAGATTCTGAAGGCCCTTTACCGGGGCGCCAAAATATTGATTCTGGATGAGCCGACTGCCGTCCTGACCCCGCAGGAGACCGAGCAACTCTTTGGCGTTCTGCGGTTGTTGCGTGAGCAGGGCACCACAATTTTGTTGATCACCCACAAACTGAAAGAAGTCATGCGCCTGTGTGACCAGGTCACGGTCATGCGCGCTGGCCGCGTGGTGCAGGAATTGCCGATTGCACAAGCGTCGGTCGAAGGTTTGGCCGAAGCCATGGTGGGACGCAAGGTCCAGATGGGTCGACTGGTTGAAGACACCCGACCCGTTGGCAACATTTTGTTGCAGGCCAGCCAACTGACAGTGCGCGATAGCATGAATGTGGTGCGACTGGATGGAGTGAGTCTGAGTTTGCATGGGGGTGAAATTGTGGGCGTTGCCGGTGTGTCGGGCAACGGGCAGAGTGAACTGCTCGACGTGCTGTCCGGCATGTTGGTACCAACTGAAGGGGAGTTGACGTTGGGCGACACTGCGTTCAGTTCCAGCACCTGGCTGGACCCGCACACGGCGCGCGCCTTGGGCGTGGCCCATGTACCCGAAGACCGCCATGCCAGGGCCATGGTGATGGATTTTGCGGCCTGGGAGTCTGCCGTCTTGGGGTACGACGGTTTGCCGGAATATGCATCCGGAGGTTGGATGAACCATGCCGCCATGAAACAGGCGACTGCCAGCATGATGGAGCGTTTTGACGTCCGTCCGCGCGATCCTGCGTTGTGCAGCCGTAGCTTTTCGGGTGGCAACCAGCAAAAGCTGGTGCTCGCGCGCGAGTTGGGTCAGTCACCCAAGGTGTTGCTGGTAGGGCAACCCACGCGGGGGGTGGACATTGGTGCCATTGAATTCATTTATGCCCAATTGCGTGCCATGCGCGACGCGGGGTGCGCGGTGCTGGTGGTCTCCAGCGAGCTGGATGAAATCCTGGCGTTGTCCAACCGGGTGATTGTGATGAATCAGGGGCGCATCGCTGGTGAGTTGGCGATAGAAGACTGCACGGAAGCCAGTCTGGGCTTGCTGATGGTCGGAGGTTCAGCATGAGTACGCCGCAAGGTTCTCGCACCCTGCCCCGATGGGCTGATCTGGTTCTGTTGCCAGCGGTGTGTCTTGCGGTGGCCTTGCTGGCGGCGGGCGCCGTGGTGGCTCTGGTTGGGCAGCACCCGGCAGAGGTTATTTCGGTGCTGGTGCACGGAGCTTTTGGCACCGCCCGTGGCCTGAGTTACACGCTGTACTACGCCACTACTTTTGTGTTCACCGGGCTGGCCGTGGCCGTAGCGTTTCACGGAGGGCTTTTTAATATTGGCGGTGAAGGGCAGGCCATTTTGGGTGGCTTGGGTACGGGTTTGGCGGCTCTGTGGTTTTCAGCATTTTTGCCGGCGTGGGTGATGCTGCCGCTGATGGTGGTGTCCGGTGCATTGTTTGGCATGGCATGGGCGGTTGTACCGGGTTATCTGCAGGCTTATCGGGGGAGCCATGTGGTCATTACGACCATCATGTTCAACTTCATTGCCAGTACTTTGCTGGTCTACCTGCTGGTCAATCATTTGCGCCCGGTGGGTGCCATGTCGGTGGAGAGTGTGGCGTTTGGTGATTCGGCCAAGTTGCCAGGCATGCATGAGGCCTTGGCCTGGATCGGCGTGGAATGGCCGTCGTCGCCTTTGAACCTGAGCGTTGTCATTGCGGCTTTTGCTGCAGGGGGCGTGTACCTGTTCTTATGGCGCACCAGGGCGGGCTACCACTTGCGCGCAGTAGGGTCCAGTGCCAGCGCAGCCGAATATGCGGGCATTCGCCCGCGCCGTCAGGTGATGGTTGCGATGGCGGTTTCGGGCGCGCTGGCGGGACTGGTTGGCATGAACGAAATCGCGGGTGTGCACGGCAAGCTGCTGTTGGAGTTTGTCAGTGGCGCAGGTTTTACCGGGATTGCCGTGGCCCTTATGGGTCGTAACCACCCGGTGGGTATTGTGTTTGCCAGCATTCTGTTTGGGGCGCTGTTTCAAGGCGGAGCGGAAGTGGCGTTTGAGGTGCGGGGTTTTAGCCGCGAAATGGTGGTCATGCTGCAAGGTTTCATTGTGTTGTTCTCAGGGGCCATGGTCTATGTCATTGCGCCTCTGGTGGCCAAGGCATTGAATGTGGCCCACCTGCTGTGGCCGCAGCGCAGTCCAGTGGTTCCGCCTGGAGCAAGCCATGGATGAAGCGCTGCTGGGTACCCTGTTGGCGTCTACGCTGCGGTTGGCAACGCCGCTGATTTTTTGCGCGCTGGCAGGGTTGTTTTCAGAGCGATCGGGCGTGGTAGATATTGGTCTGGAAGGCAAGATGCTGTTTGCCGCTTTTGCGGCCGGAGCGACGGGCGCTGTTTCAGGGTCCACAACGCTGGCCATGCTGGCTGCGATTGGGGTGGCCATTGCACTGTCGTGGATGCATGGCGTGGCCTGTGTTAGCCACCCGGGCGATCAGGTGGTTTCGGGTGTGGCCATCAACATCATTGCCGCCGGTTTGACGGTCGTGTTGGGCATTGCCTGGTTTGCGCAAGGTGGGCAGACCCCGCCTGTGACCACAGCGGTAAGGATCCAACCCCTGTTTCCACAAATATCTTCCGCCTTGGCCGGATTTCCCTGGCTGGGTGCGCTGTTGGGCGAAGGCTTGCTTGGCCATAACGCCATGGTCTACCTGGCACTTTTGCTAGTGCCACTGTCTTGGTGGTTGTTGTTCAGAACCCGCTTTGGACTGCGCTTGCGGGCTGTGGGTGAGAACCCGCAAATGGTGGATGCGGCGGGTGTCTCGGTGACACGCTTGCGGTACACGGCGCTGTCGATTAACGGCCTGTTGTGTGGACTGGCGGGTAGCTACCTGGTTTTGGCGCAAAGCGCCAGTTTCTCCCCGAATATGACCGCAGGACGAGGGTTCATGGCGTTGGCGGCGCTGATTTTTGGCCGCTGGCACCCAGTGGGCGCGGTATGGGCGTGTCTATTGTTCGGTTTGCTCGACGCCGCTGCCATTCGCCTCCAGGGTGTTCATTTGCCGATGATTGGTGAGGTTCCAGTGCAAGCCATTCAGGCCTTGCCCTACGTGTTGACGGTTGTTTTGCTGGCGGGCTTTATCGGAAAAGCCGTTGCACCACAGGCTTTGGGCCGACCATACTCCAAAGAGAGATAGTTCATACCAAGGGTTCTGGCATAAACACTGCTAGAGTCCAAGGCTGTATGGAGAAAATATGAAGCGACTTTTGACGACGTTTTTGGCAACCTTGTGCGTGGGTGCGTTCGCCCAAGGTAAGCCGATCAAGATCGGTGAGATCAACAGCTACTCGAGCATGCCGCAGTTCACCGCCCCCTATCGCCAGGGATGGCAGTTGGCGGTCGAAGAAATCAATGCCAAGGGCGGGCTACTGGGACGCACGGTGGAAGTGATTGCGCGGGACGATGCCGGCAAGCCCGAAGAGGCTTTGCGCCATGCCATTGAACTCACTTCCAATGAACATGTCGATGTCCTGGCGGGTGGTTTTCTGTCCAATGTGGGTTTGGCGCTGGCCGACCATGCACAGAAGAACAAGCGCCTGTTTATCGCGAGCGAACCGCTGAGCGATGCCCTGGTGTGGGACAAAGGCAACCGCTACACCTTCAGGTTGCGCCCCAGCACCTATATGCAGGCCGCCATGCTGGTGGAGGAGGCTGCCAAGCTGCCAGCCAAGCGCTGGGCCACCATTGCACCCAATTACGAATATGGCCAGAGTGCCGTGGCCAGTTTCAAGGAGCTGCTCAAGGCACGCCGCCCGGATGTGGAGTTTGTGGCCGAGCAATGGCCCGTGCTGGGCAAGCTTGATGCCGGGACCACCTTGCAAGCGATCACCCAGGCTAAGCCGGATGCCATTTTCAATGTAACTTTTGGTGCGGACCTGGCCAAATTGGTGCGTGAGGGCAACCAGCGCAACGTGTTCCCCAAAACGCCGGTGGTCTCCATGTTGTCGGGCGAGCCGGAGTACCTTGATGTGCTCAAGGATGAAACGCCCAAAGGCTGGATTGTGACCGGATATCCGTGGGACCAGATCGATACCCCTGAGCACGCATCATTTGCCGCCAATTACTACAAGAAATTCAACGAAAACCCCAAGGTGGGCTCGGTGGTGGGCTATGCCACGATGCAGGCCATTTTTGCCGCTATCAGCAAGGCCAAAAGCACCGACAACGAGAAACTCGTAGCGGCCATGCGTGGGCTCAAGTTTGTCACGCCTTTTGGCCCTGCGGAATTTCGCGTGATCGATCAACAGTCGACCATGGGCGCCTTTGTTGGCAAGCTTGATTTGCGCGGTCAGAAGGGTACGATGGTGCAGTGGCGCTATGCCGACGGCAAAAACTACCAGCCCCAGGACGCTTACGTCCGAAACCGTCGTCCGGCAGCAGCCAATCAGTAGAGGCCTGTTGCATGTCGTCCACCATTTGGGTCAAAGTTGTAGGTTTCAGCGCCGTCGAGAGGCACTCGATCAACACGCTGTTTCGGCTGTCCATGCGCCGGACGCCGTCCTACAGTTTGTGGACGCTTGATGCGCCCGCGCCACCCCACGTGTCGTTGATTGATTCGGATTGCCACGAGGCCGAAGTTGAAATGGCTTCCCCCACCTTCAATGCCAACCACAAGCTTATTGCTGTCGGTAGTAAGCCCAACGACCAGGCCTGGCGCAGTTTTCAGCGCCCGGTGGACTGGAACGTGATGGTGCAGGTATTGGATGGATTGTTTGCTTCGCAACCCCAACCGAATGTAGACACTGGGCCGGATGAATTCAGTGGAACCATCGTTGCACCGGGTATGCGCGTCACGCTGTTGGTGGGCATGAAGCCCGAGGAGCGGTTTTATCTGCGTGCCCGACTGTCACTGGCCGGGTTGACGGATGTGGATGAGGCCGCCACCGCTGAGCTTGCGGGCCCCTTTGTGAGCAGCCGGCACTATGACGTGGTGATCATCAGCCTGCAGTTGGCCGATGCGGACCCTTGGGCCTTGGTGCAAGCATTCAACGGTATGCTTTCTCCGCCCCAGGCAGTTATCGTAGCCACCGAGAAGCCGTCCTGGTTGGTCATGGAACACGCCGAACACTCCGGTTGTATCGGTTTGCTGGAAATACCCTTCAATCCGCCGCAGGTTTTGGGTTTGCTGCAAAAGGTCTAACCCACAGGTTGTTGTGATTTTTTTGGTTGCCTCTTGCGGCGCACTCGGTTGGCATCCAGACTGCGTGACAGGCTGAACTCGATTGGTAACGGCTCAGCACACAGGCGCGCGACCAGCAGTTCCGCACACAGCGCTGAAAAGCTCAAACCTCTTGACCCCATGCCCACGCATAGCCAAAGACCGCTATCGAGGTCGTGGCCGACCGGACCTACCAGCGGCAGGCGGTCGTGGGTCACGCAGCGCGTAGCCGACCATTGCGATGCCGGTCCACGATCCAGCGTCTCTGCCAACTCCCGTCCCACGCCCGGAAGCAGGTGCTCCAGTCGCTGCATATTGGATGCGTGCTGTGCCCAGCTGTCAGCGGCCGTCAGCGCGTCGGGCTCGAACGTCGAACCAGCACACCATCGCTCTCCAGCGACATCTGGCACATGGGGAATAAAGCAGCCGTTTCCATTTACCGGGGTCGCCGGTAGATTTGGTATTACCTCCGCATAGGTGCCGTGGCTCAGCGTCCCGTGAATTGCCTGCAACGCAGTCAGCTTGTCGGCCAGATCCGATCCGGGCAAGTATTCTGGCCTGACATGCGCCACCGAGTTCTTCAACATCGCGGCGCAGCCCATGGCACTGGCCACTACCACCACTTCAAACGGACCCACCGTCTGGCCTTGCACATCGCATAGCGACCACAGCCCATCAGAGCGCCGCAACGTCGCAATTTTGGTGTTGCCTGCGAAGGAGATACCGGCCTGGGTCAACCACGCTTGCACCAAACGGTGTGGCTTGACCCAGGCCGCTTGAGGGTGCCACAGCGTCGTTCCGTCCGGACGGCGCTCCAGTACGCCGCTTTGCGACCAGTCCTGTCCGCTTTCCAGCAGGCGATTGGCGTGTTGCGTCAAAAGAAAAATACCGTTGCGGGTGATGCGCGAACGGGGGCTGTCATCGGCCGACACGTGGGGAACCGCCAGTCCGGCTGGCAGGCCGGAGGCTGCGCCAGCGGGTGTGGCTTCCTGGTCGAAAACGGTCACCTGCCAGCCACGTAGCGCCAAGGCGTGCGCGATGCTGGCACCCGCAACCCCGGCTCCAATGACAGCGCAGCGGGCTGCGGCAGGTGCCTCCTGGCGGGCCGGACTGCGACTGGTGGGTATGTCCCACGGTGGATCGAAGCGTCCACACCAGACTGTCGGGTTGATTGACCGGTCGTCCAGTTGGAAGCCGGCGCCTCGCAGTAGTGTGGCTAGCTGCGGCTCAGTCGAGGTACTCATAGCGCCAGTGGGAGGCACTGAGAGGCAAAATCGGGCACTGCGTTTGCAACGCCTGGCCAAGAGTTGGGCCTTCCATTTTGTATCGGGCGCCAGCGCATACAGGGTATTTGCCTGAAAGACATGCTCGCCTAGCATGGTTTCTTCTTCGCCAATACACAGGGTCAGGGATACGGCTCCGCGCTCCAACGTAATTCGGTGAAAGCCGGGTTCAAGCTTGCCGCAATGCGCGCTCAGCTCTTGATTCAGCCGCTGCAATTCTGTTGCGTGCGTCGACGTTTGGTAACTTTGGATGCTGAACGAAGCCGCGAAAGCTTCTTTAGCGACCACCCCCACGTAGTGCAGTATGCGCGGTCGCAGGGGGTCGTTTTGCCACGCCAGCCATGTTTCCAAGAATCGCTTTCCGTCGTGGAATTCAGCATCCAGAACGGTCCAGGCCGGGCGGTTGGCCCATGCTTCGGGCAGTCCGCAGACTTGCAGGCCCCGCGCGGACGGATCGTCGGTCAGCAAGCGGCGCCCGGACAATCAATCAGGCCGCTGGCGGTACGTAGCCTTGTGCAGCATCGGCGCCGGCGCCAAAGAAATGATTTTCCATCTGCCGCGCCAGATATTGACGGGCTCTGGCATCGGCCAGATTCAAACGGTTTTCATTGACCAGCATCGTCTGGTGTTTGAGCCAGGCGGCCCATGCCTCTTTACTCACGTTTTCCCAGATGCGCTTGCCCAGGTCGCCGGGGTAGGGTGGAAAATCCATGCCCTCGGCTTCTTTGCCCAGCTTGATACAGTTGACGGTGCGTGCCATGGAAAAACCTCTGTTTGTAAATCGAAAAATGGGGCTCAACCAGAGCCCATAGACTGAATCTTATTCGGTTTGCTGCGCTTTAGCCGCAAGCCCACAAGACTGGATGGGGAACTTCGGCTGCAAAATAGACACCAACCCACGCAAAGTGCCACCGTGAGGCGCTGATTTTTGACAGGAACCAGAATTTTGAACTTCGTATTGACCCAATTGGATACCGCGCCACGACGTGTGCTGGCAATGGTTTTTCTATCCTGCCTGGCCTTGCTGGGCTTTGGTGTGTACCTGCAGCAGGTGGTAGGCTTGGACCCTTGTCCGATGTGTATTGTGCAGCGGTATGCTCTTGTTTCAGTAGCGCTCTGCGCAGCGTTGACGGGGGCTAGCGGCCGAAAAGGCTTGCATGTTTTTGGCAGTCTGATGATGATTGTGCTGGCCGTATCGGGCGCCTACGTGGCTGCCCGCCAGAGCTGGCTACAGTGGTATCCGCCCGAAGTGGTGTCCTGCGGGCGTGACCTCTACGGCATGATCGAAACCTTTCCCCTGCAGCGCGCCATTCCCATGATCTTCAAGGGCGGCGGCGATTGCACCAAGGTCGACTGGACCTTTCTGGGTGGCTCCATCGCCAATTGGTCGTTTCTGTGGTTTAGCGGAATGGCTTTGGTCGGTGCAATGCTGGTGTGGCGGCGCGCGCGCGCGTCCTGACCCACGATGCGCTAAGAGAGTTTTTTAACCAAAACCTGGCTCTTTCGGTCCCAGTTGTACTTGCGCTTGCGGGCTTCTGGCAGCCAATCAGGGTCTACCAGCGCAAATCCGCGTTTGAGGAACCAGTGCGTAGTGCGTGTGGTCAGCACAAAAATGCTGTCCAGGCCGGCCGCCTTGGCGCGCTGTTCCACGCGTTTGAGCACCCGCTCACCATCGCCCTGACCCTGCACATCGGGGGACACCGTCAGCGCTGCCATTTCGGCCGTTCTACCTTCGGGGTAAGCGTAAAGCGCAGCGCAGGCGAAGATAACGCCGTCGTGTTCGATGACCGTGTAATTGCCAACGTCGCGCTCGATTTCGGTGCGGCTGCGCTTGACCAGGGTGCCGTCTTTCTCAAATGGCTCAATCAGCTGCAGGATGCCGCCCACATCGTCCACCGAGGCTTCGCGCAGGCTCTCCAGCTTCTCGTCCACCACCATCGTGCCGATGCCATCGTGCACGTAGACCTCCAGCAGAATGGAGCCATCGACCGCAAACGGGATGATGTGACTGCGCTCCACGCCGTTCTTGCAAGCCTTGACACAGTGTTGCAGGTAGAAGGCGGTGTCTGTGGGCTGGTTTGCCGCGGGCAACTGGGCCAACAACTTCTCCGCCGCCGCCAGCGGCAACTCGGTATCGATGGGGTTGTCTTCGGATGCGGCCTCCATCGGGCGCATGCGAACGCCGGGCACTTCGGTCACAAAAATCAGTTTGTCGGCCTGCAGGGCGGTGGCCACGGAGGTGGCAACCTCTTCCATGGTCAGGTTGAAGGCTTCACCTGTGGGTGAAAAGCCAAAGGGCGATACCAACAGCAGCGCGCCCATGTCCAGCACGCGGGTGATGGCGGCAATGTCAACCTTGCGCACCAGGCCAGAGTGTTGAAAGTCCACGCCATCCACAATGCCAACGGGGCGGGCAGTAATGAAGTTGCCCGAAATAACCCGCACGGTGGAGTCCGCCATAGGCGTGTTGGGTAAACCCTGGCTAAACGCGGCTTCGATTTCATAGCGCAGCTGACCGGCGGCCTCCTGTGCGCAGTCCAGCGCCACCTCGTCGGTGATCCGCATTCCGTGTGAGTACCGAGCGGTGTGGCCTTTGGCCTTGAGTTGCTCGTTGACCTGGGGTCTAAACCCGTGCACCAGCACGATCTTCACGCCCATGCTCTGGATCATGGCCAGATCTTGCGCCAAGTGGGGCAGCTTGCCCGCCGCAATCGCTTCGCCGGCAATGCCCACCACAAAGGTCTGGTTGCGAAACTTGTGGATATAGGGCGCGACCGAGCGAAACCAGGGCACGAAGGTGAAGTTGAAAACAGTGGTCATCGGGGCGGCAGAAATAGATGGATCGGCAAACATTCAATTTACCAACAATTTAAGTGTAGTTCGTAGTGACGTGAAACGCGAGTCGTTTTGTTACTGAGCAACCAGTTTTGGAGCACCCCGAACCGTTGGTGTTGTCCGCTCATAGAATGCCCTCTTTATTCAGAATTGACGGTAGCACCCAGTTCGACTCCTCAATAGGAAAGGATCCCGCACTCTTGTCATTCCAGGCTCACTGGCGTATGGCAGTAGTGGCGCAAGTGGAGTTATTCCACCCAATGCGACTTTGGTGTTCAACGTCGACCTGTTGGCAGTGCAGTAGTTCGCGCACTTTTCAAATGAAACAGTAACTAGAGACGAACAATCCCTCATTCATGGGATGTTGCGATTGCGGCCTACTTGTTACAGTAGAAACGTGACTCTGGTCGCACTAGTCAGTCTCCAACTATCTAGTCCCGCGAGGGGTTAACCCGGCCACTGTGCCGGGTTTCTTTTTGCGTTCAAAGGTTGTATATTGGCATCAGGCGATTGCCTGGCGCGAACAGCGTCCCCTGTACTCAGGGACTAACCCGGACCTGTGTGCCGGGTTTTTCGTTTGTGAGACCATCACCTCAATGGTTAGAGCCCGGCTGCCCGGGTTTCTTCCTGCTCTCTCGCTTCAACAAAGGCGGCAAGTGCTTTGTCGGTAACGGCGATATGGTTCAGCAACCAAGCCGAAAGAAAGTTTCTCCACTTCACCAAATCGAGGGTGCCATTTGCAATTTGGTCAGCGATGCCATTTAGGCGCGACAGCAGTTCGTTGTGTTTGCTGACGTGATCGGCAAGGCCGGGGTAATTGATTGAACGCATCAGCGTTTCTTCATGCTTGAAATGCACCCGCGTGTATTGGTACATTTTCATTTCGCAGAGCGTCAATGCTTCTTTGCCAGTGGCGAAAAGGAAGTCATTGATCTTGCCAAACCAAACTTGATGTTGTGCATCAATTTCAGGGTCGCCGATTTTGTATGCGTCTTTCCATTCAATGCCCATGGGGTGTCCAATTTGTAGTTCCAACGATTATTCGAATATTGTTGCCGCACGGCAAGGCAACGATTTGATTTGGCTCAACTATCGCTTCAACTGAATACCTGGCGATTGCCTGGCGCAAACAGCGTCCAGTTTAATCAGGGAGCAACCCTGACTTGTGTGCCGACATCCTTCTCTGCGAACGGGGTGCCCAGGTTGATTTTCATCGGGCCAAATATCTCTATTGAAAGTCTCCACCGGCGACAATGCGTCTCACACTGCAGCGCGATGCAATTCGCGTGTCGGGTCATATTCTTTCTCCACTCTCATCAACCAGCATGAAATTTTTTGTCAAACTATTCTTTAAAACTTTGAGACTTGTCCTGGGTCCGTTCATGC
This sequence comes from Burkholderiales bacterium, assembly GCA_037143475.1. Lineage (GTDB taxonomy): Bacteria > Pseudomonadota > Gammaproteobacteria > Burkholderiales > Burkholderiaceae_C > Allorhodoferax. The sequence goes on along the minus strand of JBAWYQ010000056.1, from coordinate 488 downwards.
GCCTTTGGGAAATCGTCAGTCGGCCCAAGGGTGTCGTTCGCGCGCCGGCGCTGCAGGAGCAGGTTGATCAACAGTGCAGCAACCTGGCTCTATATCAGTTCACGACATGCCCCTTTTGTATCAAGGTCAGGCAAGAGATGAACCGCTTGTCGCTCAAAGTCGAGCGCCGCGACGCGCAAAAAGATGGAAAGAATCGCTCGGATTTGATACAAGGCTATGGCCAACCCAAGGTGCCGTGCTTGAAAATCACTGATTCCACGGGAAATAGCCAGTGGCTGGTTGAGTCCGGTGCAATCATTGCGTATTTGAGAGGACGATTTGCCAACGGTTGATCGTTGTCACCGGATCAGTTGCACCTTGGGCTGGTGACGGTATTCACTCTACGCCCCTCTTGGGTGCACGATTTTTGGGGGGCGTCGGTTTCCTACTTGGTCCAGTTCTCGACTTCCAGGCCCTTCACTCGCCCGAAGTCCTTAACATTGTTCGTG